>JAYTRM010000173.1:0-3525 GCA_043746165.1 Bdellovibrionales bacterium | reverse complement strand
AACCGCTCACAGTTATTTCGGATCAAAACGCACGATACGAGTCGGAAATTTACTCGATTGTTCTGAGCGAGAATCGGCTTCACGTCAAAGTCGTGCCGCGAAATTAAAACCTGGGTGCTTTTTTATAATCGGCAAAACTACCCTGCGTAAGATCTCGGCCGCTCAAGAGCGGCTGCACTGTCGGCCAAGCGATCTTGATGCTCGGGTCGTTCCAGGCGATACCGCCTTCGCCCTGTGGATTGTAAGGTGCGTTCACTTTGTACATGATATCTGCAGTTGGGCTCAGCACGACAAAACCGTGCGCAAATCCGATGGGCACCCAGAGCCATGCCGGGCTATCACCATCGAGCTCCACGCTGAGACTTTGGCCAAAAGTGGGCGACTGCGCGCGAATGTCGACGATCACGTCTAAGATCCGACCAACGGTCGCGGTCACAAGCTTTGCTTGGGGCCGATCGTACTGATAGTGCAGACCGCGAAGCACGTTTTGCTCCGAGCGCGAGTAATTGTCTTGCATGAACTCAGCCGCAGGGATGCCTGCCTCTGTGAACTGATCAAGGCGAAAGCGCTCTGTAAAAAAACCGCGAGCGTCGCCGAACTTGCGCATTTCGAGCAGCTTCGGTCCCTTGATGGCAAATTCACTGATTTTCAAATGGTCTTCTCCAAGTCACTTTGCCTTAGCGCCCAAAATCGGGGCGCTGAACCATGTTTTTCAAATACATGCCGTAGCTGCTTGGCGGGCTCTTCTCGGCCAACACCTTGAGCTCGGCAGCCGTGATAAAGCCTTTCAAATAGGCAATCTCTTCGAGACACGCGATTTTGAGGCCTTGGCGGTGCTCGATGGTTTGCACAAACTGCGACGACGACAGAAGTGAATCATGGGTACCGGTGTCGAGCCAAGCGACACCGCGTCCGAAAGTTTGGACCTGCAGGTCGCCCGATTCGAGATACGCCCGGTTGAGATCGGTGATCTCAAGTTCTCCCCGCACTGACGGCTTTAGTTTTTTGGTTCGTTCGACCACCGTGGAGTCGTAAAAATAGAGTCCTGTCACGGCCCAGTTTGACTTTGGAACTCTAGGCTTTTCTTCAATGCTGACAGCCTGGCGCTGCGGATTGAATTCGACCACACCGTAACGTTCCGGATCGTTGACGTGATAGGCGAAAACCGTGGCCCCTTTTTTGACCGAACTTGCGCGCTCCACCATCTCAGGTACATCGTGACCGTAAAAAATATTGTCACCCAAGATCAGGCAGGTTGGTTGGCCAGCGAGAAACTTCTCACCAATGAGAAAAGCCTCGGCGATACCGGTGGGTTTAGCCTGCTCAGCATAAGAGAACTTGAGGCCGAGTTCAGCGCCGGTGCCGAGAAGCTCTTCAATCAAAGGAAGGTCACGTGGCGTGCTGATAATCAGAATCTCGCGTAGGCCCGCGAGCATCAAAACCGACAGAGGGTAATAAATTGTCGGTTTATCGTAGACGGGCAACAGCTGTTTGCTGACCGATTTGGTCGATGGATAGAGGCGAGTTCCGCTTCCACCTGCCAGTATGATTCCCTTCAAAAATAACCTCCCGTTAAAACGCTCACTTGGCTCCCGACTCGCGGCAGCAAAATGGCCCTACTAGATCCGTCATTTGCCATTGTGAATTGCGTAGATTGCCTCTACATTTAGCCGGTCACAAAAACAACCTCGAAATGGCAGACTTCGAATGAAACTCATTCTCACGTTCGTGATCTTTTAAGAAAACTAGATTGATGAGAATCGATTACGTAATTTACGCACAAAGTTTTATTTCTAACTCGGCGGGGATACGCGCGCTCTACATCCTTGCCGACCGCCTGAACCGAAAAGGTTACCGCACCTACGTCACGAGCTCGTTTGCAACTGATCCGACGCTGCGCGCGCCGCTGATCTCCCTAACTCTTGCAAAGCGACTGGCGCTCACTCAAGACTACACAGCGGTGTACCCCGAAACCATCCCCGGTAACCCTCTCGGCGCGAAAAAAGTAGTTCGCTGGGTGCTCAATCGGCCAGGCCTTCTCGACGGCGAGGAAATCTACGACTCTCAAGAAGTTGTTTTTAACTATGCCAACGCCTACGCGAGTTACATTAAAAATCAAGTGCACGGCAAACTCTATTTGCCGACGATTGATCAGACTCTCTTTTTTCCACCGGCAGCTGAGGGCCCAAGAACTCGTGAGTACTTCTACGTTGGAAAAGCTCAGTACCGAGAAGGATTTTTTGATCGCGAAAAAGTCATCGAGATCACTCGTGATAGTCCACATCGATCAACACTTGGTGACCTTCTCCGTCAGGCAAAGGTTTTATACTGTTTTGATAACAGCACGATCTTTGCTTACGAGGCGGTGATGTGTGGGTGCCCTGTCGTGGTCATTCCAGACGGAACACAAACCCGTGCTGACTACGAAAAGCAAGAATTGGGAATGCACGGCATTGCCTGGGGCCCTACCGAACTCGCTCGAGCACATAGTACCGTTCACCTTATGGCGCCCTTTTACGAAGCGGCCAAAGTTGAGTTCGAGCGAGAGCTCGATCGATTCATTGAACTCACAGCGCCCGGTAAGCCACCGGGCCCCGTGAATGCCCAGGGCGACTATCTCAACGTGCGAGAGCTTGAGGAAACAATCGCAACACTCTCTCAAGATCTGATCCAGGTTTACAACTCGAAATACTTCGTGCTTCGCAGCCTGCTGAAATCTAAGCTCCCGCTTCTCGACCGTCTATTTTCTAGACTGGCCCGGCTCGGGTATTATCCGCTCCGAACTGTGCATCGCCAGTTGAACAATCGGAGAGAAAAACGCCGTATCGAAAATGAAGTCGAGCGGCGGCGGAAGCTTTTGCAGGGCAACGGATGAGTTTTAATCAAATTAGCGAAGCACAACTTCCCTTGGTCAATCCCGTCATCGTCATAGTCAAGACGTCTGGCTCGTTCAAAGCTTTTTCCGATTTGATTGACGCAGTGGCTGAATCAGTTCCTCATCCTGTAGCTCAATTGTCGTTCATTTTCACAAGCAGTGATCAAACCGAATTACAAACTCTGCAGTTGATGGAGACTCATTCGTTCTGTCAAAGACCCGACACGAGTATTTTAAGACAGTCCGAGGGATTAAGTGATGCTGATTCTATTCGGGCGGTTTTCGAAGCAACTGGCTCACGTTCACCAGACTGCGATTTTGTAATCCTTAAACCAGGCGCCAAAATTTTTTCCGGTTTATTTTCAAGTCTCCAAACTTGTGCCGGTGCCTCTCCTCACATCGCCACGGTCACTCCCCTTTCAAACGAAATGATTCCCGTTATCGAGCCGATGACACCGGATTCGATATCAGAGATTGTATCGCAATTGGAGTTTGACCCGATCAAACTTGATAATATTATCTCAACTTCTTGTCTTTACATTTGCCGAAGTGCTCTCTGCCGGGTCGGGTTTCCTTCTGCAACCGAAACCTGGGCGAGTTGGGGTAAGAAAGCTGAAGGATTTGGTTTTAAGAATGTCTTGGCCCCAAAG
>JAYTRM010000172.1:0-6177 GCA_043746165.1 Bdellovibrionales bacterium | reverse complement strand
GCGGGTTGGACTTTCTTGGCCGTTAGTTCCGCAAGACGATCTCTTGAGCAAAGTGAAAGCCGCCAATCACGTGCGGCTAACGAAGCAGCCCCTAGAGCTTCCGAGCTGCGGCTCTGTCTTTGTCAACCCTCCCGGCCATAAGTCGGGACAGCTGATCGAGTCTTGCGGCCTCAAAGGTTATTCTGTCGGTGGCGCGCAAGTATCTCCGAAACACGCCAACTTCGTCGTTAACTTTAATCGGGCGAAAGCCTCGGACATTGATGCAGTCATACGCCACGTGCAATCAGAAGTGTTACGGTTAAAGGGTGTCGAACTCCGCACAGAAGTTGTTTATCTCGGTGAGTGGCTTTGCGATCCATGATGTCGCCGGTCCCATACCAGGTCGAAGGTCCAACTCGGATCAAGCTACAAGAAGCCCCTATTCTTAACAGGCTTGCCTGACTATACTGACGTCGATGTTCACTTTGCGACGATTAATTTTCATTACTATCGCCTCGGTACTCGCGACAGGAGCAGGTTTGGCGCTCCGCCACCGGGCTGGGCTGTTTGCCGTCAAAGAGATTCCGATTGAAATCGTCATGCCGACAGGTGACATCGCCAATGCTCGAGGGGCGATGATCACTGAATCGGAACTTCGCAATCGCCTGCAGCTCATCGTTCGTTCGATTGAAGGTAAGGCTATTTGGGATATTGATTTGGCGACTCTTCGCGCTTCTCTCGGTCGTGACGAATGGGTACAGGACGTTTTAATTTCACGTGCGTTCCCGAGCGACATTAAGGTGCGGGTCAGGCCAAAGACTGCAGTGCTCGTGCTCATATCGGGTAAGGAGGAATTTTTTCCGGTGACAGCGGATGGGCAACTTCTTAAAGCACTTCCGCCGGGACAAATACCTGACGCTCCTCTTTTGCGGGGACAAGCGTTCATCGATGGCCCAGAAAAAATTGAAAGCCTAAAAAAGCGAGAAGAAGCAGTTCATTTGATCACATCACTCAACGACCGCGGCCTTCTCGCTTCACGCAATGTCAGTGAAGTCAGTTGGAGCGCGACAGATGGTTACACCTTGACGCTGGTTCAGCCCAAAGTTGATGTTAAACTCGGCGATGACCACATCGACGTGCGCGCGATGCGAGTCGCGCAAGTGCTCAATTATCTCGCGGTAAACAATCTAAAGGGACGCGTCATCGACGCGAGTTTCTCGAAAAAAGTTCTTGTCAGACTGCGTAAGGGTCCGTAGCCTTAAGTTCAGGCGCACCGCCAATGCGCTGTAAATACTTTGGTTTTGCGTGATTAAGGTTTGAGCAAAGAGTGAGAAACGCCGGGCCAAGGTTTTAAAACATGTAGGCATCAGCTGTAAAGGCTAGTCCTGCAGAACATGACTTTCGTCGATGGATCGACGGGGTCGGCATAGCAAGTCACTGCCAGTGACTTACGAAAAAGCGCGGCGGCTGGTTGTCAGACGGGCGCAGCAGAGGTTAAGGATGACGTCGATTTCGAACCGGACTGCGGGCAAAAAGCAAAACGTATTGGTCGGTCTCGACATCGGATCTACCAAAGTTTCGCTAGTCATCGGAACCATCAAACCAAGCAATCCGGCAGGCTTACTCGAAGGGGTAAACCCTGAATTTTTAGTCGACATCGTAGGCCTCGGAACCGCCGCTTGTGCAGGCCTTCGCCAAGGCGTCGTCATCAACGTGGAAGCCACGATCGAGGCAATTGCCAAAGCTCGCGAAGAAGCCGAATTGATGTCGGGCCACAAAATCGATGAAGTTTATGTTGCCGTCGGCGGAAATCACGTGAAGTCGTTTGACTCGCGCGGCATGGTCGCCATCCGCAACAAAGAAGTGAAAGCCGAAGACATCGAACGCGTGATCGAAGCGGCAAAAGCAGTCGCGGTTCCTGCAGACCGTGAGGTTTTGCATGTGCTGCCGCGTGAATTCAAACTCGATGATCAATCGGGAATTTTTGATCCGATCGGCATGTCGGGAGTTCGCCTCGAGGCCAACGTTCACATCGTGACGGCCGGTAAAACAGCCTTGCAAAATATCGTGAAGTGTGCGGAAAAAGCGGGGCTGAAAGTGAAGGGCCTTGTACTTCAGCAATTGGCTACGGCTCTAGCCGTTCTCAGTGAAGATGAAAAGAAGCTCGGCGCCGCAGTGGTCGACATGGGCGGTGGTACCTCAGATATTATTACCTACGTTGCGGGTTCGGTAGCGCACACGGCAACCGTCCCCGTCGGAGGACAGCACTTTACGCAAGACATCGCGATGGGTCTGCGAACTCCGCAAACTTCGGCTGAGCGCGTGAAGCGTAAACACGGAAGTGCGATCGCCGATCTTGTCGATGAAACAGAGACCATTGAAGTCG
This sequence comes from Bdellovibrionales bacterium, assembly GCA_043746165.1. Taxonomy (GTDB): domain Bacteria; phylum Bdellovibrionota; class Bdellovibrionia; order Bdellovibrionales; family JAMPXM01; genus JAYTRM01. The sequence goes on along the minus strand of JAYTRM010000172.1, from coordinate 3,812 downwards.
AGGGCGTTGGCGGACGAAAACCGCGCGCACTTCTCAGGCGCGATCTTTGCGAGGTGATCGAACCGCGTGCCGAAGAAACTCTCGGCCTAATCTGGGCGGAAATTCGCAAATCGGGTCTCGTCAATCAGCTCGGCTCGGGCATTGTACTGAGCGGCGGCGCTTGCCAGCTCGAGGGGCTACTCGAAATGGGTGAGTTCATCGCAGATGTTCCCGTGCGAAGGGGCGTCCCTGAGCGGGTAGGTGGGCTTACGGATGTCGTGCGCTCGCCTGAGTTTGCGACGGTCGTTGGACTGTTATTGTACGCTTTGGAAAACTTAAGTCATCAGGATCGAATGAGAATGTTGAACTTGAGCCCAGAAAAGGATCTCTCAGACGTCATGATGGTTTGGAGCACGAAACTGAAAAATTTTTTTTCAGGCGCGCTTTCTTCCTGATCGAGACGCCAGCTTATAGGCCGGCGTAAGAAGTCCAGCCAATAGGCTGGCATTAAATAGAGAAGCCGGTGTCGCCGGAGGCGATGCGATTCGCAAACAGTCGGAGGAAAGAAATGTTTGAACTGGAAGAGAACATCAATATCGGCGCAAATATCAAAGTTGTCGGCATCGGCGGTGGTGGCAACAACGCCGTTTCGACCATGATCGACGGTGGACTCAACGGCGTTCAATTCATTGTCGCCAACACTGACCGTCAAGCGCTTGCGGCCCACCGGGCCCTGACCAAAATTCAACTCGGAACTGAACTCACTAAAGGCCTTGGCGCCGGCGCTAATCCTGAAGTTGGCAAACGCGCGGCGATCGAATCTTACAACGATCTCGTCGAAGCGCTCGAGGGCGCTGACATGGTTTTCGTCACTGCTGGCATGGGCGGCGGAACTGGCACAGGCGGTGCCCCGATCGTCGCGAAAATTGCCCGTGAGCTCGGAGCCCTGACAATCGGTGTCGTCACTCGGCCCTTTATGTTTGAAGGTAAAAAGCGCATGCGCCACGCCGACGGCGGCATTCAGGAACTCAAGGAAAATGTCGACACCCTGATCGTGATTCCAAACCAAAAGTTGCTCACGATTTCTAACGACCGCACTCCGCTGATCGAAACTTTCAAACGAGCCGACGATGTCCTTCTCCAGGCCGTCAAAGGTATTTCGGATCTGATCAACATTCGTGGTCTCATCAATCTCGACTTTGCCGATATTCGCACGGTGATGTCGGCCAAGGGCATGGCAATCATGGGCACGGGCCGCGCTCGTGGTGAAAGCCGCGCGGTCGAAGCGGCAACTGCCGCAATCAGCTCTCCACTTCTCGAAAATATTTCGATCGACGGCGCGACTGGAATCATCCTGAACGTGACGGGCGGTCCAGACTTAAGTCTTTCAGAAGTTAATGAGGCTTCGACTCTGATCACTGAGGCCGCGCACGAAGATGCCGAAATTATTTTTGGCGCCGTGATCGACGAGAGTATGGGCGATGAAGTTCGGGTGACCGTTATCGCTACGGGCTTTGGCATGGATCCTGCGACCGACAATGCGCAGGCACAATATCAGCACATGCAGGCGCTCGCTCATCAAGTTCGGGCGAATCAACAGTTCCAAAACATACAGTCGACAAGTCAGTTGCTGCACCCCCAGGCGCAACAGATGCAGCCCCAGTCGATGCAGCAGCAGCAAATGCATCCGAATTATTATCAGTCCCAGCAGCCGATGATGCAGCAGCAGGCTTACATGCCCAATATACCGCAAGCGCCCAGCAATTATTTCGAACAGCCGAGCTACCTCCAGCAACCTCAACCTACGCAGGTCGCCCAGCCGGCATCGCTTCAGCAGCCGCCGACCGCAGGACAGGCACCAACTTCACAACCTGTTTCACAACAAGTTCAGCAGCAGGTGCCACAGCACGGCCACCAGCCGTCGCAGCAGCACCAGCAGGTGGCACATTATCCGTACCCGCAGACTCCGGATTTGATGGAAGAAGCGGTGCCAGCGGTTCATCTCCAGTCTGCACCTTCGTCGATTCAAAACCAGGCGTCGGCTCCTCAACAAGGTGCGAATCACCAAGTGTCGTATCCGCCGGCACTCCCGTATCCTCAGCCTTCATCGCAAGCAAGCTTCCATGCGCTCAACCAAAACTTTTCGCAACCCCCACCGCTGCAACCCGCGCGTAATCTCGAGGAAGAAAAAGTTTTGCCGCGCGATATTCTGCTGGCGAAAGCACGTCAGTATCGCGAGACCCAAGTGCAAAGACAGCGTGAAATGCAGCCCGAGCAACTATCGATGGATATCTCGACAGCCGATTCTCCACTCGAGACCGCTCGCCGGCTGGCGAGCGAAATCGTGAAATCGCCGTTTGATTCGCGAAACCTCGACGTTCCCGCATTTCTTCGTCGTAAGGCGCCGCAAGCCGGTCCCGCGCGAACTGAAGACGAGGGCGAGCTGCCCCTCGGCTAATGGCCGCCTATTTTGTATCTGACGTTCATCTGCAAAATGACAATGACCCGCATGCGCGGGTCTTTGTGCGTTTTCTTGGCGAGCTCCTAGAGAAAAAAGACGATGTTCCCCAACAGCTTTTTCTCGTTGGTGATATTTTCGATCTTTGGGTTTCAGATCATCATTACTTCCAGCTCAAATTTGCCAAGATCATTGAACAAATAAAAAAGCTTATCTTGGCAGGTATTGAAGTGCATTACTTCGAGGGTAATCACGATCTCTATCTCGAGCGCTTTTGGCGCGACCAGATCGGTGTAAAGGTCTACACCGGGCCGCAAACCTTTAACTTGTATTCGCGAAGGGTTCGGGTTGAACACGGCGATCTCATGAATCCCGATGATCGAGGCTATATCTTTCTCAAAAAAGTTTTGCATTTGAAGTCAGTGCGTTGGCTCGCCGAGAATCTGCCTTCAGTAGTCATTCAATGGGTCGGTGAGCGTGCTAGCCGGGCGAGCCGCACCTACACTTCAACCGCCAAAGAATTAAAAAACGAGCAGATTCGAAGCTTGATTCATCGGCATGTCGAGTGCATCGGCCAGTCGGAGGCTTTCGACGTGATCGTGACTGGCCATGTCCACCTCCGCGACGAAGCGAGGATCAAGCTTTCTTCGCGAGACGTGCAATCCGTGAATTTGGGCGCCTGGTTTGAGCGCCCCATGGTATTTGTGATTTCAGAAAACCGGATGGAGTTCGTGGAAGCCGATCGGCTCACTTAGTTGTAAGCCAATCGGTTCAGCTGAGCCGAAGAGATTCGTACATGTGCGATTCTCGAGACAATCAAAATCGGCCTGAATCACTCGCGCCTCGAAGTTAATCCAGCGAATTTTAGCTTTGACCCTGCGACCCTTGGGATCATGCATGTGCAGACTGACATTTCTCTGACCAGGACTTCGGTGTGCCGTGCCGCGAGCAAAAATTTCGCCGGTATGCACGTCCGATAAAGAGACCCGCATCAGAATGCTTCCATCATTCAGCTGTTTTTCTGTTAAGTTGAGCATGACATCTCTATTGGGCATGAGCCAATGAGTCTCATCAACTTTGACTGGAAACGGGCAGTCGCGGCAAGCTTGAGCCCGAGCAGGCGGCAGCATGGTAAACGATGCAAGTATCAGAGAAGTTGCGCCGATTGCGAGTCGAAGTCCAAAGCCTGCCGGTACTTGCGAGCCGCGGCTTGCGACGATTTGGCGAGCAAGTCGAGTTGTCAAGTTGACTAAAATTTCCATTTATCTCTCTCCTTTTCAAATAGCCTTCATCGCGAATTTACCAAAACCGGCGATGTATCGTTGATCAAAACTCTAATCTTTGGGTTTAAAAAATATCCGTTTTTGGCCCGGAG
>JAYTRM010000171.1:0-8140 GCA_043746165.1 Bdellovibrionales bacterium | reverse complement strand
ATGTAATTGAGATCACTACTTGAATTAGACTTGAGCAGAGTCCATGCGTTAATGACTCATTTAAGCCGGCACGTGTGATTTTATTTTTGCGCGGCCCCTTAGCACGGAACAGAACAAGAAAGGCCTCGACGCTGTGTTTGCTAGTATTCCTAAAATGAAGGCGGCGCAGTTTTCTGCGGAGCTCACCAGTCTCCGGGCGAGCAACACCAACCTTTCGTCGGTCATCATTTCGGGTCACCACACCGACCGCGAATTTTGGGGGATCAACGCTTCGCTGAGCGAAGATGACATCGAGCGCGCGTTCAACCAAAATAAACCGCTCGGTGATAACGTGCGTTCGCTCTACCTCTGGGCCTGCTATAGCGCTACGACCGATGACTTTATTAAAAACTGGAAGAGCGGTTTTCCTAACACATCGATGCTTGCGGGTTTTGACGGCCAGGCACCTTCGAGCATTCACAAATCAAGCGGCGCCTTGCTTGAAGACCTGATGGGAAAAGAAAAGTTTTTTGAGGACGCCCGCGACAAAAATGATGTCAAAGAAATGTTCGATCACCTCAATGAAATCAACCATGTCAACGCGCAGATCTGCCTCAATCACGAAACGGTAGTCTCGCGCAAGGGAGCGCGCACGATCGAAGACGATGTGGAAGCGTGCGGTCACCATAGCCGCGACGAAGTTAAGTTCACCAATCTCTACAATTGTTATTTAAATGCCGAGCCAGGTTGCGAAACACTTCCCGATACCGAAAATGAAACGAATCCGCTGCGCGGTGCTTACGACTATTTTCAGGAGACCCGTCATTGCGATGAGCGGCTGGGAAGTAACGGTGAGCCCCGCGAGGCCAACCAGGCACAGGTGCGAAGGCTTTTGTACGACGCGCAGATTCGCTACACATTCTCACAGATCGCCGGCCCACAGTTGCGCAGGCTCAATGCCCTGATAGATCGCTTAGGATTACCTCCGGATCTGCACTTGCAACAGATGTGGGGGCTCTCGCGCAAAGAATACGTCGATAAAATCATCGCGATGAAAACCGCGTACCTCGCGCTCGCCGATCGCACTAAGGATCAAGAGGGGCACATCAAAGATGCCAACGTACTCGCGTTCGGTTACAACCTCGCCGAGCTCGACAAATTCAACGATGGTGAGTGTACTCCGCTCGAATGGCTCGAAGAGGACCCGCACGCGCAAGACTCGAGCTGCGGAATCGTAAAGGGTATGGACGCTGCGATGGGCAACGCGAAAGCATTGGTGGCGTCTTACGGATCTAACTAAGCTCCGCTGGCCAGCTTCGTGATTCGCTTAACGGATTATGCGTCTGGAAAGTAATCAGTTTTTTTTAAGTCCTGCTCAACATCATCAAATCGCGATTGATCAACGAGATTACCTTTTTTTAGATCGATTGATTGAGATAGATTCAGACCTGATCGGTGGATCCCGAAGTTGCGGCGGTCGTTGCGCAACGAGACGCATCGCGACTTCAAGGCATCATCAAAATTTGCAATCGATAAATGAGTTCAATGAATTACCTCAAAAACTAAAGTCGCGATAGGTAAGGGCATAGCAACGAAAAGGAATTTCTGGTGAAACTGGCTTGTATTTTGATTTTAGATTTTTTTATCAGTGCGGACGAATCGGGGACCAACGTCACCTGCCATCGTTCTGGTCTCGGGCTTGTGTATTGTGATGGCTCAGGAAACTGTGATTGAGCTACTTTAGAAATAAAAAAGGGTCCGCAAGCGGACCCTTTTTTCATCGTCGCAGATCAAGTCCGTCACCTCTCGTCGGCTCTTGCTTTAAGCTCCGACGAAAAGTGTGCTCACTGTCCTACTTGTTCTCGGCTGCGCGTTTTTCCAGATACTTCTTGTGCAGTTCTTCTTGGATGCCGCGTGGAACGGCAGCGTATCGGTTGAATTCCATCGTGAATTCCCCTTTACCCTGAGTTGCCGAACGCAGATCGGTCGAGTAACCGAACATTTCTGTCAGTGGAACGTCGGCCATGACGGTGACGTTACCTTCGATCGTCGAAGTTCCTTGAATCATGCCACGGCGTTGGTTGATCTGACCCATGAGGTTACCCTGGAATTCTTCCGGGGCAACGACTTCAAGTTTCATGATCGGCTCCAGAGCTGTCGGTTGAGCTTGCGGATACACTTCGCGGAACGCAGCCATGGCAGCGATCTTAAACGCCATGTACGACGAGTCGACGTCATGGTAAGAGCCATCTGACAAAGTCACTTTCACGCCGACCACCGGAAAGCCGATGAGCGTGCCTTTTTTCATCTGTTCCTGCATGCCGTCGTCAACCGCGGGAATGAATTCTTTCGGAATCCGTCCACCGACCACGTCATCTTCGAACTCGTAGGACTTCGGATCTTTTCCTTCTTCGACTGCGATAGGCTCGATTTTGCCTGAGATTTTCGCATACTGACCCGAACCACCCGTTTGCTTTTTGTGCGTGTAATCAAATTCAGCAGCGGCGTTGATCGTTTCGCGGTAAGCAACTTGCGGTTTACCGGCGATCACTTCGCAGGCGAATTCGCGTTTCATCCGCTCGATGTAAACCTCAAGGTGAAGCTCGCCCATGCCCTGAATGATCGTCTCGTTTGATTCTTCGTCACGGCTCACGCGGAAGGTTGGATCTTCTTTGCGGAACTTCTGCAAAGCTTTCGAGAACTGCGCAGCTCCTTCTTTGTGCTTCGGCGCAACGGCGAGCGCGATGACTGGTTCAGGAACGTGCATCGAAGTCATAGTCAGTTCGGTCGTGCCGTCGGTGAACGTGTCACCGGAGAAACAGTCGACTCCGAACAGAGCGATGATGTCACCAGCCGATGCTTCTTCAATATCGGCCATCTCGTCAGAGTGCATTTTGACCAGACGCGGAACTTTAATTTTCCTGCCATCACGCGAGTTGAAAATAAAGTCGCCTTTTCTGATCGTACCCTGATAAATACGAATGTAAGTCAGCTGGCCATAGCGTCCTTCGTCGAGTTTAAAGGCGTAGCCGATAAACGGCGCGTTGGCATCAACCGCAACTTTAACTTGCTGTTCAGCATTTTTCTTATCGAGCGCAAAATTGTCTTTTTCGGTCGGATTCGGAAGGTAATCCGTGACGCCGTCGAGAAGCTTTTGCACCGCTTTGTTTTTATAAGCCGAACCGCAGAACATCGGTACGATTTGTCGTGCGATCGTCGTGCGACGAATAGCGGCCTTCAGTTCTTCAACAGTCGGCTCTTCTTCCATCAAGAATTTCTCGCCGATGCCTTCGTCAAAGTCAGCGACTTTGCCGATCAGCTCGTTGCGATATTCTTTGGCCTGAGCGAGCATATCTGCCGGAATTTCTTTTTCCGTGATGATCTCACCGTCGGCGCCTGAGAAAATGACTGCTTTCATCGTGACGAGGTCGACTATGCCTTCGAGTTTATCTTCGAGGCCGATCGGAATCTGCACGAGAACCGCGTTGAGACGCAGTTTTTCGCGAACCATACCGAGCACTCGGAAAGGGTTTGCGCCCGAGCGGTCGAGTTTGTTCACAAATGCTAGGCGAGGGACATTGTAGCGTTTCATCTGGCGGTCGACGGTGATCGACTGCGACTGCACACCGGAGACGCCGCAAAGAACCAAAATCGCGCCGTCCAGCACGCGCAAGCTTCGTTCAACTTCGATCGTGAAGTCGACGTGCCCGGGGGTGTCGATGATGTTAATGTTGGTGTCTTTCCACTGCACGTTCGTGGCTGCCGACTGGATGGTGATCCCTTTTTCGCGTTCGAGATCCATGGAGTCCATTTTCGCGCCGACGCCGTCTTTTCCGCGCACCTCGTGAATGGCGTGAATACGGCCGGTGTAGAAAAGAATCCTCTCGGTCAGGGTCGTTTTACCTGAATCGATGTGGGCTGAGATGCCGATGTTTCGGACTTGATTTAAGATCCATTCTTTAGTCGCCATGGCCGACGGTTACTCCTCAAAAGTCGATCGCCGTGACCGACTGGCTTAAAAAAACTTTGTGATCGGGTTTAGTTATGACTGACTTAGCACAGGACACGTTTCGTTGTCTGTTTTTTTGTCGGTTTTTGCGCTTTGAACGGCTTACACTGAGTCTGAGATCGGGGGTTCGCGCATTATGAGTCAGGCGTCAGTTTTGACCTGCCTAAAGGAAGTTTTCGGCTTTTCGACCTTCCGGGGCGATCAAGAGGCCGTAATTACCACTGTGCTCTCAGGAAACTCGGCCCTGCTCATCATGCCGACGGGAATGGGGAAAAGCCTTTGTTTTCAGCTGCCAGCCCGGATTCTGAGCCAGGAAGGGCGTGGCCTTACCCTCGTCATTTCCCCACTCATCGCTCTGATGAAAGACCAGGTTGATGCGGCGCAAGCTAAAGGCCTTCGCGCGGCTTTCATCAATTCGTCATTGAGCGCTGAGGAACGAAATGCGCGGTACCGAAAGCTTGCCGCTGGACGATATGAGATTTTGTACGTTACGCCCGAGCGATTTCGGATTCCGGAGTTTCGCGAGGCCCTCCTTCAAAGTGGCCGGCAAAGTGGCCGGCAAGGTGGCTGGCAAAATCCGGTCGCCCTGCTTGCGGTCGATGAGGCGCACTGCATTTCATCCTGGGGTCATGATTTCCGTCTGGACTATTCGCGACTCGGCGATATTCGTGCTGAAATCGGCAATCCCGTGACCCTGGCCGTGACGGCGTCGGCGACGCCGCTGGTCCAAGCAGATATTTTAAAGCAATTGAGCATTGGCGACGCGCAAATCTTTAATCGTGGCGTCAGGCGCGAGAATCTCTCTCTTGAAGTCGTCGACCTGCACGGGATGGAACAAAAGGTTCAAGCTTTTGTTAGTTACCGACACCGATTTCCCGGGCCTGCAATTTGCTATTTTTCTCTTGTGCAGAGCCTTATGAAATTCAGCGATCAAATTTCACGCCTGGGATTTTCTCACCTCATTTATCACGGTCAGCTCGGCGATCGCGAGCGCAAGCGCAGTCAGGAGCAGTTTCTCGCAAAGACCGAAAACGAGGCCCTGATTTTAGCGACGCCGGCTTTTGGGCTAGGTATCGATAAAGAGAACGTGCGATTGGTGATGCACGCGGAAATTCCCGGTTCGCTCGAGAGCTATTACCAAGAGGTTGGCCGCGCGGGGCGCGACGGGAGGCAAGCAAAGGCCGCTTTATTTTTTGAAGACGATGACGTCAGCATTCAGAAAGATTTTCTCGATTGGGCGAGTCCCGATCCAGGTTTTGTGAATGCCGTTTACAATCTTATCGAGCGAAATCCGCTGCGCGCACGGCAAGAGGGTTTTGATTACCTGCGCACGCAAATGAACTTTTACAATCGTCGCGATTTTCGCGTGGAGACTGCGGTTGGACTGCTTGAGCGCTGGGGGGCGATCGAAGGTCGAAAACCGATTGAATGGAAGGCCATAAGTGAGCCTCCACAAGAATATCTCGATCAGGCATTGTACCAGACTCGGCGCACGGGACAGCTGCGCAAGCTGCACGAAATGGTGGCATTTGCGAAATTAAGCCCTGAAGCGGATCATGAACTCTGTCGCATGACGGAGCTGGAAAAATATTTTGGTTTCAAAGATGGAAAGCGCTGCGGGATATGTGATCTTTGCCTCAGCCACGGAGTTGCCCATGACTAAGGCTTGGCCAAGTCGTTTTCCTGATCCTCGCTCCGCCGGAGATGACGGCCTGCTCGTTTATGGCGGAGACCTCAGCGTTGAAACTCTGCTCGATAGTTATAGCCATGGAATTTTTCCATGGCCCCAAGAAGGCTACCCGCTGTTGTGGTTTTCACCTCTCAGGCGCGGCGTGATCGACTTTGCGGAAGTTCACTGGCCAAAGAGACTTTTGCGCGAAATTCGCACCCAGCCCAAAAAAATAACCTTCAATCAAGATTTTGCCCAAGTGATTCGTGCGTGTTCACAAGTGATTCGAACGGGCGACGGGAGCGGCGGCGGGGGAGGCGGCGGTGGACCAAGCACTTGGATCTTGCCTGAAATGGAAGCTAGCTACCTCGATCTTCATCATGCGGGTCACGCTCACAGCGTTGAGTGTTGGAATTCCGCAGGTGAATTGGTCGGAGGCCTTTACGGTGTTTACATCGCCGGCGTGTTTAGCGGCGAAAGTATGTTTCACAAAGAAAGCAACGCTGGTAAATTTTGTCTCTACGCTTTGGTTGAACGTTTGTTGCAATGCGGATTAGAGTGGATGGATATTCAAATGGTCACGGGAGTTCTCGAAGCTTTTGGCGGCAAATACATTGACCGGGGCGAATTTCAGGACCGACTGTTAAAAGCTCGCGAACGCCCAGCGATTTTGAATTTCTAACTCAACCGGCAGGTTCGCTTTTGGGCGGGCTCGGAAAGGACGACGATGGCTATACCAATTGCCAAAGACCGCGTAGTCAAAATCGCTTATCGCATCACCGACACTGAAGGTCGATTGCTCGACGAACGAACGCCGGCGGATCAATACGAGTATATTCACGGACGAGGCGTGATCGTTCCCCCGGTTGAACGCGTGCTCGTCGGACACACCGCGGGCCACCGCGCCGAGGTCAGTGTGTCACCGCGCGAAGCTTATGGCGATTACCGGCCAGAGTTGGTGACGGAGGTGAGTCGTGAAGATTTTCCGCGCGGACTCAAGGTTGAAGTTGGCATGAAGTTTAATACCAGTAATGAGAATGGCGAAGCGATGATCATTCGTGTGATTGAAATCGATGACACTTCGGTGACAGTCGACGGCAATCATCCGCTCGCCGGGCTGAACTTAATCTTTGATGTCAGGATTCTCGACGTGCGAGAAGCGACCCCACGTGAATTAGAAACCGGAGTGATCGGTGATATAACAATCGGCACTGGCTGGGAAGATCCTGAAGGCGGGTCGTCGGGTTCTCTGCATTGATCTAAGGCTTGCTCGTGTGCATGATTTCAAGCCAAGTGTTCAGCGAAATGGCGAGCGCACTGTAGCAAAATGCCAGGGCGGCACAGAGAAAAATAAAGATGGCAGCTGGCTTTGCCTCGATTTGATCTAAGTCGTAAACGAGTTCTTCTTGTTTGTTAAGAAGGGGCCTGAGGCTGCGAGAAATCGCGTCGGTCAAAGACGTCGGAATTTTATGAAACTTCAGCGCCACAAGGACCATTTCTTTTTCACCATTTCGCGGATCCCAACCGGTCGAAGTCTCAACGCGGGTAACCGTGGCAAACCAGGCGACCGGATGTTTTGTAGGCAGTTCAAATTCGACTTTGAGCATCTGTCCAGGCTCTGGTGCGGCACCCGCAGAGATGGCAAAAGAGATTCCCGACGTCGACAAATTGCGGATTTCGGCATGCGCCGCCTGCGACTTTTTAGTCAATCCAGCAAATCGCAAAAGGCGTTCATCCTGCGGGCGAAAAATAAAGCGTGGAGACCTGGGAAGATAACGTGTCGCCGGTGGGCTCATTCAAACACCTCGTTTGAACAAATCGGCGAATTATTGGGCTTTCTCAAGTCGGGCGCGACTTAAGTCGTGATCCCAAACTGGTATCTTCGGCAAAGTGGTCGTAGCCAGATTCTTCGAGATTTTGAATGCTGCCGCTCGGATGGATGACTTGAATTCCTTTTCCGGGTTTCTGAGCTTTACCGATGACGGTGAAATCGAGTGGAAGGTCGAGCAGGTGCTCGGGAGCAACGGTGACAAGGAGTTCGTAATCTTCTCCTCCAGAAAAGGCCCAGTCGAGGGTTGACTTTCCCAGAAGTGCCGCCAAGCCGACGGCCTCAGCGTGAACAGGCAAAAGGCGGGCGTCGATTTCAAAACCGATTCGACTTGCTCTCGATAAATGGTAAAGCTCGCGCGCCAGGCCATCACTCACATCAATCATCGAAGTAACGAGCCCAGGATGACGATCCAACGCGGGAAGTAAATCAAAGCGTGGTTCAGGTCGGAGATGGGCCCGTTTGGCTTCACTCCAGCCAGCGAGATTTTTTTGCAAGGCCGCAAAGCCTGCGGCAGAGAGCCCTGGATGACCAGATATCGCGACAAGGTCACCCTCGAGCGCACCAGCTCTAGTTTTTCGATTTTCAACGGAACCGAGGAGCGCGACGTCGATAAAGATGCCCGACCTTGAGGAACTTAAATCTCCACCGACAA
>JAYTRM010000170.1:0-10551 GCA_043746165.1 Bdellovibrionales bacterium | reverse complement strand
AGCGGTTGACCGATGAGGCAAACGGTGTTGGCGTTTTTGATCAGACCGGTTTTGCGCGAGACGGCTCCGGGAATGCCAATTCCGACGGTGGCGTTTTTTCCGAGGCGACTTTCGGCGGACTCAACCATGGCGGCTAGACTCTGCACGATCGCATCGTAGTTTTGTGCGGGCGTGGGGCGACGTTCACGCAGGAGACTATGGCCGTTCTTGTCGAGCGCGATGATCTCGGTTTTGGTTCCGCCAAGGTCAATTCCAATGCGCAGCGCTTGGGCTTCGGTCGACGACATAGGCACTCCTTCGTTCCTCAGCAATTCTGAGGTCTTTCCTTGGGCACCGTCAACGCTTTCGGTTGTCGGCTGGCTTGACCCAAAAGCCGATTCAGGTGTAGCGTCCTGGCGCATCATCAAAGGGAAAAAATTGTTTTCAGGAATTGTTGAAGCACAAGGCAAAGTGACCGGGGTCGAACACACGGCCGACGGCGCGGCCGACGGTTTGCTTCGTATTGCAGTCGAGCGACCTGCGGAATTTAACGATCTCGCGCTCGGCGATAGCGTTTGCAATAGCGGAGTTTGCCTGACCGTCGAGCGCCTCGAGTCAGCCTTGATGCATTTTGCTCTCGGTGCGGAAACGCTGCGCGTAGTGGGTTGGACGGCCGATAATCTCTTGGGTAGATCAATGAATTTGGAACGCTCGCTTCGCTTTGGCGACCGAATTCACGGGCACCTGGTCTCGGGCCATGTCGATACGACCGGTGAAATTATCGACGTCAAAGACCTCCAGGGTTCGACCGACATCACGGTTTTGATTCCGCAACGACTGCAGCCATTTGTTTGGAAAAAGGGCAGCTGGGCCGTCAATGGCGTCAGCCTTACCATAAATGAAGTCGAAGGAAATAAAATTAAAATGTGTTTAATTCCTGAGACTTTAAATCGTACCAACCTCTCTGGGCTCAAACCCGGCGAACGCGTCAATCTCGAGATCGATATGTTCGCCCGGGGGATGATCCATTACTTTCAAAATCATGGACAAAACACCTAGAAAGCCGAGTGCCAGATGAACCCTGTTATGAATCCTGTTATGAACACGACCCAAGAGCTGATCGACGATATTCGCGCCGGCAAAATGGTCATCTTGATTGACGATGAAGACCGCGAAAACGAGGGCGACTTGGTGGCAGCAGCCGACTTCATCACGCCGGCAATGGTGAACTTCATGGCGAGTGAGGCGCGCGGACTGATTTGTCTTTCGTTGAGCGGTGAGCAGATCGATCGTCTCAAGATTCCACTGATGGTAAAAGAAGAGCAAAACTATACTCCGCACAAGACAGCCTTCACTGTCAGCATTGAGGCCGCGAGCGGCGTTTCGACCGGCATTTCGGCGAGCGACCGTGCCCATACGATTCGGGTGGCCTCGAGCCCGCTGGCAAAACCGAGCGACATCATTGTTCCGGGCCACATTTTTCCAATTCGTGCCAAAGACGGCGGAGTGCTCAAGCGGGCTGGGCATACTGAAGGAAGCGTTGATCTTGCCAAGCTCGCGGGACTCAATTCGGCCGCCGTGATTTGCGAAGTGATGAATGTCGACGGCTCAATGGCGCGGGTCCCGGAGCTGATGGATTTTGCGAGGAAGCACGGTTTGAAAATCGGCACCATCGTCGACCTAATCCGCTACCGCATCCAAAACGAAACTTTGGTCTCCGAAATTGCCCAGGCGCGCCTGCCCAACCGCTTCGGCGAAGGCTTTCGGGTCAAGGCGTTCTCAAGTCACGTCGACGGTGCCGAGCATATCGCGATGCAAATGGGAGAATTCTCTCCTGATGAGGCCGTTTTAGTTCGCGTGCATTCAGAGTGCATGACCGGCGACGTTTTCGGCAGCCAGCGCTGCGACTGCGGCCCGCAGTTGCAAAAAGCGATGGAGTTGATCGCCGCCGAGGGTAAGGGCGTGGTTTTATACCTTCGCCAAGAGGGACGAGGAATTGGCTTGGCCAATAAGATTCGCGCCTACGAACTTCAAGACAACGGCATGGATACGGTTGAAGCAAACTTGCGCCTGGGCCTGCCGAGCGACAATCGCGATTACGGTGTCGGCGCACAGATTTTGCGCGCGCTCGGAGTTCGCAAACTTCGGCTGTTGACGAATAACCCCGCCAAACGCGTCGGCCTCAAAGGCTACGGGTTAGAAATTGTCGATCGAGTTCCCTTGATCGTCGGCGCCAACCAAAATAACATCGGCTACCTGCGCACCAAGCGCGACAAGATGGGCCACCTCTTGGACGAGAACGGCGACGAGAACAGTCGCGACAAGAGCGGCGAGAAGAGTCCAGAAAACGTACATGGCACGGGAGATTCAAAATGAGTGCTTTACCTATTATCGAACAAGGCGGTCTGATCGGTGATCTGAGCGCCGTTGACTTTCGCATCGGCGTCGTCACCGCGCAATTTAACTCCGAGGTGACGAGTAAGCTCGAAACCGCGGCGCTCGAGGCGCTCGTCAAGCACGGTTGCCGACAAGTCGATGCGGTTCGAGTACCCGGAGCGTTTGAAATTCCACTCGCTGCCAAGTGGCTGCTTGAAAAGTGCGATGCTGTCGTGGCGCTGGGTGCAGTGATCCGCGGCGACACCAGTCATTACGACTACGTTTGCTCAGCGGTCGAGCGCGGCTGCACCGAGCTGCAACTCAAGACGGGCAAGCCGGTCACCTTCGGTGTTCTGACGACTGACAACGACGAGCAGGCGCTCGATCGAGCCGGCGGAAAGCACGGCAATAAAGGCACCGAAGCTGCACTTGTTGCGATCGAGATGCTTCGCCTTAAGGCCAAGATCGGACGTCGATGAGCGAACCGATTGGCGAGCCGCCCGCGCAACACGAAACGAAAAAGCGCAAAAGGGAAATCGTTCTCGTCTTGGTTATTGGCCTTCTGTTTTTTGCCCTGACTTGGTTTGAATTCCGGCTTCTTAATATCAGCCAGCAGCTGCCGTTTGTTCACTCGATCTTTTTCTTTGGGCTGGTCAATTTCAATATCATCCTGCTGCTGCTGTTGTTCTTTTTGATTTTTCGCAACATCGTCAAAGTCTTTGTCGAGCGTCGGGGAAAGCTGATCGGCAGTTCGCTCAAGGCAAAACTGGTGGCGGCGTTTGCGGCATTTGCGACGGTGCCGACTGGGCTGATGTTTTTGGTATCTGTGTTTTACATCAACTCGAGCTTCGATAAATGGTTTTCAGTGCGTATGGCCTCAGTGCTGAAAGCTGCCCTCGAGGTGAACCAAGAGTACATTTTTTCGTCAAAGAAGAAGAACTACCACTTCGCCAACCAAATCGCCAAAGACATCGCGGCGATCGGCGCGCCTGACGGTGCCAAAGACGGCGCCAAAGACGGTGCCAGAGTCGGCAGCAAAGGCGCGAGCAGAGACCGAACTGGAGTTGCAGGCGCCGAGTTGAAGCTCGCCAGCGTTCTTAGCTCGGCGCGCGAAAAGTTCAGCCTCGATGCGGTTGAATATTATCCGAGTCTATTTAGCCCGCGCGTTCAGGTCCTTTCGCCGGATGAAACGCTACCCGAAATTCCTTCGGTTAATCTTGAGTTTCTCCGCAAGGGCCTCACCCAGCGCTCAGAAACCAGTGAGATTCAGCCCTTTGCTGAAGGAAACCTCGTCCGAGTGATCGTGCCGGCCACTCGCATGGGACCGCGGGGTCCCGAAAGGGGTGCCGTCGTGGTTTCAACGTTCATCCCAATCTCGCTGGTTTCTCGAATGGCCGATATTTCCAACGCTCACGAGGAGTTTCGAAATCTCAATCCGCTTCAGTATCCGCTCAAGAGCATTTATCTCATCATCCTTGTCTTGATGACCTTAGTGATCGTTCTGTGCGCGACGTGGTTTGGATTTTACCTTGCGCGCGAACTTTCAATTCCCCTCGAAACCTTGGGCCTCGCGACCCGTCGGGTATCGCAAGGCGATTACCGGCCAGTGAAATTGTCTTCGGGCAGCGCCGAAATCAATCAGCTGATCAGCAACTTTAATCAGATGACGTCGAACCTAGATCGTTCGAAAAAAGAAGTCCTCGAGGCCAATAAAAACCTCACGGAAACCCTCGAGCGCCTCGACGAGCACAGCCGCTACGTGCAGGTGGTGCTTTCGAACGTGACCACCGGAGTGATCTCGCTCGATCAACGGGGAATAATCTCAACGATCAATCGCCATGCCGAGCAGCTGCTTGGCATCGACCCACGTAATTACGTCGGCCGTCCGGTTAAGCAGGTGCTCGATGCGACCCACTATCAGATGTTCGATGAACTCTTGCAAACAATGCGGAGCCACAAGGCCCTAACACTGCAGAAAGAAATTCGCATTGAAATCGCAGGTCAATCCATTCCGATGCAGATGACACTGTCGATTTTGCAAGATGAAAAAGGCGGCGATCTCGGAAAAGTTTTAGTCTTTGACGATTTGACAATGCTGATCAATGCCCAAAGAGCTGCGGCTTGGACGGAGGTGGCGCGGCGGATAGCCCATGAGATTAAGAACCCGCTCACGCCTATTAAGCTCTCGGCTCAGCGGCTAGAGAAAAAATTTGGCGGGCAAATCAAGGACCCAGCATTTAGTTCCTCGATCAACATGATCATTCGACAAACCGACGACTTAAAACGCCTGGTCAATGAGTTTTCAAACTTCGCGCGCCTGCCTCAGACGCGGCCGATTTTGAGTTCGATGAATCACGCAATCGAAGAAGCCCTCGAGCTCTTTCGCCTCTCGCACCGCGAGCAGCAGTTTCGTTTCGATGGTGATCCGCAGCTTCCTGAATTTAAGTTCGATCCCGATCAAATTAAGCGAGTGCTGATCAACCTGCTGGACAATGCCGTCGCCGCTGTGCGCGATGTGGTAGATCCCCGGGTGTCAGTGCGGACGCAGTATGATAGCCTCCTCAAGCTGGTGAGGATATCCGTGCTCGACAACGGGGCGGGTATCAGCGAGTTAGACCGTGACCGCGTGTTCGAACCCTATTTTAGTACCAAGGAAGACGGCACAGGGCTCGGACTCGCGATTGTGAAAAGGATTGTCGAAGATCACAACGGCTTTATTCGCGCGTTGCCGACCGAGCCAAAAGGGACGAAATTGATCATCGAGTTGCCGGTCACCGATAACGAGGCCATGGCGTCTCAGGATCGAAATGGCTCAGCAGACGGTGGACGGGGCATGAGCTCTGGAAAACCTTCGTCTCAAACATGACAAAGAGGATTTTCGATGGCCGGCTTGACTGAAGAAAAACCGACAGACGAAGTGGGTCTCCGAGCGAAGATTAAAATCTTGGTGGTCGATGATGAGTCGGCTATTCGCGAAGTCCTTTCGGCTTCCCTTGCCGACGAAGGTTATGTGGTCAAGGTCGCGCGGAGCGGTGAAGAGGGCCTCAAGATCATGGAAGAGTTTCGCCCGAACGTGGTTCTCCTGGATATTTGGATGCCAGGCTCCATGGACGGAATCGAGGTTCTCAGCACGGCACGCGGTCGCGTTCCGGGTGTCGAATTCGTGATCATGTCTGGCCATGGCACCATCGAGACCGCGGTCAAGGCGGTCAAACTCGGCGCTTGGGATTTTGTTGAAAAGCCGCTCTCGATCGATCGAATTTTAATTCTCATTCACAACATCACTGTTTACCAAGGCGAGCGCGGAGAGAAGAATGCGCTTTTGAATAAACTTCGGCGCAATATCGCGATCATCGGTGAATCACCCCAGATGGTGGCACTCAAGCAGATGATCGCCCGGGTGGCGAGTACGGCGTCATGGGTTTTGATCAACGGTGAAAATGGTACCGGTAAAGAGCTCGTCGCGCAGAACATTCACTACCTGAGCCCGCGCGCCGGCAGACCTTTTGTTGAAGTCAACTGTGCGGCTATTCCAGAAGATCTGATCGAGAGCGAGCTGTTTGGCTTTGAAAAGGGTGCTTTCACCGGCGCCGACAAAACCCGCAAAGGCAAATTCGATCACGCTCACGGCGGAACAATTTTTCTCGACGAAATTGCCGACATGAGCCTGAAAACCCAGGCCAAAATCTTGCGTATTTTGCAGGAGCGGCACTTCACCCGAGTCGGTGGCGAAGAGATCATCGAAGTCGACGTGCGCGTGATTGCCGCCACGAATAAAAATCTCGAAGTAGAAATCAAAGAAGGCCGCTTTCGCGAAGATCTTTACTACCGCCTTAATGTGATTCCTTTCCAGGTTCCGGCTCTGCGTGAGCGCGCCGACGACCTGTCGTCTTTGATCAATCATTTTAGCGAGCAATTTTCGCGCGAGGGCGGTTATCGTCATAAAGTGTTTTCAGCCAAGGCCATGGAAAAGCTTAAAGCTCACAACTGGCCTGGCAATGTTCGCGAGCTGCGCAACTTTATCGAGAGAATTTATATTTTGACTCCGGTCGATACGGTCGATGTTCATGACCTCAACTTTGCGGGACTTCCGAGCCAAGACAAAGAAGACATCCAATCTGAGTTTTCAAACTTCCGCGATGCTCGGGCGAAATTTGAGCGCGAATATCTGCTCAAAAAGATTGCCGAGAACAAGGGCAATATTTCGAAAACAGCCGAGGCTATTGGTCTCGAGCGAAGCTACCTGCACCGCAAGATCAAAGGCTACGGCATCGACGTCGAGGACATTGTTTGAACAGTTTTCCGCGCAGTTCTGGGAAGTACCCTGAGTTTCGCATCGTCTTCGGCAGTCAGGGCGAAGGCTCCCCGTTGGGCCCTGAAACTGGCTCTGCAATTGGGCCAGTAATTGGTTCGACAAATGGCGTAGCAACTGACAGCGTAATCGGCCCAGAAACTGACGGCGTAATCGAAATGGAGCAGTCGGCGGAAATTATTCGCCGTGAACTGACCCTGCGCGGTCTTCGTCATTCGGTCAAAGATTTCGAGATCGAGATTCGCCTCAATTCAGATTGGTTAGCTCAGGGGTTAGTCGACATTTCGGCTTACGGCGTCCACCTTCAAGTTGGTCTGGAGAATGTCGTCGAGCAAACACTCGCTCTGGTCGCGGAAAAAAGGGGATCTGGCAATGGTTAAACTCGTCAATCCGTTGATGCTCGCTCTCGATGTTGACACCGACAGCGAGGCTTTCGAAATTGCCGCCAAACTCAAAGGTAAACTCGGCGCGATCAAACTTGGACCTCGCCTAAACATGCGCTACGGCGCGCCGCTGGTGGCGAAGATGGCCGAGATTGCGCCGGTTTTTGTCGATAACAAATACCTCGATATTCCCAGCACGATGGAAGCCGCAGTTCGGGCAACATTTGCCGCCGGAGCGACGTTCGCAACGGTTCACGCGTGGTCGGGAGCAGAAGCCCTTGAGCGCCTGGCCAAAGTGGAGGCTGAGCTCAATCAGACGCGGCCCTTTCAGATTTTGACCGTGACGATCCTGACGAGTTTTAATGCGGCCACACTTCCTCCAGGGCTAGCGAGTGAATCGATCGAAAGTCACGTCGCAAAACTCGCTGACCTTGCGTGGACAAAGGGCTTAACTGGAATCGTCTGTTCGCCCCAGGAGCTCGATCTGCTTCGGCGCAGATCCGCGCAGGCTTTCTTAGTCGCGCCTGGGGTGCGCATGCCGGGCGATAGCGCCGGTGATCAAAAGCGGGTGGAAACTCCTGAAAACGCCATGCGCAGTGGGGCTTCGGCCATCGTGGTCGGTCGCCCAATTGTCGAGGCCTTAGATCCACTCTCCGTAGTCGAGAAAATTCTCGCTTCCGCAGCTGCGGGAAAAGGAAATTGAAATGAGCCGCCCAACCACCCGTCCTTCGTCTCCTGCCAGGTCCCGCAGATCCGCGAGCCCCCACCGCAAATCGGCGCCCAACTCTGGGCAAAGTTCGGCGCAAATCGGAAGGATGGCTCAGCGAGACTCCGCCCGCTGGGTGGTCGGCATTCATTCTTGCACTGAGGCTTTGAAAGTGCGCCCCAAAGGCGTCCGTGAGATTTGGTTGCGCTCGGATTGGACGAGCTCACAAGCATTGCGGGAATTGCAGGCCGTTGCGAGCGACTCTCGGATTGCGATTCGTGAAAAAACTCCGGGTCAACTCGATGCCGTCGGCAGCGGCCATCAGGGCGTTGCGGTCGCCATGAACCAGAGCCCGCAGGTGGACTGGGAGAAGTTAAAGTTGGCAGAGACCAGCTTGGTCCTGATCCTTGACGGAATCGAAGACCCTCACAATCTTGGCGCGATGCTGCGCACGGCATGGCTTGCCGGTGCGGATGCTATTTTCACTCCGACCGACCGTGCGGTAGGCCTGACTCCGGCCGTTTGCAAAGTCGCGAGCGGCGGGGCAGAGCATGTGCCGGTCGAGGCCGAAACCAACATCGGAACTCTGATCAGTAAGCTCAAAGAAACCGGTTTCTGGGTGTATGGCCTGAGCGAGGCCGGCCGCAACCGTCCCTGGGACCTCAAGCTCGCCGGCAAAATTGCGTGGGTGATCGGCTCCGAGGCGGGCGGAATTCGCACCGCGACCGAGCGTGCGTGCGACGAGCTCGTGCGCCTTCCTCAGGCCTCAACCGGCTCGAGCTACAATGCCTCGATCGCCTGTGCGATGGCTTTGAGTGAAACGTGCCGTCAGATCGGTAAGCCCTCTTAAAACTGGCCCCGTATGCTGTTGAGATTTATCTGGCTAGGCTTTTGCTCTGACAGCTTGTCATGCTTCCTAAATGCCCTTATTGCGAGAATCAGTATAAATGCCCTCCGGATAACGGATCTGATCGGACGGTGCAGCGCTTTGGATACTTTCTCCGTCGTGATGACATCACTCGGGTCAAGCGATTCCGCTGTTTGATCTGTAGGCACACATTCTCTGAAGCTACCTTTGACTGCTGCTTTAATCAAAAAAAGAGGTCGCTCAACGAAGCGCGTATGCCGGTCGAAGTTTGACAAACGATCGCACCCGATTTCGGATCTGTCACGATTAGCAGAAGCGATATTGATTCCGTCACGTCTGAACCGGCATTGGTCGTTTCAGATCTGATCGTCGAGCAAGTAGCGGGACTGCAATTTCATCGTTGCTCACTGAAGTCAGTGTGGCCGTCGTGATCGGTGTGGCCGTCGTGATCAGTGTGGCCGTCGTGATCGGTGTGGCAATCGCAATCGTGGTCGGTGTGGCCGTCGTGATCCTTGTGGCAATCGCGATCGGTGTCGCAATCGGTGTGGCACACCGGTGTAGCGGTCGGCCTCGGAGTGGGAGTTGCTGCCGGTGTAGCGGTCGGCCTCGGAGTGGCGGTTGCTACTGGTGTAGCGGTCGGCATGGGAGTTGCGGTTGCTACTGGTGTAGCGGTCGGCCTCGGAGTTGCGGTTGCTACCGGTGTAGCAGTAGGCATTGGAGTTGCGGTTGCTACTGGTGTAGCAGTAGGCATTGGAGTGGCTCTCGGCGTCGGCGTCGGAGTGGGAGTTGCTACCGGAGTAGCAGTTGGCGGAACGGTCGAAGTGGGCGGAGGAGTGGCCGTCTGAACTGGTGTCGGCGTCGGGTTTGAGGCCGAACCACTCACCTGAATGACGTTTGAGAAAGTCATCCAAGGAGATATCGATTGAGAGAGAGGCGAATAGATATTGGTCGTAACCGTGTAGGTTCCCGGGGTCGTGTAGATGTACTCAACCGAGTTGCCGATCTGTGTGCCGCTGCCGTCACCGAATGTCCATGCAATTTGAGTGATTGAGGTGCTCATGCAGCTCGGAATATTGGCTTCCACTGTGACTGGGGTTCCGACCGTAGCCGTCGTCGGGACCGTCACCGAAGTGCTAGCCGCGCAGTCATATCCGTCTGGGTAAACGATGATGTCGACTTGTTGGCTCAGGACCGTCTGGATTCCTTGGGCATCAATGGCCACGACTTGGATTTGGTAAATTCCCGGAACAGTATAGGAGTAGGTAATTGGGCCAGCGCCAGATTGGGCGGCGCCGCCGTCCCCCATGTTCCAGCTGGCGGTTCCTAAAATATATCCTTGTGGAAGCACTAAGCTATAGATCAAAGGCTGCCCGGCGTAGCCAAGTGCGGGGCCTGCGAGGCTAGGTTGGCCCGTGCTCTGAGACGATGGATTGGTTACCGAAGTGCTGCCGACAAGGCCGGAGCTCGGAGCATCGAATCGATAAGAAGGTGAGCAGTTCTGGAAAAGCATCAGGAGCGGAAGCGCGCTGATCATAATTGCCAGTAATTTGAGTTTTGCTGTAACCATTTGTGTTGCCCCCTTCCACTTCCATTCAAAATTCGATGGTGTGGATTTCCCTTTTGTATTGTGCATTGCAATGCTCGCGCCCATTCAGAAGCTAGACAATTGATTAGAAGATCGATGACTGACCAAAGTTCAATTACCCGTCAAGAAAATCGACGCCGTCTCAAAGTGAGTCAAAAGTGTATCGCGCGAGTTTGAATCAAGCTCCCGTGTCATAAACTAACAGAGTTTATCTTATTGAGATTTTGATGAATGCCTCCACTGTTATACCAATTCACATAAATACGTAGACTATTATTTAAGGCCTTGAAGTTTATGCGTTGTTGTTGTTTGCTTTCGGAATGGCAAAGAGACAACTTCAGA
>JAYTRM010000169.1:0-11217 GCA_043746165.1 Bdellovibrionales bacterium | reverse complement strand
CAAGATCTTCAACGCTTGCCATCAGCTTGCGTGCCTCAGCCGCTTCGGTCTTGAGGACTGCAACTTCATTTTCTGACTTTCCACGCAGCTTTTCGAGCTCGTCGAGTTCAGTTTTAAGAAGCATAAGTTGCTCTTCGCTCGTTCGCAGTTGAGCTTTGTGGAGTTCTTTCAGGGTTTGATGCTCATGGTTCAAACGCTCGCGCTCGCGCTCGGCTTCGATTGCAACACGCTCGAGAAGCATTTCTTTTTTGCCGGTGACTTCGCGCTGAATCTGATCTTGCAATTGGGCCAAAGTTTCGCCACTGCGCTTGGTTGCGTTCTGTTGAATCTGGCGGGCCTCTTCAGAAGCCTCATTGCGAATACGCCCGGCTTCTTCGCGGGCTTCATTTGTGACTGCAGTTGCCCTGGCTTCGGCATCTTCAACAGCTTTTAAACACGCCGCCTGATTGCTTTGGAGCAGGGCTTGAATGCGGTTATTGCACTCTTCATAATCAGCCTGGATCTTTTTCTGAGCCTCCGAAATGAGAAGATCGGCCTCGCGGCGAGCTTTGTTTTTTTCGCTACTCGCAAACGTTTGGGCCTGGAGTTTCAACTGCGTGAGTTCACCCTCGAGCACTCGTTTGCGGTCTTGAATTTCGAGAAGATCCTTGGTGCGGAGTACATCGGCATCGCGACGAGCAGCTGCCAGGAGTTGCTCCACCTCTCGGCGTGCGCGTTGAATCTCTTCTTCTGCTTGAAGTTTAGACCTCTGCTCGATCTGCTGGGCCACTTCTTCCATCGACTTCATCAAATCGCCGTTTTTGGCCTCTGAGTCGAGCATTTCGTAAGGCTTCGGCGTCGCTAAAAAGCGAAATTCTGCAGCAAGTGTCCCCAGGGTGACGACATCGTCGCTCTCTACGACGACCGACTCACCGGTGTCGAGGCGGCGCCCATTGAGATAGGTTCCGTTGGCCGATTTTTCGTCGGTGAGCCAAACCACTTCATCTTTGATGGCGACACGGGAGTGAACCCGACTCACACTAGAATCAACAATCGGAAGATCGGCGTCCTGGGTTCGGCCCAAAGTAAACGAGGGCTTCTCAATCAGATGTGATCGAGTGCCCTCTTTGGCTTTGATACGAATAAGACAAGTCCAGACTCCGCTCATGATATCAGGCTGTTCTCTTCTGCGATTGGTCGTCGAACTCGCGATGACCTCGGGTGCGATCGAGCTCCGAATTTAACGCCGCGGAAGCCAGGGCCTCTGCCGGATCAACGTTTTCATCAAACTGTTTCATGCCGGTGGGAACTTCGTTCGAGTAGGAGTAATTCCACAGTAAATCCAGAGCATTTTCAAAGCGATCGACAATGTCGACAAAGCGGCGCTCAGGCGAAAACGCCGTGTTCACCAAAGTCATCGTGACGCTCAAAAAGATGCCGGTCACCGAAGAGAACATCGAAGTGGACACTTCAGTTAGAAACGTGTCCATGATCATTTTCGTCTTTTCGGGATCGTTGAGGTCCATCGCGCTCAGTTCGGGCAAACCTTGCATGACGCCAAGGAAAGTTCCGAAGATTCCGCCGATGACGAAGAGATTCGGCAAAATATTAAGAAGGTCATTGAGGCCGATGGAGGGAATGAGCCCAAACACACGATTGAACGCGGGATTTTTGGCCAAGGTATTCTTGGTAATATTAATCAGTTTAGGCGGCTGCGAACCGTATTTCAAGAAGCGAATCTGTTTCAAGATGTCATGAACTAGCCAGGCACAACCCATTTTGACTAGGAATACGCGGTCACTCAAGAGCATCAGCTTGTCGGGATTTTTCTTGCGTAAGTGTTCACGCTTTTCGAAGACCTCATAATAGGTTCGCTCGAGCAGGCGCTTGGTGATCACGAAGAACGAGGCATTGTGGCTCTTGTGATCCATTTCATTAGAAAGAAAGAGGCCGACCCGATTCTCGAACTCGCGTCCAAACCACTCATGCCTTTTCACTGTGTGAAAAATCATGTAGCGAAAGAAGACGCCGAACACGAAAGCTCCCATCATCAATGGAAACTGGACCGCTTTTGCAATCAGCACAAATTTGTGGGCAAACATGCTGAATGATTCGAATCCCATATCTACTCCCTCAATCCTTCAGAGTGAACTTGATGATCACTTTTTGTAATTTGGCGCAGTCGTTTTTGCGGCAATAGCCTTCAGATCCATCTTTGGTCGCAGGATCCCGAGACTTCTCGCCTGCGAGAAAGCTTCGACCGGTAACTTTGACGAGTGGAAGCATCCGATCCTGATCTTTAAACGAAATTTTGTTGCGGTCGAAAACGTAATTAAAGATCGATTTAGCTCGCTTATAGCTTAAATCAAGATTGTAATTTACAGCCTGGCGGTTATCAGGATCGAGAGTCGAAGGATCGACATACTTTCCCTGGTAAGTTGGCGATGCAAATCCGACGATTTCAACCGACTGAATTTTTTTGGCAATTTTAGCATTTTCAAACAGACTCGCCGAATAAGCCGGCATCGCCGACTCCAAAATTTTCTGCATTTTAGGCTTTAAGTCAGCACGGCCCGTGTCGAAGTACTGGTCGCCGAAAGAGAGCATGACGTCACCAGTGTCGCCGTCAACCTCGGCCTCGATACCATTTTGCGCAAATTTACTCTTAATCTGCTTGGCAATGTTCTTACGGGCATTCAGATTTTCAGTGGCCTTAGCCAGAGCACCCTGTGAATCACGATATTTCTTGTCCAGCTGCGCGATTTGTCCCGCGAGTTCACCTGCACGTTTGTCGGCGTCAGCTTTGAACTGCGCTTGGCGTGCCGCAACTTGATCTTTCGAGAGTTTTTCTTTAGCCAGCTGAGCCTCGAAACCAGCGCGGTCTTTGGCTTCCTGGGCTGAGAAAGTGCCTTTCAAAGCATCAATTTCAGATTTATGCTTCTGATCGGAAGCCGCAAGCTCGCCGCTCAACTTGTTGTTTTCTTGGCCGAGCTTGTCAACTTTTGTTTCGGCCACATTCAGCTGCGACGACGTTTTCGACAGCTCGCTATTAACAGCTTCTAGCTCCTGCTCGGTCTTGGCATTGGTTGACTTCAAACTTGCAATTCGCGTCTCAGCCTCTTCGCGAAGCTTTTCTTGCTGCTGCTCATATTTCTTCTTGGTTAATTTATGAGCGATGTAGGCATTTTTAAGTGCTTTCTCTTGTTTGCTCAGATTTTTCTCGAGCGATGCGATCTGCGTTTCGCCTTGTCGAATTTCGTTTGATTTGTCCTGAACAGACTTTTCAAGACCCGAAATTTCTTGAGTCTTTTCATTGATGACATCTTCCTTCTGGTCGATCATCTTGTCGCGATTTTTTATGCGTGACTTGGCGATCATATTCGAATTGATGATGTTGCGAATCAGCTGTTGGTACTTATTGAGCGCCTGTTCTTTTTTGTCGTTATCTTGAGCTTTCTGCAGAAGCTTTACTTTTTCATCTTTTTGCTCATCTTGCAGCAGAGTGAGTTTGTTCATTAACTCTTCGTAAGTGGCTTGCTCATCGTGGCTAGCTTGCTTGGTGAGGTAATCTTGTTTGAGGGTTTCGTAGACCTTGATCTGTTGGCGAAGATCTTCAGCCTCTTTAACTAATTTTTGATTCTCAAGCTGCTGACGAATGCCATCAGTGCCTTGTTTTAGACTGGCCGTTACGTACAGCAATAGAAAAACAATCGAGAGTCCCAAGAAGAGGTCCGAATAGGACGTCCACATGGAATCACCTGACCCGTGCTGCTTTTGGCGGTTGTAATCAAATCCCATCAACCTCCACCTTTCCCATAATGTCTTCGGCGAGAGCCGCAAAAAGGAATAGTCCAGAGCCCCAAATTACTGAGCCTGAGGCAAGATCTGGCTTTGGCTTTTAAAAAAAGCCTGTTCAAATTTCTGTGCTACGGACTCGATTGTCTGCGACTCTGGTCGAGCCACCTGAACGGCTTCCGCTCGGTGGGTAGAGTCATGATTTAAAGTCAAATCATCGGTTGTCACCGTCTCGGCTTCGCTCCGGTGGGTACTCTTGAGATGAGGTGCCATAAAGTACAAGACACCGATCGCGCAGACCACGCCAACGACTGCGTACAAATTGACGGTCGGAAGCGAACGTCCCGAAACCTTGCGACGTGGGAGCTTCGGAACTTCCGCAACGATCGAAGGATTAGAGTTCACGCTCGACATATCAGAAGGGGGAAATTTAACCGGCGGGGGAATGGGTGCCCGATTGGCCCTGTTTGGTTTGCGAGCGAATGGGTCGGTCGCAGAGCGACTTATTGGCTTCGTGGGAGGCATGCCCGGCGGAAGTTCAAACGGCGCTTCGATTTTCGGACTTTGACGATGGAGTTGGGTCGCCGACGCCACGTAGGTCTTTTCTGAAAAGGCTTGATCGAGATGCGAGCTCTCAGCCTGAACAGGGCGAGTGACGACTGTTTTCTCGAGGAAGTCAGGCGGACTCTGCTCGGGTGAATTCGACACATTGGTGTTATCGGGATCAACTTGATCGGGACGCTTGCGCTGTACGCTCACGGCAAACTCCTGAGATTTTCTACAAGGGCGACCAAGATCTTACGCGAGTTATCTTGATTGAAGCCGCGAAGGCGAGCGACCGCGTATTTGGTCTTGTTTCCCGCCTGCATCGAAGTTACTGATAAGATCGAATCGTTATAACCCGGTTCACGCTTTAAGGCCGATGTACAAAAGCGAACGTGTATCGGCTCTCCGTGACGGTTTGTCACCGTCGAAGTTTCACAAATCGGCACCGTCAAGAGGTTGATAACCTTAGCGTCATTTTCGAGATCAGAAAACGCGCTCGCAGAAACCGCACGTTCTATCGGCAGTACGGCAGAGTCGCTTCCGTCAAAACGGGCTTGCAAAATGGCTTCTCCAGTCACCAGCGAAAGTCCTGATTTGTAACCGCTGCCCATAGGTAAGCTGAAGCGCGAAAGGCATGAGAGCGCGCGATCGCTTCGAACGACGGCGGCGGTTCCCATATCTGCAACACTTGTCATACGCGGCTGGCAATCTAAGCTTTGTAGCGAGAATGTCGACATGTTGCCGAGAAGCGATTGGGTCCAATGATCTTGCCAAGCCTGAAGTTGATTGTGAAGTTGGTTCGCATTGACCGCAGCGGGGCGAGGTCCTTCTTGCCGGAGTAACATCTCGCTGATCGAGCGCGCAGGTGCCGCCCAAACCGCGTGATCTGAAAAGCGATCGGCAATTCCTTCTGAAGAAGCCAGAGCCACGAGTCGGCCCAATCGATCAAAGATGACGTGGTTCATCTCAGGCCCGGCTGTTCCCGAACCCACCGAAAAGCGATATTGAGTCACGTGGCCATCGGATTTCAAGCCCAAAAACTTTCCATCAGCGCGGAGCCAGTTGGGACCTGAAAGGACCATCAACGATTCGTCCCGATCAGGAGGATCTAAGCGAAGATCACTCTTTGAATAGGACTGCGCAACAGGCCGATCGAGTCTCAAGACCGCGGCATCCGCTCCAAGATCAAAGTCCACGACACGGGCCTCGACCCGATTCAGATTTCTGCCTGAGGGTTCTTCAAGAAAAAATCGCGCACCAGAGCGAGCAAGTGAAATTTGCGCGATGAACGTCCACGGGACAATGACAAATTGGCGGTCCATCGTAAAGCCCAAAGTTTTAGCATAAACAAAACCTGTTGGTGAATCTGCAACTTGCAGATATTGTGCGCTACTTCCCGCAATCCGCATCCAGTTGCCGATTTCAACCGATTTAACGAACTGCTTGACTCGCGGGGCTGGCTTTGCTTTCGCATTCGCCTTTGTATCAGCTTTAGAGATCGCCGCCGATTTTGCGGATGAGGTCGCTGTTCGCGCAGTAGACCGGGCAGGTCTCAGTTTCACCGACATGGCGTCAGATCGCGCTTGATCGCCGTAGCTAGTCACCGACGTGACAAAGAGGCAACTCGCAAACAGGTAAGTAAAAACTAAATTTATTGAGCACAATCTAAACATCGGCGCCTTCTCCGTTTGACCTATCGGCAACTGGTTTCAAAAAGTTCCCGGGATGTTTGACCAGGAGTTAGAAGTTACTAAAAGAGGCCCGCAGGAGTGCGGCGATCAAATTGTCGGAGATGTTTCGGTCGAGACCATCGGAAGCGCTCATGTTGCTGCCGATCGAGTTCGACTCAAAAAACATATAAAGATCGATACCCTTGACCAAAGGGATGGTCAAATTTGGGCGGATGACGAGCTGAAAATCAGCCCGGGCTTTCGCCGTGGAATTTCCAAAAGCATCGATCAGCACTGACTGGTCAGAGTCCTGGCGAAAGGCGGCGCGAAATGATAGTCCGACCGCATAGCGATGAACAACCTTTGAAAGTGATGCAGCTAATCCATATTCGGTGTGCGAAAATGGCAGATAGCTTGAGGTAGTGCTTCCAGGAAGAAATACCTTCTGACTTCCTCCCCTTGCGTAATCGACATAGGCTGACAATGCGGGGTTGAGAAACGGAAAATTCTTGAAACTCGCCTGCCAATCGGCGCGTGCGTGGCTCGAAAAGGTCGCATTCGGCCAGAAATTTTCTTGATAGCCACCGACTTGCATCCATTGATCAGATGAAGAATCACTTGTCGAGTGTGTCACGCCCAGGCCCCCGACCGCGTACGCCCTCGCTCCATTCAGCATATAGAAACTACCAAAAGGTCTGAGTCCGTAAAGGTGCGAAGCCAATGTTTCTGAGCGTTCTTGAGTTTTCCAGTCGACGGGTAAATCGATGTCTTGAGTAAGAAAGTCGGCATCGTGAGTCTTCCAGTACGTTGTATCTTCTATCACGTAATTGGCGCCGACTTGCGCACCCCCGAAACGGCGGTGAAGCGATCCCGCAAGCAATGCCTCACCCGCAGTGGAAACATCGCTGCCGAAACTGGGATCTGAAATTGAGACGCCGCGCGGGTTTGCCTCTTCAAGACCGCCTGCCTGGGCCGTCACAATATAGTCAACATCTCCATGTTTGCGGGGGGCCTCGAGCCTAATCGGCAAAAACGGGAGCACGAGCTCCTGCAGATAGCGGTCATGAGTTGCTTGGAAAAGCTGTAAAAAGGCCTCGCCCGATTTCGGACTTTGACGCTTGAGCAGGTAGCGTGCATGGAGAAGTAGAATCACATCATCGTTGGGAGCCGACTTTGCAGCAAAGGTGAACATTTTATCCGGGTCTTTGCCAGGCGGCTCGCAGGCTGCAATGCGCGCCAGTTTGCCCGCCGCGACAGTTTCATATTCGTGACTCGAAGTCTTGGCCAAGATTTCTTGGCAATCAGAGGTTTTGAAATATCGAGCAATCTTGTCGTCAAACTCTGCCGTGTAAATAGGCTTTGCTTTAATTTCGTCGACGGATTCGATAGAGATTGAACTCTGCGACTGGGTGAGAATCTGCGAGGCTGACAATGGACGCCTCCGATCGACCGGGTTGTAAGCCAATGCGGGCTGCATCACGAGAAGCGTGAAAAAGATGACAAGCGCAGTTACTCGGCTCACTTTTTCTTCTCCAAGTCGAAATAAGAATCAAACTCGCCGATACTGCGGAAGTAACTCACCTTCGAAACCTCATAGCCGAATACGATATCAATGTAGTTATTGAGGGCGCTCGACAGATTCGCCTGCGAGCTTGCGAGGTCCATGCCGCTCGTCACCCCGGTCGTGAATCTTCGCCGGGCGACGTTAAGCTCTTCGGTGGCAAGCTGAACTTGTTCCGATGCGAGGTCGGCCGCGAGCCGCGAAGTTTCAAGTTGATCGAGAGCATTGTAAATTTGTGACTCAGAATCGAGGCGCGTGTGTTGAGCCTGAAGCTCCGCTTTCGTGACTTGAATCTCGGCCTGCTGCATTTTGGCCGTATAATAGTAGCCATCGAAGATCGGAAATTTGACCTGAATACCAAGGATGCCGACCAAATTCGAACCTTGACCCTGCAAGAGGCTAACTCCACCCACCCCAACATCACCAAGGAACTCGACGCGAGGATCAAGCTCATATTCAGATTCACTTTTCATATGCCGTGCGGCCTGAACCGTCAGCTCGGCAGCCCTCACATCGGGACGTTCATCGACCCCAGTTTTGGCAAAATGATCCTTGGCATCGATGCCGATGACTTTCAGGCTCAGCGGCTCTAAATTTTCATCGATCGAAGATAAACCAAGCAGCGTTCCCAGGTCGCGCAACGACTTTTTAAAGTTAGTCATCGTATCCAGGCGCTTCATATTTTCGAGCGAGACAAGTCCTTTCGCGCGAAGGACGTCAGTTGGAATTCCAGCGCCCGAGCGCTGTTTTGCCTCGGCCATCTTCAAGATCTCGCTATTTCTTTGAATATTGCTGTCGATGACTTTTAAACGCTCTGCCAATCTTTGTGAATTTAGAAACGCGAGTAGCATTCCGTAAGTTAAATCGCTTTGGTACTGCTTCATATTTTCTACGCTGAGAGTTTGATTGACCTTTGCCGTCTCGATCCGCGCCTTCGATTTCAAATCAAGGAGTGCGTATTGAACTTCGGCTACCGCCGAACCATAGGTGACGAGGCCGAGCGGACCGGATTCAGGAAAACCTAGTTGATGAAGATCGACGCGGGTTAATAGCTCTTCGCCAACAAAAGCCATGTGTGGCTTGAGTGCTGATTCAGCCTGTGTCCTCAAGCTGTCGGCATCGGCAGGCAAAAGTTCGGTTTGATGCCAACGGATTCCGCGAGCCTTCAGCATGAGGTAGGCCTCACCTTTAGTGAGCATAGCCTGAGCAGAAGATGCACCGAAAACGATTGTTGTCGATGCTAAACATAAAAGTGCGATTGACGTCCATCGTGCTGGTCGATGCAAAGTTCAGCCCCATGCTGATGCCGTTGACTCGTAATAGCTTAGCACCAATAGAGGTTAACTGTGTCAGATGCATTTATTTAGTCTAGTGCGAGTCCATCGCGATATTCGTCTTGGTTTTGCGCAGAATTAGGGTGAGGAGCGAGCAGGCCAGGAGTCCTGCAGCAACAACAAAAAAAACATCCGCAAAAGACTGAATCAATGACTCCCGATAGGCGAGCTGCAGTACGTGCTGACCGGCGAGATTGATCGCGTCACTTTTTATGTGACCATTGAGCATGAAGTTTGTCTGGATAGGCATGATCTGGTTTTGCAGCAAAACGCTGTCTGGGTCGAGGGTCACAGTGTGTGAGAAAAGATGATGGCTCATGCGTGTTACGACAAAAGTCGAAGTTAATGCAATGCCAATCGAGCCGCCGAGATTACGCAAGACATTGTAAATCGCCGAGGCATCGCCAGCCTGTTCGCGAGATATCGTGGCCATTCCCATCGCGGAGAGCGGAATCATAAAGAGTGGCTGACCCAACGCTCGCAAGATCAAGGAATTCCGAAACTGATCACCCGCGTAGTTGAAATTGAGATGATAATTGAGCCAATTGCTGTAGGTGAATAAACAGAAGCCAAAGAAAATCAAAACTCGAGAGTCAATTCGGTTCATCAACCACGGAACCATCGGTAGCACGATCAGTTGCGGAATTCCGATCCACATCATAGCTGCGCCGATGTCCTGCGAGCTGTAATCTTGCACTTGACCCAAGTACATCGCTGTGGCGAAAACTCCGCCGTAAAGGGCCATGGCTGCTAAAACCGTAACCAACGCGGAAATGCCGAAGTTGCGTTCGCCGAGGAGACGCAAGTTCAGAAGTGGCTTGTCTTTAAGAAACTGAATCGCGAGAAAGATGCTGAGCGAGGCTACACAAATCAATCCGCAAACACGAATCGTGGGGTCTTGGAACCATTCGGACTCAGCGCCCTCTTCAAGAATGTAGGTCAGAGTCCCGAGGCCAGTGGCCATCGTGATCGCGCCGAAAAGATCCAATTCCTTGAGTTTATCAAAACTGAATTTTGAAACCGGCAATCCCTGAGCAATCAAAGCCAACATCAAGAGCCCCGGGCCGACATTGAGGAAAAATATGGAGCGCCAACCGTAGCTATCGGTGAGGTACCCACCAATTCCGGGCCCCAATGTCGGCGCCAGTGTCGCCGTCACACCAAAGATTGCAAGCCCGATGTTTCGCTTCGAAGGCGGTAGCGTCGTCAAGATGGTTTGGAAAGACATCGGAATGAGCGTGCCGCCCGACAAACCCTGCAAAACGCGAAAAAAAATCATGCTCGAGAGGCTCCAGGCGCAACCACAGCAAGCCGAAGCGAGGACGAAAACAATGGTATTGGCCATGATATAAAATCTAATGCCGATCGCTTGAGAGAGAAACGCTGTCAACGGAATCACGATAATCTCAGCGATGAGGTAAGCCGTCGAAATCCAGCCGCCTTCGTTGAGGTCGAGGCTCAAGGCGCCCTGAATCTCACGTAAAGACGCATTAATGATTTGAATGTCGAGAATTGCCATGAAGGCGCCGAGCGCCACGCCGATCACCGCTGCCCAGTCGCGCCAAGTGATTTCCGGCTCTCGCTGACCCGCAATATCCGCCGTCATTATTGTTTTCCTGACGGAACGCGAGATGGGCCGCCAGATGAGGCATCTGACTTGGTATCTGACTGGGTATCGACGCTCACCTGGACCGACATCCCAGGTCGCAAATACACGCCTGGTTGGGCTTTGACGCTGATTTTCACGGGAATTCGCTGCACGATACGAGTGAAGTTTCCCGTCGCGTTTTCAGGTGGCAAGATACTCAGCTTTGCACCACTCGACGGGAAAATCGTTGCCACTCGCCCCTTGATTGGCGCGTCGGGGTAACTGTCGAGCTTCACCCAGACTTCCTGCCCTGGTTTAAGGTGCTCAATTTGAGTCTCTTTGAAGTTGGCTTTGATCCACGGCTTGCGGTTGTCGACAACAACTACCAGAACCTGACCGGGTTGTACGAACTGACCCGGTTGAACAGAACGTTTTGCCACGACCCCGTCTGAAGGTGAAAGAACCCGGCTATAGCGAAGTTTAATTTCTGTGGCCTGAAAATCGGCGAGGTTGGCATTGTAGTTCGCGTCGGCATTTTCCAAATCGAATTCAGAAATCGCGTTGGAATCGTGAAGTTGCTGAGCGCGCGCCAGGTCAGTCTTTGCTTTCTGCAACTTCATTTTTTTGAAATTGAGTTCAAAGTCGATGTCGGCGTCATCAATTGAGGCTATCACTTGTCCCTGAGTGACCGTGTCGCCCTCTTCAACATTCACATCTTTCATGTAACCCATGATGCGCGAATTA
>JAYTRM010000168.1:0-28286 GCA_043746165.1 Bdellovibrionales bacterium | reverse complement strand
AGAGAGCCGCCTTTAGGCGGCATAGCCGCTCGTGAGCGGCCCGAATTTTAACCGCTTTGAGCGGTTCACACTTTTCAATCCCCCCACCTCTGGTGGGGGGATTGTTAGTAACTACGGCATAAAAAAGGGCTCTCGCAGTGCGAGAGCCCTTTTCCATTGAGTCCAAATCTGCCAGCTTCCGCAGGCGGATTTGGTAATCAATAGTTCATGCGATAGATATAGAGAAGTTCGTTCACGTATTGCTCAAGAGCACTCATTTGCGGAGCAACCTGAACAGCTTGTGAGTAACCACCTAAAGTCCTGACAGCCAGGTTTGTTGCAGTTTCGAGATTGAAGAGATCGTTGATCGTATCACTCCAGTCATTGGTCGAATTGACGTCATCGCTAAACAGAGCGGCCGCGGCTTCAAGCTGGGCCAAGACGGTGCGGAGACGAATTCCGTATTCCGACTGCGGAGCGACTTCATCCATGGTCGTGTAGATTTGCTCGGTCAGCAACTCGAGGTTCGTCGCTACAACTCCGACGTCGAGGTAAGTCCAACCTTCGGAGACGTCAGGCATTGTGTAGTTAATAACAACGGGCTGATTGATCTCAACCACCGGGGGAGTCCAAGTAACGGTCTGATTGATCTCAATAACTGGCGGTTGAGTCCAAGTTTGGTCAAACCACTGGCTATAACGATGTTCCCAGAACCTGTCTGAATGAACGCGATCAGCATCCCAATCGAATTTCACGTGGTGCTCTTCACGCCAAGTCTCGCGTTCGTGGTGCAGTTGGTCCAGGCGTTCTTCGATTTGCGGACCGATGACTTTGCGATCATTATCCACGCGAGCTCTGCGGCTCTCGATAATCACTTGTGCTTGCTGGCGATGGACCTGAGCGGGAATTACTTTTCGACCCTGTACAGGAATCGGAGTTGCCGGCTTCAATACAATTGGACGCTGCGGTTGATGTTGATGCTGGTCAGGTTGAGTCGGGTGATGTGGATCAACCGATCCCGGTGGGACTGGCTTCACGACGACCGGTTGAGTCGGGTGATGTTGGTCAGCAGCTTGCTGTTGTTTTTGACGATTAGCTTCTTGCTGGCGTTTTTGTTGATCGGCAGCAGCTTGCTGTTGACGTTGTTGCGCGGCCTGCTGTTGGCGTTGTTGTTCAGCGGCTTGTTGTTGTTGACGCTGCTGCGCTTCTTGCTGTTGACGTTGTTGTTCAGCTGCTCGTTGAGCGTCTTCAGCCGGATTCGCGAACGCGCGCGAAGTACCCGACATCAGAGCCGCTGCAATCAAAAGCACCTGTACTGATCTTTTGAGTCTCATGTTTTTTTGGTCCTCTTTGTTATACATCTAATTTGACTAATTTGACCGCCGCCATTTCCGTTTCACCGGCACAGCATTAAGTCGTTTAACCTATCGGAGCGGGGGTCTGCAGTACTTGTGCCAAACTTTTTGACACCGGTGGAGCATGTTCGACGCTCTTCACGGAGTGAAAACGCAAACACTTCCCGGGAAGAATGGCTCATATTAATATCAGAAATATGACTGATTACAGTTGCTTAGAGATTCTGCACCGAGAACCATGAGCGCGGAAGTTAGGTTGTTAATAAAAGTAAGTCAGCGTTTTCGTAGCTTAAATGAGTGGGAAGGGTGGGCCCATAGTGCTCCACCTTCAATGGTCGATTGGGCTGGATGGCTGGGGCGAGTGGTGACTACTTGGCCTGAGTGAGTGTGCTAACAAAGAAAAAGGCGACCTTTGAGTCGCACGAATCTATTTATTTTAGCGGTCTTCACTTGTAAGTAATAGTCTGGGTAACCGTTGAAGGATGCTCCCCGATATATCCTGTTTATTACTTACAATGCGACTGAAAATTCTACCTGCTATTTCAAAGCAGGTAATCGTGTGGCCGTATTGTCGTTAGCTGAATTCGTTTTGCTCAAAAGTAAAAGCGCAGCCCTCCGCCAAATCCCTGACGATATTCGCTGCCGGCTGAGGGAGTGCTGCCGCCATTGAAAAACAGCACTTCGTTGCGCCAATTTCCAAATACGCGCAGAATTCCAAAATCGATGAAGACGCCAGCCGCCTCCTGCTCGCCCTGCAGTGTCCGATTAAGGCTTGATTGAGCAGGTAAGAGCCTGCGATAGTAACCCTCGAGACCAAATTTCTTGGTTAGATAAATATCAGTGCTGACACCCCCGTACTGATTTTGAAAATTCTCCGTGGCACTGCCGGCATTATTGAGAGTCAATCCGGTCAATCCATATTCCAGGTTGATGTGGGTGTCTTGCAGGGCTCGGCCGAATAATCGAAAGTTGATACTTCCCCACCATTCGTTGCGACTTTCGGTATCGCTCTGATATTCGCCGCGGAGACCGATCACTCCCGCATAAGCGGCGAGCGTTCCTTGGTAAAGATTTTGATTTGTTGTGCTGGAGTTCAGGCTGGTCGACTGATTATAATTTGTCGCTTGGAGATCAAGGAAAAACTCGTAAAGGCTTGAGTGAGAGTTACTGGCTAGCCACATGTCCATCATTTGGTTCTTATGTTTCTGCTCGAGCCACGAAGCGAGAGACCAACGGTTGTCCTCTTTTTCCTGCTTCTTTTTAACGATCACTTCATAAGTTCCCTCAAATTGTGCCAGTGTGGGCACAGAGAAAAAAACAGTGACAAAGACAATGAGGATGGATGAAATCGCCAGTTGCGCAAAACTTGGTTTCATCTCTTTAGTTTACGATTGTTCACCCGCGAGAGAGAAGACTGGCGTCTCATCTGTCTCACCTTAGCATGTGGCGTTTTAGCAACGCCTGCAAATCTGCGCAAAGAGAATAACGACTGCACACCTTTCATTGGCTCAGTTTGAGAAATGCGAAATCGCGATCCATCACGGTTTTACGCCCCTCGGCCCGAGCGTTGTCGATCGCGCGATCGCAAATGACTCGTAAGTGATCCGAAAGGAACTCCATCACCGAGGCTGAAGTATTGTAGTCAGATCGCGCCTGGACATATTCTTTGAGCCGAGACGCGATGACTAAAACTTCACGTGGAATGTTCGACGCGTTCGCGGGTTTCTGGGAGCTCGGTGAGGCGAAAACCCGCTGCGGGGTTTTCACATTGAGCGGTGAAGGCGAAGAACCTGGCGCGGACGCTGGCAACGCCCGTGTCGCCGGGGCCTGATTCGCCGATTCGGATGTCTTCTCTATGGCAGCAGCATCTTTGTGTCGGGCGCCTGGTAAATGTCGTTCGAAACAATGCACAGAACAGAAAACGTAGTTCGTCCGCAGCGCCGTGCACGTAGAGACACTGCAAACGTAGTAGGTTGTCGAGAACGGAATCGATTTCTTACACGAACTGCATTTTTTCCAAAAGTCGACAGCGCCTTCTGACATATCTGACCTCTCCAAGTATTTTTAGGATGGGCGGGAATTCTTAGTTTGATTCTGGTTGCCGAAATATGTTTGCAGTTCGTCGAAGCCGCCAACGAGCTGGCCGCGATGAAAAACTTGCGGAAATGTCGGCCAACCTGACCACAGCTTCAAAGCTAGGCGTTCCTTCCATTTTGAAAAATAATTTCCGTGTTCGATGTAGGAGAACGCGACACCTTTTTGGTTGAGAAACTTGCGAGCTTTCTTTACCACCGGGTTTTGCGCCATGCCAATTACCACCCACTCGTTTTTCTGAATGGCCTGGTCGGCCTCTGTGATTATAGCGGCATGATATGTTCCCATGGCTTTGCGCGCATTTTCTGTCGTTTGCGACTCATCTAGAATTTTTCTCATTGATATCTTCCTCTTTCATTTGCCTGTTTCGTTAAGCGTTGTGTTAAGCGTTGTGTTTCAATTCAGACATTAAATTTGTAGGCGCCTGAGCCGAGCGTTTCGGAAGTGCCAAAATCGCTGCTAGACCGATAAGTCCGATCACTCCACTGAGCCAAGCCCAAATGGAATAAAGTTGATTTTCAATCAAGGCTCCGCTGATTAAAGGAGCTACAATTTGGGTCATGGCCATCAAAGTTTGGGTGATACCGAACATATAGCCCTGAGCTCCGCGAGGCGCATTTTTGGAAATGAGGCCGTTGATTGTGGGGCGAATAAAACTGCTTCCGCCTTGCACCAAAACATAGCCGAGTAAGAATATCCAAATCACTGGACTCGAGCCGATCAAAATAAAACCAAGAGTGACGGAGATGAAGGCCAGCGCCGCGACGGCGCGTTCACCGCCTTTGCGAACGGAGGGTCCGATGAGAGAACTCTGAATTATGAGACCGACCATTCCACCAATTGTGAAAACCCAACCGACTTCACGTTGGCCAAAGGGATGGTGATCCCAAACCAGCACCCGCTCGCTAAAGAGAGCGAGGCCCGAGATGGCCATGGAAAACATCAGGCAAAAGAAAAAAAATGAAATCAACGGCCAGCGAAGCATCGGATCGGCAAAAATTACCGGCAACGATGGTTTCGGTGAGCCGTGAAGCGGCTGATCGTCTTGAGCCAAGTGATGTTTGGAATCGCGAAGGAGAAAGACCGATCCAATGATGGCCCCGAGCGAAAGAACTGAAGCCGCCCAAATCGGCGCTTGAACGGAAAGTCCCGAGAAAAAAGCGCAAAGCGACGGACCTAAAACAAAACCGATACCAAAGGCTGCCCCGATGAGCCCCATCGCTTTGGTGCGCTGCTCGCGAGTTGTGACGTCGGCGACGTAGGCCTGTGCGACGGTGAGGTTACCGGCGGTGAGGCCGTCGACGGCGCGCGCGAAAAAAACCATCCAAAGAGTGCGGGCTTGGGCCAAAATAATGAAGCTCACGAGAGTTCCGACTTGGCTCACGATTAAGATTGGGCGGCGCCCGTAGCGATCTGAAAGCCTTCCTAGAATGGGGCCCGAAATCATTTGAGCCAGCGCAAAGAGTGAGATTATCGAGCCAACCTGAAAGGGCGTCGCATGAAAATGTTCAGCGTAAAAAGGAAGTAGCGGAAGAACGATCGTGTAACCGCAAATGTCGACCAAGACGATGGCAAACAGCGTGAGAAGAACGGGCCGATTTCCGCTTTGAGACATCCACTCTCCCGAAGAGCTTGAGCTGAGGCGCGGCCTTAGCTTATCGAAGCTCTGGAGCTTGCATCAACTATTCTTGTCGGTAGAATGAAAAAGAGAGAATTTTGATTCAGTTTGATTCAATGCAGTGGGGGAGAGCCAAGACGCCATGGGCCGCACGCCGTCGATTATTTTGACCGTGGTTCTCTTTGCTGCTGCCGCCGTCCTCTTGCTGCGGTTGAGCGTGCGGCATTTTGTCCAGGATCGTGCTGAAAGCGTAGCAGCTTTACCGCAGCCGCCCCTCCAGGCATCGCCGCGCGCGCAGGCTTCTTGCCGAAGCAACGATTTGAAACTTCAAATTCCCCTCATGGGCGAGGCGGAAAAGGACTGGGTTATCGCCAATTACGTCGATCTCGATCCCGTCGTCGGAAAAATTCGTGATTACACCGGCGCGGTCGATGCTCGTGCTGTCAGCTATGATGGCCATACCGGAATTGACTTCGAAGTGGCGAGCTTCCGTGAAGTCGATCGAGGAACCGTCGTCGTGGCATCAGGCGACGGAGTCGTCGAAGAAACTTACGATCAGAGTTTTGACCGTAACCGCACCTGTTCGATGGATCGCTGGAATTACGTGAAGCTCCGCCACGGCAATGGCTTTGCCACGTACTATGGCCATATGAAAAAGAGCTCGGTTATGGTTCATCTCGGGGATCGCGTTTCAGCCGGTGCGCCGCTCGGTTTAGTTGGTAGTTCGGGTTGTTCGAGCTACCCCCACGTTCATCTCGAGGTGCTCGATTGCCTGGGCCAAGTGGTTGAGCCTCTTCAGGCCGGCCTCTTTCAGGATCCGCCTCGGTACTCGCGCGATGCTGATTCCAAAGTTATGGAGGTCATCGTTTTTCAGCCAGTGATTGAAAGTTACACGAGTCTCCAGGATCCGGGGCCCGAAGACGTGGCAGTCATTTCGCGCGGAGCTGCGATGAGTGTAGGAGCAACCATTTCGCACTTACGTGCTGGCGACCTCATTCGCATCGAATTGATCACTCCTGATAACAGCGCGTTCGCAGCGCATTTTGAACAGTCGGTAACCGATTATCTCACCCGTTCGCATTGGTGGGGAAACTTCACGCCTGACCGCACTGGTCTGTGGATCGCTCAGGTCAAAGTCAACGGCATTGTCAGGGCTGAAAAGCTGTTCAATGTCGGCGAGTAAACGAGTAGGACAGATCCGCAGAGCGATTTATTTGCCCGTGTAGTTGTAGACGAGACTTCCGCCTTTGAGTTCGTCGATCAACTGGTGAATGACTTTTTTATCAACCGCAAGGCAACCTTCACTATGC
This sequence comes from Bdellovibrionales bacterium, assembly GCA_043746165.1. GTDB lineage: Bacteria > Bdellovibrionota > Bdellovibrionia > Bdellovibrionales > JAMPXM01 > JAYTRM01. The sequence continues at coordinate 21,930 of JAYTRM010000168.1, read as the reverse complement.
CCGGTGCGACCGTATTGGGCGACAAACTTGTCACTCACGTACCAGCCTTCGTGGATCTCGATCGGACGTCTGGTCGAATTATTATTGCGCGCTTCGAGGCCATTCAAAATAAGACTCTCTCCGTGCTTGCCGTAGTGTATCCCTATTCCGGTCACATGAAAGCCGGGTGGAGTTAAATTTGATCCGACCGAATTTCCAAAGGAGTGGGCAACCCCGACCGTTTCGGAGCCATGGCCGTTGCTGGTAAGGTATTTTTCCATGCGGCCCGTTTGCAAATCTAGAACGTACATTCGCTTTTCTCTTGAAGGTTTCGTGAAATCGGTAATGGTGAGGAAGCGTTGATTGCGAATAGCTCCTCGAGGATTTTTCCTTAACATTTCGAGCGATTCAGATAAGGCTTTTTCGGGCAAGCCTTGCTCGATCCATTTCTTGTACATTGATTTTTCGCACCCCGGGCAGTAGCTTCCCGCCGTTCCGGCTTTTTTCACTGTCTCATTTGAATGGTCAATTTGGTCGACCAACTGGCTCGCACTCTCAGGGCCGATGTCGTTTTTTCTAGGAAACGACCCAGTTTCTTCGGAGGGATCATTTCGATAAACTGGTGCCGGTTGACTGATTGTCACGCGGGCACCTCTTCCAACTGGACGAATTTCCTCGGTTGAACCTGAGTTGGGGGCCATTGCTTCGGGCGGCGGAGGCGTTACGACGTACGAATCACCGAGGTAAGATTTTGCCATAAATAAATCTTGCGACTCTGAATTTAGCTGCGCGATTTCCGCTGGCGATATACCGGGCGCGCTGATCACTTCGATCTTGCCTACAAACTGATCTTGTTTCTCGTTCTCGCCAGCCCAGTATTTGTAGTTATGCGCCTTTTCAAACTCGCTCACGTTAACGCTAACGACCGAGCCAGCTGGCAAAGTGATGTCCGTGATCAACACGCCCTGTTTGACAGTGCGCACGTGGAGGTTAACGGAAGTCTTGACTTCGACATTCTGAGCGATGGCCGCTGGGTCGAAAGTCACTATTGATATCCCTATTGCTAGAACGGTGGTGGCCTTCAATTCGATCTCCGTCGTTAAGAGTCGCTGACTTAAAGAAAGGCAAAAATGGTGCTCAGGCGATGTTTCAGAATGAGACATCCTTTGTGGGAGATAGCCTTATTTTCGTTATCAGATCAAAAATTTCGACCAACCACGCGCAGGTGGTTTTTAATCGGCATGCGGCCGTAGAGTGTTCGACAGCCGTCGAATTTATGACGAAGGGTTTATGACTGAGCGTCGTATAGCTGACGCGTCCGACGGCAGGCTGTTGACCTACTACGACACCGATCGAACGAGCGATTTTTAGGGAAAAACCACTTAAGCGTTCGCGAAGCCCTCGGCCGCTGAGAATCGGTTATTTACCCCAACCAAATGCGCATTTGATGGTCTTTCCCGATTTTGTTTTCACCAACGCGGAGGGAATAAAACCATTTCGTGTGCCGAATTCGTCGCTGTTCTTTTGGAAGGCGTGCAGGAGATTCATCGAAAGGACTTAACCGCTCTAGAGCAGATGGCAAGCGATGTCGAGAAATTGCGTATTGAACTCAATAAAATGAGATCAGAACTTGCGACCTTAAAATCAAAATCATCAACGAAAGGGCTAAGGCCATGAAGAGCCGAGTTGAAAACGGTTGTTGTTAGTCTGAGTGGGTGGTCACCATTGGTTGAGCCACGGGGCATGAGCCACAACAGGGGTCGCAGGAGACCGAAAAGTCATAAACGCACGAGGAGACAGTCAGTTGAATCTTGTTCGACGAGCTATAGGAGCACGCCGTACCGGGCGAAAAGGTCAGATGGTGATGGGTTTCCGCGCCATCGCCGCAACCCACATTAAAAGGAAGAGTCGTAATTGTAATGGGGTAGCCGCCGCACTGTTGATGCGTATTTACAGTCGTAAAGCAGGACGTACACGCCGCATTTGCAACGGCAGATGAAGCGAAAATAAAAAAGCCCACGACAAAGATTTTCTTGTGGAACGCGCTCATAACTCTCCGAGACTTGAGGAGAATCTAATCTTATCACAAAATTGCCCTGAGATGAGCGATTTCTAGAGGGTGTTCTGTTTTTAGAAACGAGCTCGCGCCGGTACATGACCTTCATAAACGATTCGTTTTGAACTGATACAATCACGGATCTTGCCCTGACGGAGGGGTTCGATATCATGCCTGCGTCCGTTTACTTTGCGGCCTGGAGGGTTCGGAGACGACGATGGACCGGACTCGTATCGAAGCATTTCGAAATTGTGTGGGCAAGTCGTGCGCCGAGGAGCTCTGGCCAATTGATTCTTCGCTCTGCAGCGGGAGCTGGTTTTACTGGCATCGAAAGCTGCGCGGCCGACACGACCGTGCAGGGGTCACCAATTGCGTATCCAACAGAAGTTGGTCATCTCAAGGACAAGATATTGAAGTTTGGCAAAAAGCTGAAGCTTCCGAACTTAGCGGAGCTAAGAAAGCTCGGCGACAAGGTCCAGGGGCTCTTCACCTCGATTCGCCTGTTCACACGTCACCAGGTTTTAAAAGTGATTTTCGGACTTTTCGCAATTTAGAAAAGCATTGAGCAAAGCTTGCCCAGGGGTTCATCGAGCGCCGTGAGCGCCCCATGGTGCCACGCAACCAACCATTTCCGCGTCCCACCTCGCAACCCAATCCCGACAGAGCTCTCGGCGAATTCTGGGCAGCCATTTTCTCTGTCAAACATTTTCGCTTTATAAAATTAATATTCGATTGGCCGGGCATGATCGCGCAAAAAGCAACGGTAACCCGCTTGTGCTCGGTTCAAAACCCAGTTGCAATTAGACTCCTGAAGTCCGTCGCCCACCAAAAGCCTTCCACGAAGTCGCCCATGAAGCCCTCCACCGAGGCAGTTGCCAACTCGACGCCACTCACCAGCAGCAACGCCCGCAAATTACCCAGGCGCCTGTTTTACCCTTGAATCCCTAGGCCCAAGCCTGCATATTGGCCGGATGTCGCAAGCCTCAACTACTCTCTATCGTTTTCGCATCGATCTTTCAGATGTCGATCGCGGCGTCTATGAAACTTTTGATCTTCGCGTGCCGATGCATCCCTCTGAGGCTATGCCGTACCTTCTCACGCGGATTCTCGCTTATGCGCTCAATTTTTGTGAGGGAATCGAGTTCTCACCAGGTGGACTCAGCGATCCTGACCTTCCCTGCATCCGCGCCAACTCCCTCACGGGCGAAACAATACTTTGGATCGAAGTTGGAAATCCGAGTGCAAGGAAAGTTCACCGTGCCGCAAAGGCCGCAAAAAAAGTCAAAGTCTACACTTACAAAGACACGACTTCGATGCTGGTTGAATTGCGGTCGACGCCGATCCATCGTTCAAGTGAGATCGAACTTTATTCCTTCGCCTCGTCCTTTCTCAAAAAGCTTGAGGGCATGCTGAGTCGAGACAATCGCTGGACTCTCATGGCAATGGACGGTGCGGTGACGGTCAGTCTTGGCAATGACTCGATCGTGGGGGAAATTATACGCCATCAGCTAACGCTGTGAGTGAAGTGTTCCCCAAAGGTTACGACTCAAGCAGAATCCGTGCAAACTTGAGGTGCTAAAGATATGAATTTTCGTAAAGGTCTATTTCTCAGTGCCACCCTACTTGCGGCCTGCACTCATACCGAAGTTAAAGTCCACGATCCGGTGGTGGCGAGCTGGACCGAAATCAATTCGGACTCAGTGCTCGAAGCGCGCGCCGTTGTTGACACGTTCGACTGCCCAAGGATTCAAATCGATCAGACCTTGACAGTCATGAAACCGCGGAGCCCGCAGACCAATGCATTTCCTATTCTGGTGTGCACCGCGATCATTCCGCAGGCCGCGACGTCTGCTCAGATTGGTCATCATGCCTTGGCGCTTCTCAAGGTAAATCCTCAGCGTATCATGGTCGTGGGTGATACGGGCTGTCGCTTGAAGGCTGGTAAAGATGGTGAAAAGGTCATTCAAGCTTGCAATGACCCCAAGCTTTGGCCTTTTGCCAAATTGGCCGAAGTGGCCGCCAAATGGAAACCCGACTTGGTGATTCACGTCGGCGATTATCATTACCGCGAAACAGAGTGTCCTCCGGGCGATACGAGGTGCCAGCCCTCGTCGGCGGGTGATAAGTACGCTTCTTGGAAAGAGGATCTCTTAAATCCCGTTCAACCACTTTTCGCTGCGGCTCCGTGGGTGTTCGTGCGCGGCAATCACGAAAACTGCATGCGTGGTGGAATCGGTTGGGGCGTCCTGATCGACCCCCGCCCCTTCGCTCCATGTGTCGAACAAACGCAGCCATTTCAGGTGCAGATCGGCGATCACACCCTTGCGGTGGTTGATGCTTCGGATGACGCCAACGTGCAAAAGAGTATCGATCTAGTGAAGCCGACGCCGGGACATTTTCAATGGCTTGCGCTTCATCGCCCGTTGCTCACTCCCGGTGTCGATGACGAGGCTTCACATGCGGTGAAATTTCCCAAGGCGCTGCTAAAGAAAAATCAGCGGCTGGGCCTCGTGCTCGTTGGCCACGTGCACATTTTGAGTATCAACCGCTTTAAGGACAATCGTCCGCCTGAAGTAATCAGCGGCAATAGCGGCACTTCGCTCGCGACCGGGTCGGAGTCGTTTGAAAAAGCGGTGGGGATAGTTTCCAGTTGCTACAAGGATTTCGGATTCTTCACCATGGAAAGAAAAGGTGCACACGACTGGCTTGCGGTGGCTCATGACCGCGACGGTAAAGCCGTCATCGAGTGCAAGTATAGCGAGTTCATCGATCAGAAGAGTCAAATGGACTGCCACCCGGCAGATCAATCGGCAGTTCAATCGGCAAATGACCAATCTGATCACCAGTCGGTGGGCATGTAATCTTTAAGAAATTTGCCGCACCAGTGGTGACCGCTGAGGATCCCGTGGAAAAACGGGTCGCAAACTCGAGCGGCACCATCGACGATATCAAGCGGCGGTTGAAAATCGTGAACCGCTGTCTTGCGTTCAGCGAGAGTCACCGGATCTTCATCTGTGACCCAGCCGGTATCGACCGCATTCATGTAAATTCCGTCTTTGGCCAGATCGCTTGCCGAAGTGTGTGTGAGCATGTTGAGCGCGGCTTTCGCCATATTGGTGTGCGGATGGCGATCGCTTTTTGTAAAGCGGTGGAATTTTCCTTCCATTGCCGTAACGTTCACGATGTGTTTCTGTCCGGTAAAATCACGTCTCATCACCGAGGCCAGGCGACTGCACAGCACGAAGGGTGCGACGCTGTTGACGAGCTGGACCTCAAGCATTTCAGGCGTCGGCACTTCGGCCAGCTTGTAACGCCATGAATTGGTTTCACGCAGGTCGATTTGCTGCAGATCTTGATCGAGCTTGCCCTTGGGAAAAACCTCTTCAACTTGAAGCGAGTTATCGATCGAATAGGGAATCTGCGAGAGTCTTGCTGAAGCGCGGATGCCAATACCGGGAGCGGTGCCGTGCCAGCTGAGCGGAACTTTTGAATTGAGATCCATGACTTCAGAACCGCCCGGAAGTTGCATCAACTGCGTTAAAGAGTTCAGTTGCTGTTTGCAATGCTCGTGAGATTTCAAAAGTTCGCGAACGCGCGGAGTCCACTGCGCCTCGGTTGTCGATTCACCCGCCATCATGTGCTGATAAAAGCCGGGAGGACGGCGAACCGTCTGTGCGGCGTTGTTGATCAAGATATCGAGGCGGTCGATCGTTTGTTCAATATAGCGGCAAAAAATCTCAACACTTGGAGTGTGGCGAAGATCGAGGCCGTGAATCTCGAGGCGATGGCCCCACTCTTCAAAGTCACTCTCGCGGGCGAACCGTGCGGCTGAGTCGACCGGAAAGCGCGTTGTTGCAATCACGCGCGCACCCGCGCGCAACATCATCAGAGTGCAGTGATATCCAATCTTAAGGCGCGAGCCGGTGATGAGGGCGACTTGGCCGTCTAGCCTCGCCGTCTGAAAACGCTTTTGATAGTTAAGTTCCGCGCAGGTCGGGCACATCGAATCGTAGAAGAAATGGAGTCGCGTGAACTCCGCCTTACAAACGTAGCAATTGCGCGAGGAAAGCAAAATCTGTTCATCCGTGGGCTCAGTGCCATTGGTGATTTGCAGGGGCGCGACAAACACAGGTCCAGTGCGGGCTTCGCGGATTCCGGTCTTGGCGCGGGCGGCGCGGTCTTGCCCAGTGATCCTCTTACGGCGGGCCCGGTCAATTTCGCGGTTGCGAATGCGAATTTCATCGCGGGCCGGGCGCGAAAGTTGGCCTGAATACTTAAGAAGCGCGACCCGCTGATCATCGGACAGCGCCTCGAGACTCGCGCTGTTTTCCACAAAGTGCGAAAGCAGTTCGATTGCCGATTGGACGGTCTGTGAATCGAATTTCTTGGTGGTCGGCTGAACCGGCGCCCGAGCGGCAGGCTGAGCGGCAGGCTGAGCGGTCGGCGTTTGTGAGTCGTGCGGCATGGGTTTCCTTTGAGCGGGCCATAGTTCCATTTGACGCTATTGCTGTCAATTTCCGCATGAAGATATCGAGATGGAGGCGCGGAAATTCATCTTAGCATTCACTTCTCGGCAGAAAACATGGCAAAATCTCTATTACCTATGAATATCCTTGTCGATTCAGCCCGGATCATTTTGCTTTTTGCGCTTGCGGCCACTGCTGTGGCAAGTGCAGTCGTGCGCGGCGCGGAACCCATTCGCATTCAAATTGGTGGGGAGCCAAGCACCCTAGACCCTGCCCAAGTCATTGACCAATATGGCTTCGGAATTTTACGCAACGTCAACGAGGGCCTTTTTGCACTAGATGCGCGAGGAGAGCTCAAACGGGCTTTGGTGGCGACCGACAGTTTATCGTCCGATCGCCGCACCTACCATTTTCGCGTTCGGCCGGACGCTCGCTGGTCGGACGGACACCCCGTTTCTGCTTTAGAATTTGCCTTGGCGTTGCAGAGGGCGGTCGATCCGAAAGTCGCCTCTCCGGACGCTGCCCGATTTTTTTCTATCGCAAACGCTCGCAAGATCTACTCCGGATCGCTCCCGGTCTCGGCGCTCAAAGTGACGGCTCAGGCGGACGAACTGACGATCGAACTTGAGCAGCCTGACCCAGATTTTCTGCTCAAGCTTGCGTTGCCAGAAGCAGCGCCAATTCGTGGTGACTTGCTTTCTGAAAATCACGGTCAGTGGAAAGAAAAATTTCCTAGTACTGGCGATTACTTCATCAAAAACAATCGGCTTGGCGAAAAAATTGAGCTCTCGCCCAATCCATATCGTGCCCATAAGGGGAGTGAAATTATCTATCAAATTCTTCCCGAAGAAGTGACGGCGATGAACCTGTTTGAGTCGGGGAGAGTCGATATTCTATCGAACGTGAGCATGAGTGAAGTTGATCGCCTGAGATCCCAAGGTCTAATTCAAACGTTTTCGAGCACGACGGTTTTTTACCTCGGTTTTAACGTCCAAAAAGGTCCGACCCACGATCTTAAACTTCGCCGCGCGATCGCATCGGTTGTGAACCGCGCTGACCTCGAGCGCCTCTTGCACGGCATGTTTCGAGCGCAAGTGACGCTGGTTCCGCAGACGATCGCGCCTGCAATCAAGGGGAGTGAGCTTCACGACGCAGAAGCTGTTCGCGAGGTGAAGAGTGCGAAAAAGCCAAGACTGCACCTCGCGTTTGGTTCTTCTGAATTCACCCGCATTGTGACCGAGCGACTTCAGGCCGATTTTAAAAAGCAACTCGATCTCGATGTCGACCTCGAGCCGACGGATCTGAAGTCACTGCTTGGCCATTTGGCGAGAGACCCACCCGATATTTATCTCTTGGGAATGAGCGCGACGTATCGCGATCAAACTCACCACTTGTCTTCATTTTCGACCGAATTGGGAGATAACTATTCTCGCTATTCAAATCCTGATTTTGAAAAATTAATCGAGAAGATTCGTGGTGCAGAGAGTTCGCAACAACGGGATCAATGGATCAACCAAGCCAATGCGATGATCGTCGAACGTGACGCCGTGATTGTTCCGCTGGTGACACGCATGCAGGTTTTCGGCGTCGGAAAAAAAGTTCAGGGATTTAAGGTGAGTCCTTATCAGGTCATCGACCTCGTGGACTTGAGCCACTAATCAGCCAGTTGTCTTCGGTTCAAAACGACAGGCCACAGGCGGCCTGTCGCCTGGCTTCTGTTGGGGCTGGCTACCGCTGGGCTGCCAATGGGTTACTGCAAATCTTTCGGGTCATGAATCATATTGTGCTTTTGCAACTGGTACTGGTGGCTGACTTTTTCAAAGAGTGTTCCTCCGAGCGGACCTGTAATTCCGTCGACGGGTTTCACGGTCATTCCTGCGAGCGCTTTGGCCTTAGCTTTTTTCTCAACTGAAGCCGGATCGAGTGCTACGCGGCCGCCGCCACCGAAGCCACCTCCGCCGCCACCTCCGGCGTCGCTTGCTCCGCCAGATGCTTTACCCGAGCCTGCTACAGGGTCTTTTTTTACCGTGGCTCCTGAACCTGCGGCTGCCCCGCCTGCGCCGAAATTGCTCGAGCCGCTTCCGCTTCCGTTACCGCTGCCGTCGCTCGTGCTCGCGGTCTGAGGACCGGGGTTGTAAGCCGAATTGTTCGCTGCCGCGCCTGCCGGCATTGCGCTGGCCATGGTCGTGCTTGCGGCAGGCGCTGGGGATAAACCGACTGCCGAACCCGGCGTACCGACTAAATTTTGGATTGGAGTACCTGATGTCGCAATCGAATTGTCAGGGGCCGCCGAGGGGTTACCGGCGCTTGAGGGCATTTGCGGTGGACTCATTGGAGGTGTGGTTGCATTCTGGTCTTTGCACTTATTGTTTGTTCCCACATTTTCCCCGGCTTGATCTGCGGCCGAATTGGCTGAGGCGACATTACCCGCGAGGTCCGGACATTTTCCGGCCTGCTCCGTAAAATAAGAAACTTTTTGAGTGTCTTGGCCCATCGCCTTTGGCCTTGTTGCGTCTGAGGCCATGTCGGTCTGCTTAGTCTTCGTCCATTTGTCGATCGAAGCCTGGCAATGCTTTTTACAGTCGGCAATTGAAGCCTGACAGGCATTGGCTTTATCGGTAGCGGATTTTGATAGTTTTTGGTTTTGAGCAGCCTGCGCCTGGCATGAAGCCGCAGTGTTGTCACCTGCTGCCTGCGATGCTGTATTTCCGTCGCCGATCCCACCCGGTGCCGCCGTCGCATAGCACGTCGTCGTATCACTCGCGTTTGCGCACGCATTCTGGTTATTTGTTGAAATGTCAGCGTCACATTCGGAATCATCGTCGCCACCCGCGTTGCAGCCACCAGCCTTCGCCTGCAAGGAGAGAAAACAAACCGCGACGAGCACCAGCAGCGCGCGCGGAGCGCACCTGAAATCGCGTGTCGATTTGGTTTTTTCAAGAGATGACATCGCTACTCCTTACAAACCCGGTAAATCTGTTGGTAACTTATCGACAGAAATTGGCCGGCAATTCACTCTTTTCCTATCCTCACTTTAGGCTGCAACAGCTTAAATAGCTGCAATTCCTAGTCCCGGTCCGCTATGTTCTAGAGCGCCTGATCGGGAAAGTCGGCGCAGTCGTCGTAAAGTTCGTCGTCTCAAAATGAAACGGCGGCAGCCGCCGCTGAAGAAATAACAACAGCTCTCAAGATCGTGACAAGAGGGCTTTGCGGTGCTAGAACTCTTGTGAGCGATCTGCGCAGTGGGTCCAAAGCCTCTGGGAGAGAAACCATGAATCAATTTCGCATTCCAACCTTATCTTGTTTAGTTTGTCATTCGCTTACTCGTTTACAAATTTTGACAAGTGCACTGACCTTTGTGTTTTTGGGCATAGCCTCTTTCACCGCCTCAGCTCAGACCAGCGCATCGGCTAACATTCCCGGTGTGTCGGCAGGGACATCGGTCGGTGGTGGCGGGGGCGGCGGGGGCGATAGTTCGACGAGCGGAGCTTCTGGATCGCTTGGCGGTGCTACGACCAAGACCGCCTCGGGTGCTAACAGTCCAACGCTGATCAGTACCAAGCAGTTAGGTGGCTCACTTACAACGGTCGGGACAACGATTGCTGCGTCTGTAGCAACTCCTGCCGGTTCAGCCCGTTCTTCCGGAGCCGTTCTTATTTTGACCTCGGATTTAGGTGGTGCTTCACCACTGGCGTCGACGGCGGCAACTCTGGGTAGCGTTTCGAGTTTGGTTGCCTCGGTCCTAGGGCTGAAAGCCCTTTCTGCGCCAGTTGGAAATGCAGACTCCTTTACGACCGGTACTGCGTTTTAAAGCCGCTCGGTTTAGCTCGACTTAGGTTTTGCTTTGCCCTGTTTCTTTGTCCAGCTTTTTACTAAATTTGGCGTTCCATCGTGCTGCTGAAATCGGCAGACGTTATGATCAAGCCATGAAAACATTTATTTTTAAAATCGCATTTTTTCTCGCGTTGACTGCGGCAACCCCGCAGCTGGCTTCGGCGGCGATGTCGCCACTTTCACTTGCGGTTGTCCCGGGAATCCAGTTTCCAAGCGAAGAGTACACTGTTACCGGCGCGCGCTTGAGTTTGCTCTGGGGACGGCATCACGGAGTTTACGGTCTTGATTTTGGTGTGTTGGGAAATGTGACCGACCAAAAGTTCAACGGTATCGCGCTTTCTGGCCTATTTAACCTGACCAATGGAGATACCACCATCATCGCGCTCCAATTTGCGGGCCTAACCAACGTGAATACCAGCAAAACTCACGTGTTTGGCCTTCAACTCGCCGCAATTGCCAATATCAATCGCGCTGAATCGGAGGTGGCCGGCTTACAGCTGGCCCTGGTTAATTTAAGTTCATTTACAAAGGTCTACGGATTTCAGATTGGTCTCTACAACACGGCGCTCGACGTCTACGGATTACAAATCGGAGTTGTCAACGTCGCCAAAAATCTGCACGGGGTTCAGATCGGTGTGTGTAACATTAATGAAACCGGACTCTTCTACGTCGCTCCGATTTTAAATATTGGTTTTTGACCAATCTTTTCACACCCCAGCCAGTGATCAAAAGCTGATCGATTCGCGTCGGTAAGATCGCTCTCTTTTAAGAAAAACAGAAGAAAAACAGAAGAAAACCAGAGAAAAACCAGAAGAAAAATTCAATCCTAAGCTGCGGGCTCAAGCTTTGGTCTAGGACACCGATCTTGTCGGTGATTGGCTAAAGCAAATCCGCGCAATTCTCGCGGCTCAACTAGGATTCAAGACCTATGAAAAGTAATCTCCAGTTGGTGAAATCTCCTAAGCTCGAGCAGAGTTGGGGCCAGACGTCACACGAGCGAGGCCAGAGCCCAAACCTAAAAGTTGCACGGAATGTCCAACTTTTAGCCTGGGTAGGTATTGCGGCATTGATTCTCATCGGTGCAGTTGGTGCGAGCAGTTTTAGTAGTCTTAAGACTCAATATTCAATTATGCAGTTTTTGCCGCCGCATCACCCGGCGTTGGAAATGGATCATTCGATTCGAGATCACTTTCATTTGGTGGATCGCCCCACATTCATCGCGATGATAGAGCTTGCTGGCTCGGAGTCGGGCACTTGGCTTACGCAAGAAAGGATAAAAAAATTATCAGATTTTTCCGTCAAGGTGGGCAAAATTTCAGGCGTGCATGAGGTCATCAGTCTCGCCAATGTAAAAGGAATGGCCGGCGACGAGGGAAGCATCAACGTTGGTGAAGTCATTCGGTTGACGCCGGAGTCACAGTGGCACGATCGCGTTTTGGACGACAAGCTGCTTGCGCCGGCTTTGATCAGCCAAGATGCCCGAAGCGCCATGATTTACGTTGAACTCGAAGAGCCAAACGTTGAGCTCATGATGAAGTTTGAAACCGAGATGAAGGAAGTTCTTGCGAACGGTTTTAAAGGCTCTATCGCAAGCCTTGGTGGCGTGCCTGCCGTGCAAACTGAACTCGGACTACTTCTCAACAAAGAGCTTCGCAACTTCCTGCTCTTTACGGTGCTCGCTTGCGCGATCACCCTAATTTTGATTTTCCGAAGTATCTCGACTCTCTTTATTCCGCTCGCACTGACTGGCTTTGCCAATGTCATGGTCATTGCCGCGATGGCTTGGTCGGGGCTCCCGTTTACGATTCTGTCGTCGACGATTCCGATTTTGGTTTTCATCACGGTCGTGTCGCTGGTGGTCCATACCTTACTGCGCTATCACGAAGACCACTCCGCAAACCGGGATTCACATCTCACAAAATGGCAGCTTATTGTTATGGCCAATCGCGCTGTTTGGCTTCCGAATTTACTCGGTGCGCTCACGACGTGCGTTGGTTTTCTGACCCTGCTGAGTAGCGAGGTGCCGCTCATTCGTAATTACGGCCTCGCGGTTGCTCTTGCCGTGATGGTGTCTTGGCTGCTGACGAGCCTGGGGCTACTGCCTATGATGATTCTCATGCCTCATCCGGTTCCTCGTGCGTGGGTGAATCGGCCGGCACGTTGGGCGCTTCTGGCAATGCGCTTTAGCAAGCCGGTGAGTATCGGAATTGTCGCTCTCTGCTGCATCTTCGTGTTTGTCGGCCGGCACCTTGATTGGACGGGGCGCCTGTTTGATGATCTGCCGGCAGGGCAGGAAGCGCGGACTTCCACTGAAAGTATTGATCGCAGCATGGGCGGAGTCCTGCCACTGGAAATGGAAATAAAGTTCAAGGAAGTCGACGCTTGGAAAAATCCACAACGCATTACCAGGCTCGATCAGGTGCTGGGCGAAATCAGGGGCACAAGTGGCGTCGGCAGTGCCTTGAGCGTTCCTGAATTCCTGCGCGCGAGCAATCCAGGAGGAGCTAGCTCCGCTTTGCCAACATCACAGAAGGCCATTGCCGAAACATACTTTCTCTATTCGTTTGCCGAGCAAAATCCCCTGGCTGAGTTCCTGACGGATCAAAACCGCAATTTGCGGGTTTCGCTCAAGCTTCACGATTTGCCCAGCAACGAAGTGCAAGCTTTAGTCACCTCACTGAAACTAAAAATGCAAGCAGCTTTTCCCGATGGGCAGGTGGAAGTCGGTGGAATGGGCGCCTACGTGCACACCATTAACAATGAAATTTCAAACGACTTAATTTTCGGTTTCTGGCAAGCTCTGATCATAATCGCAGTGATCTTGGCAGTGATCTTTCGCTCACTGCGCTGGGCGCTTGTTGCGTGCGTACCAAACCTGATTCCCCCGATAGCACTTCTTGGTTTTATCGCCGTGACGCACACACCGGTGAAGCCGGGAGTCGCAATTATTTTCTCGATCGCTCTTGGTCTCGCGTTTAACAACACGGTCTATCTTCTCAACCGCCTCCGCGACGTGCAGCGACTTCCGTGCGCGCGTCCAATTACGCGCGCTTTTCATCTCGAGGGAAATCCGTGCTTGGTATCAACCTTAGTTATCATGATGGGATTTTCGGTTTTCATGTTTTCGTATTTTCCGCTCAATCGCACATTCGGCGCCTGCATGATCGTTTCGATTTTGGCCGGTTTGATTGGCGATTTAGTTTTCCTTCCGGCAGTGCTGGCTATTTTCCCGCAGCTGCTCATCGATCGAAAAATGCGCAAGACTGTCGAACCCATAATCTTTCCGGAAGTTGTTGTACCGGAAAAAGAAGCTCCGGTAAAAATCTGGGAGCAGGAAGCGGCTTGACCTCACCAATCCGACTTCGGAAGTGGCGGTCCTCGACTTAGGTCTTGTTTTAGGGGCACAACAAAAACCTCGACAATGCTGTTGTCGAGGACAACGACTACCGATAGGTACTGTGAATGAAGAACACTTCGGTTCGACAACTCAGAAAGCAAATGATCGCCGGTGATCGCGGGCTGATGCTGGCCGATCTCCGTATCCGATCCAAGTTTAGTGGCGGGCAGCTGACGATTCCGGAGCTGATCGACTTCTACGGCATCCGCGGCTTCGGTTGCATTGCAATCACCGATCGAATCAATCGGCAGGATGGTCTGATTGGTCTTGCTATGGCAGGTCTGGGCCGCACGCTGACCCCTGCTTTGTTTCCGATTTATCGTGGCATTTTGCTCAGCGAAATGGAACGGGCCTGGGAGCGCTACCGAATGGTCGTCATTCCAGGTGTTGAAATCGAAACTTGCTCCTTGATCGGAATGCGCAAGACCCAAATTCTAGGTCTCGGTGTTTCCCGGTTTTTTGAACCTAAAGACAATATATTAGAAATGTCTAACCAGATCCGGGCACAAGGTGGACTCGTCATCGCCGCTCAACCTAAGCGCGCTCATCCCGAGACCGGCTTGCTTTGGGGACAGAGACAAGAACTCGGCCACGCGATCGACGCTTGGGAGGCCGGCAGCGGCACAAGGATGCATTCCGAAGCGCGATCGAGCGGACTTCCGATCATCGCGACCTCTGCACTTCGCCGCCCGCAGCAGATCAACTCATGGAAGACGATTCTTCATTGCGAACCGAGGGCAGAAGCCATACTTGAGGCCATCCGCCGTCAACAACTTGAGTTTAAATTCTACCGGGAGGTCGTGACTGGCTCACACATTCCTCATCCCCCTACTTTCGATTCTGGGATTGAGCTTTTGGATCACGGCTCACTTCTTTAATATCTGGGGCACCCGGCTCGGATTTCGCCATTTTCAAAATCGAATGAAGGTGAAAACAACGCGTGAGCGTCCGTTTCCTCAGCCGATTTCGATTTTGAAGCCTGTTAAGGGTGTTGACGGCGATTTGCGAGTAAACTTTGAAAGTTTCTTTAATCTCAAATACATGAAGTTTGAAATTTTGTTCTCCGTTGCGGATGCAGGTGACCCTGCCGTACCGGTGATTCAAGAGCTCATCGCGAAGTACCCCAGAGTCCGAGCGCGACTCATTATCGGCGACGTGAAAATAGGCGCAAATCCCAAAGTTTCAAACTTGGTCTCGAGTTATGCACAGGCCCAACATGACTGGATCTTAATTAGCGACAGCAACGTTTGCGTAGATCCAGATTACCTTTACACAGCGATTGAACATTTCACCAGCGATGTCGGCGTCGTCACCGCGGTCGTCTCGGGTCGCAGGCCAGCCGAACTCGGGGGTTGGCTCGAAGCCGTGTTCCTCAATACTTTTTACGCACGCTGGATGCTGCTGTCGCGCGAGCTCGGCAATCCAGTGGTCGTTGGAAAATCGATGCTCTTTCGAAAAAGCGATCTTGAAAGGTTCGGCGGCCTTAAGGTTTTGAGCGGCTACCTGGCCGAAGACTACATGGCCGGCATTGCCATGCTTCACCTCAAACGCCGCGTTGAAATTATGGCCCAGCCGATTGTCCAGCCACTCAGCCAGTATTCGTTTGCGGCATTTTGGTCCAGGCACGTTCGTTGGGGAAGAATCCGCAAATCCCAAGCGCCGCAACTGTTCGCCGTCGAGCCTGTTTTCTCACTTTGGCTTACCGGAATTTTCGGAGCCCTTGGTTTCTGCTCGCTCTTTAATTTTGGCCTTGGTGGCGCTTCGGCCTTTGTGGGTGTGCACATCTTGGTGTGGATGATCTGTGATCTTTTGATGATGAGAGCGACCGATTCAGGCCTTGGCATCAAGGGCGCTTTCTTTTGGTTCCTGCGCGAGTCTTTGTACTTACCCATGTGGTTTCACATCGCGCTCTCTTCGCGGGTCCTATGGCGCGGCCGTAAGCTTCGTCTTCTCCGCGGCGGAATTGTTGAAACAGTCGACTCTAGTATCTAAGACTATTTACCATTGGAGGCGGGCTGCTCGTCGCCGCGCCGCTTCTGCGATGGGAACCGGGTACCTCCAAAAAACGCCAGCCGCCCGTCGCGACTGAAGCTCGGTGGGCTGGCGATGAGCTCACGGAGTTGCTTGATCACAGCTTCGCCGGAGTCAGCGTAGCCGGCGCGATCAATGTAGATTCCGTCGTAGTTTTCGGCGCGAATTGCAGACAGATCCAAAGGTTCGTGGCTGAGCATCTTAAGTGTGAGTTCGCCCGGGCGATCGCGCATGATGCCGTAACTCCAACGCAGGCGATCTGAGTTGGTGTACCCGACAAAGTGCGCGAAGTCGGGCATCAGCTCAACGTTTCCGGCCTCGGGAAAGCTGATAAATGGGAGTTGCAAGATCATATGGACACCCGGGTTCTGAGCTTCAATTTGTCGCACAAAATTTTGATCAGAGAGGTAGCGATCCCAAGGCCTAAGGGATTTCATCGTCGTGCCGACTTGGTCCGAGAGGGCGATCCAAACTCCTGCGACCGCTACTGGCAAGGCCGCAAGGAGTGTTGGATACGCAGACCAGCGTCTGCGCAGCAAAAACCGATGGAGAGTGAAAAACAAAGCTATGAGCCCCATCAGCGCCAAAAAGGGACTGAGTCGGTTGTAGCAGCGAATTCCCGCGTAAACGAGGGAGTTAAAAAGTTCACCGAAGCCGCCGTAGGTACCCAAGAGAAAACCAGAGACCCAGAGAAATCCGAGTTCAGGCACGAGACCTGATTTGCGCCTTCGAACAATCCCCCCGATCAGGATCAGGGTGCCGAGGATCGCGAGCAGACCCATATATTCGCCGACGCCTTCGAAATTGATCACTGGCCGGGGAAATTTCTGGTTGAGCCAAATCATGAATGGCCAATTGTGATCGGGTAGCGGCGTGAGCAAGTTCATCAGGCGCAGTGAGTAGAATTCGGCATCTCCCGCCGAGCGAACCGAAACCCTGGGGTTGCGGCCATTGTTGAACACGTAAAGCATGTGGGGATAAAGATTGACGAAGACAAAGAACGAAATAATTGCCGAGGCCAAACCGGCTGACCAAAATGAGCGCCGATTTCCGCGTGCACGCCAGGCCGACAATCCAGCAGCGAGGAGGAAGAAACAAGTAAAGAACGCGTAGTAGATTCCGCTGCCAGCAAGAAGAAAAGCGAAGACTGCAAAACCTTTAAGCTCCTTCCAGCTCCAGCGCTCGCGCTGGCGAAAGAGGACCCGCTTGCGTCCGAGTTTTAATGCATAGTGAATCGCCACAGGAACGGCCCAGTAATTGCTCAGCAGGACATGATGAAACCGCAGGTAGTGATAGGGCAATAAAGCAAAGACGATTCCGCACGCGATTGCGAGAACCGGTTGCAGACGCCAGCGGCGTAAAACGTAGGTCGTCGTCGCAGCGACCAAGAAAAAGCTGATTGCAAAGTAGAGGTTTAGAATTTGCGCGGGATCGCGCAACAACCAACCGAGGACTTTAAATAAAATGAAGTTAATGTTTTCAGACTGCGGCCAGTCGCCGGTGTTCATGCCAAATGGCGCACCGGCACGATCGGAATGAAGCGGAGTGAACGGCCACCAATCTTCCGTTGTGACGGCCTTGATTGTGGGAAGGGTAATTAGAACGTCGCCCCAGTAATCAAATGGAATTTTGAAATCGACTTGGCGAAAACGATCCCATCCGTAGTTCCAATAAGCGAGCATGAGAGCGATCAGCCCCGCGCATCCCGACCAAAGTAAATCATAGCGAACCCGACGTGCAAATTTCATTTGCCGCATTCCAAAGTAGGAGCAAGGTCGCGCCAGGCGAGTGAAGTAAAGCGCAAGAGATCTGATGCGATCAGCGCACGGGTGCCGATGTTTTTCGCGGCAAATCGGCCGGCGAGCTGATGCAAGTAAACTCCGACGAGGGCCGCGGAACTCGGTGTCTGCTTTTGTGCGAGAAGTCCACAAATCAATCCTGTGAGAATGTCGCCGCTCCCGGCTTTTGCCATGCCGTCATTCGGCGCGCGAATCGCCATCACTGGCTGACCGGGCCCGGCGACAAACGTCGTTGAGCCTTTAATGATTGCAATAGAGCCACTGATCTCTGCAAGTTTGCAGCTGGTCGTGAACCCATCGGCGACGACCACGGAGCTTGGAACACCGAGAAGTCGGGCGGCCTCCCCTGGATGGGGTGTGAGTATAGTGGATCCTTTGCGCTTTTTTAGCCGATCCAAAAGTTCGTACTGGGCGAGGAGGGTGAGCGCGTCGGCATCGAGAACCAATGGTCCAAGGTATTTTTCGATGACTTGTAAAATAAGGTCTCGCGCTCGCGTCGTGACCCCGAGGCCAGGACCGATTGCGACGCTCGAAAATCGGTCCAGGGACACGGCCCAAACCTTTTTGGCACTGGCAGTCGCGGGAAGCGCTTCGCTCATCGTGGTGAGACCGACTTTGACGGCGAGTACACCTGCAGAGTCTTTCCAAGTCGCCGCGGTCACGAGCCCGGCTCCAGAACGGTGAGCAGCCGCGGCCGAAAGGGCTGGAGCGCCGACTTTGCCCTCTGAGCCTCCGACGATGTAGGCATGACCAAAGGTATTTTTAAATCCATACGGTGAGCGCGGCATTAACATTTGTCGAATATGTTGGGCTTCAACCAAGTAAGCGCTTCCGCCGGAGTTGAGATCACGCGGATAATCGATGTCGACCACACAGAGTTTTCCACAGTGAATCGTACCGGGTGGCAAAAAGTGGCCGCGTTTCGAAAATCCAAAAGCGATGGTCATGCGAGCCTTGACCGCAGCCACTTCGACGGTGCCGAGATCGGCATTGACGCCCGACGCGATATCGAGAGCATAGACAGGCAACTCGCAGGCATTGATCTGCTCAATGGCCGAAAGGTAGTGTGCCTTTGGTGCTCCCCTGAGGCCAGTGCCGAGTAATCCGTCGACGATCAAACCGCGCTCGCAAGCCGGAAGGGCAAGTTTTGCCCAAGCGGCGGGTGAGGTCACCGTGATAATTTTAGCTTTGACGGCTGCGAGCGCCTGCCATTTTCGTAACGTGGCACCTTGAAACTGAGTTTCGTCCTCGAGACAGATCACAGTGACGTTTCGGCACCGGGTGGAGAGATATCTGGCGACAACAAAGGCGTCGCCCGCGTTTCCACCTTTTCCCGCATAAACAAAGGCGTGGTAGCGGCTCGCATCTGTCAGCTCATTTAGAATGAGCTTAGCCGCAGCCCGGCCGGCATTCTCCATGAGTTGATCGGAGCTGAGATTGAAGTCCGAGACGCAGCGGCGATCGAGATTCTGAATTTCTTCGCCGGTGCAAATGCGCGTTCCCGGTGGCATTTCTGGATCGGTCGACGGGTTGCGATGCATCTTCGTTGTTTCTCCATCCTCATTGTAATTACTTGCGTCGCTCTCTGCCACTCGACCGGCCCTTGCTGCATCCCAGCCAGAGCCTTGACTTTAGACTAGGCCGCGCCTTGAATTGGGCTGATGCTTCTCATTCGTCCTCTTGGCACCGATGCCCACGAAATTGAAAAACTAAAAGAGTTCACGGATCGTGAAATCGGAGTGGACTATTACTCCGACTCTGAGCTGAAAGATATAGCGCAGCGGTCGCGGCTGGGCGGCATGATGCATTCGCTCGTTTTAGTTGATCGTGAAGATAGGATCTTAGGCATCCGCATGACCTTTCCGCCTGGTGCTTGGAGTTCAGGAAAAGGTCGGGGACTCTCGCCGCATCTTTGGCCGCACCGGCCAGATCAGACAGCTTATTTTCAATCGCTTTTTTTAGCGGTAGAGATCCAGGGTCAAGGCTGGGGTGGAAAGCTTTCGCAGACGGCGATTGAACGCTTAAAATCTTGCGGAACCCTGGGCATTGTTTGCCATTCATGGAAAGAAAGCCCCAACAATTCTTCATTTCGCTACCTCAATAAACTTGGTTTTAAATTAGTAGCCGAATTTACAGATTACTGGTCGCAAATTTCTTATCACTGTACGCGCTGCCTGGCTCCGCCCTGTCGGTGTACGGCTCAAGAGATGTACCTCCAATTGGTTTGAAAGGAAGAACATGAGCACTTCGTACTGGCTCGATCGATCACGGTCTTCGAAGGTCAAAATCTATGACGCCGTCATCGTTGGCGCGGGAATTTCAGGATTGTCGACGGCCTATTGGCTGCAAAAAGAAGATCCATCACTTAAAATCGCCGTAGTTGAAAAATCACGCTTAGCTTATGGCGCGAGCGGCCGCAACGCCGGCTTCATCACTTGCGGTTCGGTCGAGCACTTCAATCGCATGATCAGTAAACACGGACTCGAGCAGGCCACCGCAATCTGGCGGTTCACTGAGGAGAACCTGCGACTTCTCAAGCAAGAAATCATTCAAGACAATGCTGCAGAGCTCGGCTTTGAACAAAACGGAACCTTTTCACTCGCGGCCAGCGAATCAGAATATGCCGAGCTCAAAAAAGTCGCCGGAATCATGAAGTCACTTTCCATCCGTACCGAGGTCTATGCGCAAGCGCAAATTGAACGCGAGATCGGTGCCTACGAATTTGTCGGGGGAATCAAATACCTCGATGACTCTGCGATAAATCCCGTGCGCCTTGTCGAGCACATTCGATCAAAATTAAAAATCGATCTTTTTGAAGGCGTCGAGGCAACCGGAATCTCTGAGCGCGGCGACGTGCGTGTTTTACAAACCGACGCCGGCGAGTTCGAGGCGCCGATGATTCTTCTCAACCTCAACGGGTATTCACCCCAGTTGGCAAATTGGTTTAAAGACAAAATTTATCCGACGCGCGGCCAGTGCCTCATGACTGAACCGGTACCGCGTTTCATGAGTGCACCCTGCTACGCCAATTTTTACCTCGACTACTTTAGACAACTTCCGACCGGCGAGCTCCTCATCGGTGGCTTTAGGCAAATCGAGAAGGATACGGAAGTCGGGTACTCTGATCACATCACCGAGACGATTCAAGCGGCTCTCGGCCAATTTGTGACCAAGCACTTGCCGAAACTTGAAAGTGCTCGCATCACCCACCGGTGGTCTGGCGTGATGGGTTTTGCCCGCGATGGGGAGCCGATGGTGGGCTCGCTTCCCGATGATCCGCAGGTTTATTTTGCGGGAGGCTACACTTGCCACGGAATTGGGCTCTCCTTCCATACGACTAAAAAACTGATCGACGCGATCTATGGACGCGAGGTGCCGAAGTGGCTTTCAGCTCGGCGCTTTTCATGATGTTTTTTCTCAAGTTTCGAGGCATCAGCACAGTCTAGGTATCCCACGATTGGGACGTCTAGTTCGATCCGTTTTCACTTTTGAGCGATATGGATTTGGTCTCGAAATTGCTTCCCGTCAGTTACAACCGGGAACTCATAAAGTTTCATGGAACGCCGCTGATGCGTTCGCCTCGGTTGGCGTGCGCCCATGGTGGGGCCGCCTCATAAAAAAGTTTTATCACGGAGGATTTATGAAGCTCTTAGTTGCTCTTCTCACCTTGACCTCGGTCTCGATATTTTCAACCTACGCTCGCGCAAGTGAAGCCCTGGCCACCGCTAACAGCGAGCGGGTGGAAATTCCAATCCATGTTCTTCTGACACCTTCGCGTGGCCTCGAGGAGAGAAACAACGTCGATGTCGTTTTGTACGGCTCGCTTCCGAACACCTGTTACGCGGTGGCCGACCACGAGATTGAAAGGATTGATGCCCACACCATTCGCGTGCGCCAATTTGCAATTCATAATATCGCCGGTAATTGTGCCAACGAGGCTTTGCTTCCTAAGCAGCAGCAGGGCGTCGTTCCCTTTACGCAGGATGTTTTGATCGGGCGTCTGCCGGCCGGCAATTACCAGTTCCTCTACAATAAATTAAATGTCGGCGAGCAAAGTCGCGCGGTAATGGTCGCACTCAACGCACCGACAACCGGACGTCACTATGCCGAGGTTTCGAGCGTCACCGTTCCTGAGCGAATAAACGGAATCGATCACCTCGTCGCCACGATCAGCGGTGTTTTAACTTCCTCGTGCCATTCGATCGACGAAACAATTGGCTTACTTCGCGAAGACGATGTCTTTGTGCTGATTCCGACGATCAAAATCACCCCTGCGGGGATGTGTCTGCAGGTTTTGATTCCTTTTAAGAAGAAAGTTGACCTCGGTTTAGCAAAACAGCCCGGTATTTACCTCATTCAGACTCGGAG
>JAYTRM010000167.1:0-6077 GCA_043746165.1 Bdellovibrionales bacterium | reverse complement strand
GTTGATGCTGTGGATTACCGAATTTACAAAGCCAAGGGCCAAGTCTCTGATCGCGACGTCACTCTGCAATCGGCACTTCTTCGCTTGAGATCGCAGGTTCCGCTCGGAGTGCCAAAGGATGAGCCGGTTCCTTTGATCGAGTCGCCAATCGTGGGTCACGGGCCAAGTCGTTTTGGTTTAGGCCTTGATCAAACGAGTGGAGTCGGCGGAGTCGCTTTTCTCTTGCGCCCCGGGCTGCACCGGGTAACAGAAGGTGCTGGGTACCCGCCGGGCTTAACACTCAATGGATTTGATTTACGAGCAGTCTATCAACCTTCGGTTCCAAACCTGTTTATCGATCGTTTCACGCTCATCGAAATCGAAAATTTTCGCGAGTTTGAGCCCGTCGACCACGGCTTTGCTTGGCGAGTGATCAGTGCTTTTTATCGACCTCTGCAGACAGACCCAGGTACTTTGCCGATGGCTTTTGCATTGAGTCCCGCTATTGGACTGGCGAAAACCCAAGCGCAGAGAATGTTTCGTGAATATGTGCTGATCGAAGCTCCTATTGAATTTCAAAATGCACAAATCGGTGGCAACAACATCGCACTGGGCGGTGCCGCTGGATTAATTGTCGCGTCGTTAGGGTGGCCTTCATTTCGCCTTGAGTACTCGGCGGACCGATTTTGGTCAGGAATGAATTTGTGGCGCACCTCGCTCCTTGCGGAACTCAGCCAACCAGTCAACCGCAATACAGCTATTGAGCTCTCATTCCTCCAACAGTTTTCCGCGATTAAGTCTGAAATCGCTGTCGCTTTATTTTTCTGAGAGTATCGTTCTGAGACACGAAGTTAAACAGCAGCGCGATTCTTCCGAGAAGAGATGCATGTTTCAGGCGTTTCTTAAGATCATGATCGTCGGCTTGATCGCACCGGGATTAACTCGCCAGGTGCTTGCCGCAGACGCGCCGCCCGCGGATGACCCAAGAGAAAGTTCACCCACAAATTTCGGGGCCAAAGGCTACTGCGAGGTGGGTGACGAGGATTCAAACGGTTTCGACCAAGGCTCACGCCTTGATTGTGGTACAGGCCCAGGCCAGGGCCAGGGCCATGGAGTCGATGAAGAAGAACCCAATGCTCATGAAAAATCGGTCAATCCCCGCATACCGGCAGCGCTTCTGCCGATGATCGGTAAGCCCAGCGACGACGGGGACGATTGAAAACTGACGAGTAAAACGAAAAGGGAAAAAGAGCTTACAATGTAGAAATTTTCTCATTGTCGATTTCCTTGACAGGCTCGACAGCCCCGAGACCACCCTCAATTCGTCATTGCGCTGGCTCGGCGCTTGCTCTCACCTTTTGACTATGGCGTCACGAATGAAGTCACCCAAAGTACTCCACACCTTGTTATTTGCGATCTTCACCGCCTTGCTGGGCGCGAAATCTGCCCAAGCGGTGCAACTCCGCTGCAGTTCCGATCTGAATGCTGGTGGACCAATGCTGCTCCAGCCAACATTCGACGAGGCGAGCGGTGCTTTTAATCCTCCTGACGGGGCGGCGGGTGCGATGATTACTGGTTTCCGACTTGTTCGAGCGGTTCAACCCCACATGTTTTCAATCAGCGATGCGACTGGCGCAACGGTTGCAAGCCTGGAAGTTCAGGGCCATGCACTCAAGCCGACCCTCACACTTCACCTCAATGAGGCGACCTACGGCTGCACCGCTGGCGCCGACGTGGGCTCTCTCTACAACCGGCTGACAAGTGACCCTCAAACGCTGTCCATGATCAGGAGCTGGAATGCTTGGAAAGCGACGCAGAATGCTCCTTGCGATGCGGCGCTCGACTCGGTTGGATACTTCTTGCCCGACAAGACAGGCAAGGTCGCGGTCGTCTTTCACGGTTATGGTGCAAACCCGCATGAAATGGACCAATTTTCAAAAGTTCTTCTCGACAGCGGCTACAACGTGCTTGTCCCGCGGCTCGCGAATCATTTTGATGTCGATCTGACTGATCTCGATAAAGTGAGATTTTCGAGCTGGATTGATCAATCGTCTGCAGTTTTTAAAATCGCCACTGATTACGCAACTTCCGCGACCTTGGTTGGCTATTCGCTTGGTGGACTCATAGCGAGCCGCCTGGCACTCGAGAATCAAGACAAGGTCGATCGCATGGTTCTTGTCGCGCCAGCGTGGAGAGTGACCTCGGAAGCAAGCTTGGGTTCGATCATCGGCGAGATGCTTCACCTCAGTCTTAACGATGTCATGGAAAAACCTACCGCCTGCATCAGGGGTGAAGGGCCGATTTCATCTGCTGGTGGCCGACAAGTTGAGCTTTTCGGACTCGATAATGAACTTAAGTTTAGTGGAGGCTACGGCGAGCTTCCCGTAGTTTACGCCCAGATCAAGTTGCCGATGCTAGTTTTCACCGACCCAGATGACAACGCGGTCGACACGAATGCGATCACAGAAGTTTGCGGCGATAACTTCATGTGCACTCACGTGAGCGTGCCGGGCCGGATCCACACTAATATGGAATCTGATTTATCGGCGAGAGCCGATGGAGTATTTGCCAATCAATCGATGGGTGACCTCATTACAAAATTCATCACAACTGGGATATTAAAATGAAAAAATTGAGTTCGCTCCTGATCTTTTTGTTGCTGGGGGTCTCAGCGCGCGCCGCCCTTTATGGAATCGATAACCGCGAAATGATCACAGCGACTTCGCGCCGGCAGCCGCTCGCGCGAGCCACGGCAATTGCTGTTCTCGACTCGTTGATCGATCGCAAGCAGCCTGGATTTTTTTCAATTGAAGTGGATCCACCCTTGCTCAATCTTTGTCGGGACGAAAAGTTCTCATCAGTTTCCACACTCAGTTACGCTTGCTCGGGATTTTTGGTGGCACCCGATCTCCTGGTGACAGCGGGCCATTGCATGGTCAACACCGGAGTCGATCAGCACGAGACCGAAACCTGGTGCAAGGCTTTCCACTGGCTCTTTGATTACGAAGATCTTGGCTCAGGTGCAGCTGAGGTAAAGTCCATACCAAACGAACGCCTCTACGATTGCAAGGAAGTCATCTACGCGGTTCGCGAAGAAAAAGCGCCGTATCGTGACTACGCGCTGGTTCGCCTCGCTAGAGCAGTGAAGGATCGCACACCGTTTAAGCTTGCGAGCGGTGATGTCACCGCTTCGACTCTGGTTTCGATGTTTGGCTATCCATTTGGCATGCCAGTCATTTATTCGCCGCTGGCGCGCGTGCTGCTCAACGATCCCTCGCGGCAAAGCTACATCACGAATCTTAATGCGTTTGATGGCAATAGTGGCAGTCCCGTCATCAATCTCAACAATGAAGTCGTCGGTATTCTCATCGGCGGAGTTCCGACTGATTCATTTGGCGGAGAATCAGCCGGCGCATGTCGGCGTTACAATAGGTGCAACTATTTCGGTGGCAACTGCGTCAATCCCGATGCGAATACTTCTGTTTTTCCTGGTTATCAGGGCGTGGGTTCTGAAGTTCAAAGAATTGCACCGCTCATTGAGCTGATCAAAAGTGCTGAATTGAAATGAAGTTGAAAGCTTCGTCGGGCCGATAAGTCCGTTTGGAGTTACCGTCAAATAAAAAAAACGCCCGGGCAAGGCCGCGGGCGTTTCAATTACAATTCCTAAGAATTGATTAGTTAGCGGGAATCCACTGATTCTTGTGGCAAACTACGCGGATCGTGACTGTCGGCTGATAGCCGCGGCCTTGACGAGGAGCGCTTTCGTCAGTGTAAGAGAAAGTGCTGTAACGGCCTTCTTTGCAACCAGTGTAAGCCGGACCAGTTGACGGGCACGGTCCAGATTGGCCGCCGCAAGTCTGTTGACGACCCCAGTTTGCATTCGGAGTGCCTGGCTCCCAGCCTGGAGCATAGTGGCCATCCCAAGCGGGAACTGTTGACGGGCAAGGACCCGAACGTCCGCCGCAAGTTTGAGCGAATGCACTTCCAGATGTGAGAACAGCGAGAGCGATAATAAGAGCTTTCATGGTATTTAACCCCTTCTAATGAGTTTCCTTCGAACAGTATCGAACGAGGCGAAAGGTAGAGTTAGGACGCCAGAGAGGCAAGTGAAATTTCCCAGTTGGCTCGGCGGTTCAGATACCTGCCTGAGAAGTTGCGTACGCCCCTTCGATTTTCATGCACAGCAAGTTCTCAGCAAAGGAGCCGAAGTCATTCAACTTTGAACCGCACTGTACGCAACGGGTGTACTCAGGAATCGCCGACACAGCAGAGCGCCCGCCAGAAAGATTAATGCGCGCCGCGCTATAATGCGCCGAACTATCGCCGCAATAAGGTGAAAACTGCCACGTGTGAGGCTGTTACTTTGCTAAGTAGCGAAAAATAATGTGATAGCCAAAGCGCGTGCGCACGATTGCTGAAATCTGATTCTCCGCGAGTTGCCCAGCGCTTTCAGCGAACTCAGGATCGAGGCGGTCGAGAGCTACAACTCCAAGATCGCCTCCTTGAGGCGCCGAGGTGCAGATGGAAAAGCGTTCAGCTAGGCGTTCAAATGACTCGCCGTTTTTCAGGAGTCTCTGAATATCCTCGGCCTGATAACGGTGCTGGACGAGGATGTGTTTAAGAGGAATTTTCATTTGTCACCTTCATCAGTCGCCTAACAGCTAGAGCCATTGCCGGGAATTGTCTAGCTCGTCGTCCATCTGACCGGCCCAACTCGATATTTTTCATATACGACCGACACTCAATAAGTGGAACTTATCATTCACCTTGACTCACCATTTGGTGCGGCTGTCTAAATATATCATGGCTGGCCGAGCGCAAATTCCCGATGCAAATACTCTCCCGGTGAAACCGGTCATTGCTCCTTGGAAAAAGCAATTGCCAATGTGGTTCACTTGGAGCCGAATGGCGGTTTGCCCGCTCTTTGTCGTCTTTCTTTCTCTCCACGAGCCCATGTGGAGTACAATTTCGGCCGTGCTGTTCATGCTGGCGTCAGTGACCGATTATTTCGACGGCTATTACGCCCGCAAATTTGACGCGATTTCTAATATGGGAAAGTTCATGGATCCCATTGCCGATAAGATTCTTGTCGCGTCGGTTCTGATCATGTTGATTCCTTCGCATAAAGTGGGACCGATCCTCGTGCTGATATTGCTTGCCCGGGATATTTTGATCGGTGGAATTCGCTCCGTCGCCGCCGCCGATCAGGTCGTGATCGATGCGAAAGCAGCAGGAAAATGGAAAACCGGCCTGCAGATGCTCAGCATTCCAGCAATTCTCATCAGCCCCGATGTTTTTAGAACAGAGAAGGTCTACCAGGTCGGAATTGTACTCTTGTGGAGCAGTGTGATTTTAAGCATGATTTCCGGTTACCAGTACATTCGGGTCTACCTCGATACGCGTAAGTCCGCATAATTCCTGGCGGCGGCTTTTTAATCCGAAGATTTGTTGAATATAATTCGCGATGGTTGACACCTAAGCCTCTGATCGATACAGTCGCGCTTCGTTTCAAGTCGTGAAACAGAGTCAAGTACAGAAGCTCTGCCGCCGTCCGAACGAGGGGTCCCAACGATGGGTAGTGGCTGTAGGTCGAGACTGTAGTAGGAGATTTAAGTTTCTAAAGATTTGCTAGTGACCATGGGCGCGTGTAGCTCAGTTGGCTAGAGCGATACCTTGCCAAGGTATAGGTCGACGGTTCGAGCCCGTTCACGCGCTCCAATTTTATGGTTTTGACCCTTGATCACGAGCAAATCGGTAGAGACAGATCAAGGCAGGCGCTAGTTCTGGGTGCGGCAAGCCATTTCCGCACCTTGGGGCACGCAAAGATATTTCGCAGACATTTGCATTCCATCGGCATTCATTTCAATAACGACCTGAGCGCTGGTGCCCACTGTTTTCGTGCGAAGGCCAGAAATTAATTTTGCCATTTCGGCATCGGTACTTGAGTAATCACTGAGCGACAATGCTATCGATTTCAGAAGCTGTTTGCTGGTGAGTGTATTGTCGGCCTTTGCAATTGCGCCAATTCCCACTGATAAGATGAAAAATTGAACGCGACCAGAGCAGCGATTAATGCTACCGATTTCCGAACTACCACC
>JAYTRM010000166.1:0-5098 GCA_043746165.1 Bdellovibrionales bacterium | reverse complement strand
ATATTATTCTTTTGCACGAGAAGGTTCCAAAAGGAATGAGGATTCATCCAGCAGCTGTTGGAAACCCGGCCTACAGGGCGCAATGGACCAGGCTGTTTGGGAGATGAAGGCAGCTTAAATTAGCAGATAAATTAGCAGATAAATTATCTGAATTTATAGTAGCTATAATCGATATACTCAATTGCCAACTCTGAAGGCGAAAGCTCGGCGTTTGCGAGGTGAAAAAAATGCAATCATGTCTATTGATTTTTCGCTCATGAAAAAAAATCACTCTTAATCCCTCGGAATGTGAGAAAACCAGCCTTGGTTGAAAAACGACGTTTTTCGGCAAAAACCAAGATAGTCAGGAGTGTCGGGTGAAAACGCATTTATTGGGACGAAATTCACGGTCGTTAACTTTAGCGATAGGTCTTTCAACTCTGCTCACGTCGCTCATGGGCAGTCGAGCAATGGCTCAAGCGCTGCCAACCCCAAACGATCCTTGCATGCTGGCCGGCGCAACAGATGTGAGTTCGAGTCAGTTAAACTTCACAGATCCCGAAATTATTTTGGATCTCGGCCTTAGCAAAGCCCAACGACTGCAGGTGATGTGCGACATTAAGAATGCAGTTGTTGCAAACTACTCTTTGATCACTTTGAAAAAAGAGCGTCTCGGCATCGACGTGGTCCAGGTCTTAGAAAATTGTGCGGCAAATGAGGTGAAAATTGCTGACACCGATCGACAGAATTTTTTCGATCGCGTGCAGCTTTGCATCGCCACTTTCCAAGACACACACTTTAGTGCCTCGTCACGTACGGATCGCCCGACGATTCTCACTGCGATCATTGCATCAGACGTCGGCGGCAAAGTTGTAATCTTGCGGCAAAGCCCGAAGTTAATCGCACGCATCAAAGCGGATGATCCCGACACTTTTGCGACTCTCGAGCAGACACTCGCGCCGGGAAATGAGATTACGCAAATCAATGGCGCGCCGGCTGCTGACGCAGTCAACTCGCTCATCCCATACGTCCAGGCCTCGAGTCTCGCCTACACGCGGATCGCCGCCACACAAAGTTTATTTGCACGTAACTTTCTGTATCCCACGACGCGTACAATTACGATTCAGGTGAAAACGTTAGCAGGCGAAACAAAGGAGCTCGAACTTCCGTGGTTTGCGCAAACGACGGTCGGAAACCTCGATGCACAAATGAAGTTCAAAGCGCTCGGTATTCCGATCGTAAACGATTTGCAGATGACTTACGATCCGACCGCTCACCGCTACGTTAAAGACGATGAGAGTTTGTGGACCGTAGGTTACACGTCGCGCACGCCAATGTTCACCGATTACGCAACGCTAACTACCTGGCTCGATGATGCTGGGGCCGCTGGCCTGCGCACCGGCGAAGTGATCATCGATCGCAACCATGCGTTTTGCTACATGCAGCTCTTAACGTTTGAATCGGTAAACTTCACCGAGAGCGCTACGAAGACCAAGGCTCCGTTTATGCTTCCGATTGAGACCTTCGTGGCCAACTGCGAAGCAAAAAAATTACCGATGATTTTCGATTTGAAATTAAACGGCGGCGGCAACGGCAATATTCCCGCCCAGGTTCTTTCAGCCTTGAGCCAAGCCGGTAGCCATTATGGGCCGGATGTTCAGGCGTTTCCGGCAACCACGTCGATGATGGATTTGATGGCCAACGGCATCGCCGCAAATGCAACCGGCGCGCGCGTTTTAGACCAGGGCCCAGACGCGACCGCAGTCCTGTCGGGTCTTGCCGATGCCCTCCGCTTGAAAGTCTCTACGACCGATATCTTCAAAAATCCAGACATCACCGCTGATCCTAAGGTCGGAGGATACAGTCAGAAAATTTTAGCGGTGATCAGCCCGATCTGCATCAGCGCGTGCGATATGACGGCCCACCTTCTGAAGAACTCAGGTCGCGCCGTTTTATTCGGTTCACCTTCGAACGGTACGGGCGCTGGTTTCATGAGCCAGGCAAAACTGGACTCAAACTTCCAAGACAGCCTTGGACTGCTCAAGTTTAACATTCCGAACTTCCTGTTTGGCGTTGAAACCAAGGCGGGTGATCCCAGCAGACTTCCGTATGACCAGTACAAAGAACTGCTCACGGAAAACCACCCGACTCCAGTCGACATTCCGTACGCTTTGACTCCAATTGATCTTGCAACGAACGGAAAGCAGCTCGAAGTGATGGCTGTCATGGCACTCTTCGCAGCTCCAAACTGATCTTATTTCACTTATCAAGTTACGTCGCAAAATAGCAAAAAAGGAGCGGGCTGCGAAAGTCGCGCTCCTTTTACTCGTCGGCCTGCTGAAAAGTATTAGAGACTGAAGAGGCTACAGTTAAGATTTTGATCTTGAACATCGCCAGAGCCCGCAAGATTTAAATTCGTTTTGAGAATGTAATTTTTGAAATTCGTCGACGGGCCTTGCAGCGAGAATTCCTGACCCTTGGTTGTCGAATCAATGACCGTTGGGCGGCCGAAGCTGACTGACTGAACACCGTGATAAATTTCGACGGCATAGTTAGCAACCGCTTGACCTGCTTCGTTCCGGACAACGGCGACAAGCACCGAAGTGCGCGGGTAGCCGATGCCTTGGTTGTCCGTAATTTGAATCGAGTACTGGCCGTCTTGAGTTGCGCAGTTTGCGAGTTCGCGTACCAAAGCGTGAGAAGTCGACGGAAGTAAGGCGAGACCAGCGATTAAGGCAGAGGCAGTTGTTACAAGGAATTTCATTTTCATTCTCCCGTGTTTTGTTTTCATCATCTCTCGCAAGAGTTAATCGCTCAGCATCGAGATGTTGCTTCGTTATCAAGCTATGAGGCAGATGTGAAGCTTCTTAAACGGAAGCAAAGCAAGGGCTGTGCCAGAATTTAAACTAGACAGATTGAGTTTGAAGCTTTGCTCCTGAGCTTTTATCCCAGCGCGTCGGTTCCGAATTGGGCCTTCGGTTCCATCGTGAGTCCCTTTTCGATCCGTCTAGTATTCCGAACGTGATTTTAGGCACAAACGATGGATCAGCGTAAAAATGTGAAAATCTTGATTCAAAAGGGCGATTGATCATGTTTTGTGGTATGACCCGTGGTGCGATACCGTCAGCCGTAATCCTCAAAAGTGCGAGGCGATGTCAGTGATCATGAAATTGATTGTTCTTTGCCTGTCGCTGATGTCTTCCGGAGTATCACAAGCCGTTGAAGTGGCCGTCGTTTCGGTCGTGCCGCCACCGAGGCTCGACTATTGGAATCAAGACGGAGTCGAGCCCTACAACAACTGCTACAACTATTCGACCAATCGTCAGACCGACAGTTTCGCCCAGCCAGGTGAGGCGAGCGGCAAGAAGTACACCAGTCTTACTTGTGCCGCAGTTTTAGCTGCTGCATCTGCTGATCTTGGCCTGGTTCGGACTGCACCGTTTCCCCTTAATGGGGCGACCAATCAAGGCACCCTGATTGCTCTCGTGATTGATCCGGGAAATGATTTTCATTGGTACCGCCGCGATGCCAACGGTAAATGGACTCACAAGCCTGGCGCGTGGCCCGCTACGAATTTAGACAATAGCGAGAGGGAGATTTTTTCGCCAGAAAAAGCAGACCGTGGAACCTACAGCGCCTTTTGCGGTTACTTTCGCGTAAAAAGCTATGCCTACCAGAGGAACTTGCAAAATGGCGGCTATGTGCGAATCGGCACGATGCGCCGCCTTCCGTTTCTCCCGAGTGTCTCCACGCCTCCGACCCTTCACCTAGCTTCGGCTCTTGATTTCTCCGCAGTCGAAGCACCTTCGGAAGTCGAAGTGCTGGCCTATTCGGGGCGGCCGAATCCAAAGATTTCTCTGAGCGAGGCCCTTTCAGATCCCGCGATCGCGCAGTTGCTAGCTGCGAAATCCAACCAATACGGCGGAATGATTCAGTTGGCGCTTCACCAACTGGCCACGCCTCACTTGGGCGCATCAGGCGTCGTGATTCGCGATCACCAAGGCCTGGTATTCGCACCGGGCACCGTCGTGTATTTCCCGGTAACTGCGCAAGCTGTCGCGGATCCTCATCATCCTGAAGCTTTGGGCAATGCGCTCCAGAATCTTGTGATCTCAAAACAGCTCAATTAATCGTCAGAAATAAATCAGAAATAAAAAGTAATTCCTGCGCGCAGCGGGCTATCTCCGAATGTCCGAAATCTCACGGCGTTTGAGACTGAGTCGACGCCGACACCGGTCTCGAAACTAAAGCCGAGATTCTCAAGGCCTGCAAAGAAAAACTCTGCTCCGCAAAACGCCATCAAGACAAAGCCTGAGTTCGTCGTGCCCGCCGACTGGCTGGATAATGTTCCGGCGCCAGCCCCCATGTAAAAGTGCAAGTTGTCTTCATGAAAAATGATCTTGTGAATTTTGCCGAGCAACCCAAAGCGCGAAGCACCCTGCTGGGTATCGATTCCAACGACGCCCGAGACCCCGACATCATGAGATGGATAAAACTTCGCGGCAATGCCTGGCATATCGACCGAAAACTGATCTTCGTACCCAATTCCTAGCCGGTTCGCCATATCCTTGGCAAGCGCAGGTCGGGGAGAGAGCACGAAAAGAGCAACAAAGCTTAGGGCGACGACGAACGGACGAGCGGCAACCCGAGATGCTGAAATCATGAGCTAAAGTCTCCTGGCAGTTTCTAAGAGCGCTCCAGCCTCGCCCACGAGGCGCCCCCGGGCAAATAAAAAATGACCTCGAAAGCGATGTCCAATCAGATGTTGAAACAATAGAGAGTCAGTGCCGATTCCATGTCGATTGTTCTTGCAATACCCCACCCATCCCCGCTATTTCTGATACTTATCGACCGACAACGTGGGGGTATAGCTCAGCTGGGAGAGCGCGAGCATGGCATGTTCGAGGTCGCAGGTTCGATCCCTGTTACCTCCACCATTTTTCTAGTTAATTTCGGACACCAAAATCTCAAGCCCTCGATAGTTCATCTAAAAACTACCGGGGGCTGGTCTTTTTCAGACCCTTCAGATTGTTCTGTGTATTTCGCGTCATTTCGGAATTTGGCTTTTCCGTGGCTTGTGACTGGCTTGCTGAGTAGCAACCCGTTTCCCGTTTTGGGG
>JAYTRM010000165.1:0-1692 GCA_043746165.1 Bdellovibrionales bacterium | reverse complement strand
GAAAGTTCACTCGAATGAGTCGGAGCCTTGGACGGTCACTCTCGTCGATACCGGTGATGACAGCATGACCGGTGGCCGTATCAAACGCGTGAAAGACTTCCTGGACGACGAAGACTTTTGCATGACTTACGGCGATGGGGTCTCCGACATCGACATCGCCAAACTCCTCAGCTTTCACCGTGAACACAAACATCTCGCCACCATGACGGCCGTTCAACCCCCGGGCCGTTTCGGCTCGCTCAATCTGAACGGCAACGACGTGGTGGGCTTCCAGGAAAAACCTCAAGGTGATGGTGCCTGGATCAACGGCGGTTTTTTTGTGCTCAACAAAAAGTGCCTCGATTACATCGAGCAAGACTCAACGATTTGGGAGCAACAGCCGCTCAAAAATCTCGCCCGCGACGGCGAGCTCATGGCTTATAAACATCAAGGGTTTTGGCAGCCGATGGACACAATCCGAGAGAAACAGCATCTCCAGGAGCTTTGGGATTCTGGTAAGCCGCCCTGGATGGCTCAATCCGGGAGATGAGCCGAAGGCCGCACTTTTCCGCATTTTGGCCGATTCTGCTCTTAGTCGCTCTTTTTCGCAATTTTCTCCCGCAGTGGTCCTACGAAGAGCCCGGATTTATCGATGGCTTCTGTTATCTCGGGCAAGTCCTCGACCCAGTAACGCTGAGACGCGGTTTTCCAACCGCGCCGTCAGGCGATTTACTTCCCGTTTTTTGGCCTAAGCACTTTTTTTATTCCGTGCTTCCGCCACTCTGGGCGAACAGTTGTGAAAAGGTCCTGCTTGCTTCGCTCATTTTATTTCTTGTTTACTCATTCGGTCGAAATTTCATTGGCTTTTCATTTGGAATTCTCGCTGCGCTCCTGGTCGCGAGTAACACTTACTTTTGGACCATCATCAGCAGCGACTACCCTCAGTCGATGGTCGTCTTTTGGCTCACACTCGCTCTTTACTTAACGGAAAGGGCAGCGCGAGAGCGCAAATGGCCGTTGCTCGTAGCTTGTGGTCTTGTCGCGGCAGCGACGATTTCGAGCGCGTTTTTAAGTGCTGGCTATCTCTTTTCAATTGCTCTTTTTTACTTGGGCTTGAAGTGGTTGAGGCGCACGCGAATTTGGGAGTGGCGTGACCTGCTGGCAATCGTAGGTTTTGCCGCTGGAATCGGCGCCCTCGCTTTGGCGAGCGATCTGTACGCGGGCTCGCCGTTTTACTTTCAAAACACGCTGAACAAAGCTCAAACTTTTCTTGGGCAAAACCGCAATCTCAATTCTTTTTGGACTTGGTTTCAAGAGGCACGCTGGCTCGACTTTGCGCTCATTATTTTGGTCTTTTTTATCATCTCGACGTTCAAATTGGTTTGGAAAAAATCAAGGCCCGGTGCAGGCTACTTGCTGGTCGCAACTTGCGTGAGTTCATTCGCGTTCCTCGCTGCTCTGCAATTTCTCAAAAATCAGGGCACACTCAGCGACCCTTTTTACTTTTACCAGCTGATAACCCTCGTCTCGCTCTCGGCCACTGTTGTCTTTAGCGAAGTCTTTGCGCCGGGCCTGAGCTCGTATCCGATCTGGATCTTAAGCGCCGTTATCATGCTGATCGGTTTTTTTTACGGAAGTGTCCATGGCATCAAGGCGACCCAGCTGTTCGCGATTCTGCTTCTGCTCGGCTTAGTCTTTCAAAGCGTGAGAAGG
>JAYTRM010000164.1:0-24852 GCA_043746165.1 Bdellovibrionales bacterium | reverse complement strand
AAAGAAGCTCACCGAATCGTGAGATTCCTTGGCCAAATCGGAGTCAACGTGATGTCGCGGTTGATGGGCCTGGTGCTCGCATCCCTATCGGTACAGTTCGTGATTGACGGAGTCAGAGCCGCGTTCCCAACATTAGTGCTTTGTCATTAAAGCAGAGGCCGCTCTAAAAGTCGGCACTTCTGCGTTCAAACCTAGATGATTTAAAGGGATTTTTCGGCTCGGCAACGTCTCGGAAAATTCAAAGTTGTATAATGCAGAGCAGCCATCAAATTTAGCTACAGACCATCGGTATTATAATCGGAAAAAATTGAAACCAAGCTCAAGGATCACTCCTGTGACCGCCAAGGGGAAACAGTATCCCATTTTTTTAGGGCATCAACGGACCAAGTTAAAGACTTGTCTGTATGACATTGGTTGCAAGCATTGGGCATATTGTTCTCGGCTGCTTTGGCCGGCGGTAGAAATGAAAAAGTATGGCTGTGAACAAATACGTTCGAAAGAGTCTGTTGAATTGCCGGCATATGGCAGGCAATACACTCACTGCCTGAACTGCCGATCTTATGGTGTGTGTGTGCCTCGATGGACTTTACAAATGGCCCATTTGGCGATGGGGGAGTATGGCAATCAAGACAAAGTTGAGCGGCCGGTTTCCTCAGCGATGAGTCGATTTGTGAATTGTGTGGGTCGTGGCATGTAAAACAAGTTACACCATGCTTGTACATCGCGCTCTGAACGAAATCGTTACCTTGCATGCGATTCTTATGAGCGGTCCCATCGCTGAAGTAATAAAAAGAGGTTTCGCCCAGCCTGTGCTCTTCAAATTTCCAATAATCACTAAGCCTCTCGCCCACCGTAAAACCGACGGGCCAGTCATAGAAACGATCAGCAATGGGATTATTGAGCGGCCGTCCTTGTGAGTGGCATTGAATACAGGTGTCGTTAGCATTGATAAAATCGAGTCGCGACGGATTTACGATACCGGCAGTTTTCGGATTCTTGGCGTGTTCACTTCCGGGCCCGTGACACTTCTCGCATCCTACGTTCCATTCAAATGGAATATGAGTTGCAACGTTATAATCAACAGAATGACAACCGTCACACGTGGGTCCCGTCGGTCGTTTGAAATTGTCGGGTGGATAATGTGTGGCCCACCAATCCTCTTTTACGAAATATGGCTTCCATTCTTTGTGAAGGATGTCCCATTGTGCTGGAAGTGGAAAGTAATCGGTCCCGACTCTTTTCAAGTAACGCTGTTTCCACTTGCTGCCGTAAACCAAAGCAATGTCATCCTTGGTAAATGAAACAAGTGGACTGGGCTTTGTGAAGTCTGAAACAATTGATTCAGGATTTAGTTTTGGGTCCGTAACAACGTTGGCCATTCGAGTCTTTGACCAGGTTTTATAAATCTCAGAGTGACACTCCTTACAACGCCCAGAGCCAACATAATGGGCCGAGCTGTGAAATCCACTCATAGATCTTGGGGAAATCTCTGCAACGATTGGTAAGTGTCGAACGTATCCTACTAAGGCCCAAATTTCGTTATCAGGCATTTGCCAGCCTGGCATCCCTGTGTTGCGGATTCCATTTCGAACGAAATAAAATAGTGTTCCGTCCGTCTCTTTCCGAACCCTGTGATCTCCAAAACTCAGAGGCGGCGGGTATAATCCACTGCCTGCGTCAGATCGACCACCGCCATCTGAACCGTGGCAAGCCTGGCACTTTTGTAAATAGATTTGCCGTCCCGTTGAAAGATTTGAATCGGTATTTTCGAGGGGATTTTTAGCATTTTTAGCATTTTTAGCATCACTGGGGACGCTCCATTCTAGCACTTGCCGAGCGATCAGGACCTCCATAACAGAAGGAGGTTGGCGCGCAATGAGCCCTCCGGAAGTGATATAGAAATAGCCACCCCCAAGTGCGGCACCAGCAGCAGCAGCGCTTAGTAATATTTTCCGGCGAAGTTTAACATGTTTTGAGTTCATCTAATTGTAGTGCGTCCGTCGATAAGACTAATCTTGAAGATCAAAATGTCACACCAATTTTCAATATTGAAATTATCTTCTATCTTGTGTCGAAACGTAAAGCTTAATATCAGAAACTGCCGGCTTAGGTGGCAAAGCCGCTGACTTGATTAGAGCTACCGGATATAAGCACGCACCCATCTCTCGGATCTACGAATTCCGATTCTAGATGTCACGTAGGCGCGGTAGCGCGGACGGACGGTGGACATTTAAAAACCTTAGGGCGTGTCCGGCGCACGCTGCGACTGCGACTTCCTCATCACCCTGTCGCAAACAAATATGGCCGCCATGAATCGGGAATATCCTCGACTTGAAATTGTGGCTGAATCACGGGAAGCCACGACGGAATTTTCGGCTCGCTCAGCAGCGGCATGTTCGCACCGAGCGGAGTTCGATTGGCTTTGCGGTGATTGCAGTCGCGGCAGGCGGTGACTACATTGGTCCAATCCTTGCGGCCAAATTTGCTCGCTGGAACTACGTGATCCAGCGTCAGCTCTTTAGCCGACAACTGTTCGCCGCAATACTGACAAGTGTACTGATCGCGAAGGTAAATGTTTTCTCTTGAAAATTTGAGTCGCGAAACTTTTCGCGGAGAGACGTAGCGCTTCAGGCGCATGACACTCGGAAGTTGAAACTGCGCCGACACACTCTTGGCGCTCACCGAGTGATACTCGATAATTTCCACTTTGCCCTGAAACCAGAGAAGCATGGCTTTTTGCCAGCTCACAAGTTTAATCGGCTGAAAACTTGAGTTCAGCACGAGGGCTCTTACGGTTTGCTCGTCGTATCGCGTAAACCGGTCGAAGGCGGATCTCCTTCTGAAGGGCTTGTTACCCTGCCACGGACCCTTCTTCTTAATCATGGCCCTCTTTGCGACCCTTTTTCAAGGGCCAGTTTTCAAAACTTTGATAAAACCCAGGTTTTTGCTCTGGTAAGGCGTTTGCGAGCATCTGGAGCCTTCACAGGCTCAATTCGAGATAGGCTGCGCGCCCCAATTGGCATGTTTTTCGGATTCTTGGCGCCATTGAGGATGCAGATTTCGTAGGGCTCGCGGCATATTAAGACTCAATAAATATTAAGGTTTGGCAACCTCTTTAATTGACAGGGATTTTGGCGGCTCTATAACCTTGGGCACATATGCGACCCGTCAACCAGCCCGATCATTCCGCGATGAGCCTACGTAAACTCAAGAAAGTTTTCGTCGGAACTCCAATCGCTTCTGAGATGCAGCACAACGAACGGATTCCCAAATGGAAGGCCCTTGCGGTGCTTTCCTCGGACGCTCTTTCATCGGTTGCGTACGCGATGGAAGAAGTTCTCATTCCGCTCGCGATGGTGGGTGCGGCCGCCGTATCCTGGTCGCTGCCGATCGCAGTTGCTATCGCAATCTTGTTGATCGTCATTACAATTTCGTACCGCCAGACGATCGATGCCTACCCTGGAGGCGGTGGGGCCTACACCGTGGCGCGTGAAAATATTGGCGTCAACGCCGGCCTCGTGGCGGGTGCGGCGCTCTTAATTGACTATATTTTGACGGTTTCGGTCTCCGTTTCGGCAGGAATTGAAAACATTGCTTCGGCCTATCCGCAGCTGCTTCCGCACAAGGTGGCGATCGACGTTGCCATGATTTTGATTATCATGCTGTTTAATTTGCGCGGCGTGCGTGAATCGGCCAACGTCTTCGCACTTCCGACCTATCTCTTTATTTTTTCGTTCATTACGATGATCGCCGTCGGCGCTTGGAAGTACATGACCGGAGATATTCCGGCCGCGCCGCCGCTTATTCCGCAAACTTATGCGGTCGTGCCGATCTTTATCCTGCTCAAGGCTTTCTCCTCGGGATGCTCGGCCTTAACGGGAATCGAAGCGATCTCAAATGGAATTCCGATATTTAAAGAGCCCGGGCAACGCAACGCCAAGATCACCATGGCCTGGATGTCTTTTATTCTTGGCGCGCTGTTTTTGGCGATCACGGTGCTTGCGCACTTTTACGGAATCGTTCCTAAAGAGGGCGAGACTGCTGTCTCGCTCTTGGCCCATGCTATTTTTGGAGACCAGGCTTTCTATTACGTGGTCCAAGTTTCGACAACTTTGATTTTGATTTTGGCTGCCAACACCAGCTACGCCGACTTTCCGCGGCTTTCCTCGCTCCTTGCAAAAGACCGCTACCTGCCGCGGCAGCTCGCAAGCCTCGGTGATCGGCTGGTATTTTCAAACGGTATCGTCGGACTTAGCGTCGTATCCATCATTTTGGTCGTGATCTTTCGCGGCGACACCCACAACTTGATTCCGCTCTATGCAATCGGAGTTTTTCTTTCGTTTACTCTCTCGCAATCTGGAATGGTCATACATCACCTAAAATTTAAAGAGCTTCATTGGCGGAAAGCCCTCGTCTTTAACGCCTTAGGTGCGCTCACCACTGCGTTGGTTTTGGTCGTGATCGGAATTTCGAAGTTTTGGAATGGTGCTTGGCTCGTCATTTTACTGATTCCGTGTTTTGTTTTTATTTTTCGACAAATTCACGAGCATTACGTTTCAACCCAGCTCAAGCTTCAGGGTCTCAGCACCGGGGTCGGGGCACCTACTGTTCGCGCTCTCAAGCACACCGCAGTCGTGCCGATTTCAGGACTTCATCAAGGGGTCGTCGATGCACTGAGATACGCGATGTCGATTTCTAGCGACGTGCGCGCGGTTTACATCGAAATCAATCCGGATTCGACCGAGGCTTTAAAGAAAGAATGGTTGGCATTGGTGCCAGATTTAAATTTGGTGATCTTAAAATCACCGTTTCGCTCTGTCATCGGCCCATTCGTTGATTACGTCGACCAGGTGGAGCGAGATACGTCTGACGAAGTCGTAACCGTGATTATTCCCGAGTATGTAACGTCAAAGTGGTACCACCAGCTGCTGCACAACCAAACGGCTATTTTGCTCTACGCAGCACTTCGCAGCCGTCGAGATATCATCGTGACCAGCGTTCGCTACTTCCTCGACAGCTAATTCGTCTTCATGATCTTCGATCAGCTCGCGTCTTTCAGCAGAGTGGTAACGCTTGCGATTTCGAAAGTAGTGCCAGAATCCTGCCGCCAAACCAAGAGCAAAGCCGATCGCGTGAGTGCGGTAGCTGATTTGCGGATCAAATGTTTCGCTCGGCATGAAGATTAAAAGAGCTACACCCAATGTTCTGAGCCACCGCTGCACTTGGTTTTTCTGGCGACTTAAAAAGTAGTAGAGCACAAGCCAAGCGCCACCCATCCAGTAGACGACGCCCGAAGCACCGATCAGGCCCATCTGCGGATCAGAGGTCTTTAAAACGATGTAATTAGTGACGCCACCCCAGAAAAAAGCAGCGAGCGGAAAAAGCGCACTGCCAAAATATCCGTACAGAAAGAAACCCAGAATATAAAACAAAAAGCCGTTGGAAAGAAGATGTGCGAGATCGGCGTGGGCAAAGAGTGTCGTCCAAAGTCGCCAGTATTCGCGGTGCTCAAAAACCTGCTCGCCGCTGGCGGGCATCAGGTGAGCCCAACCGGCCAAATCCCAAAAGTAAATAACCGCCCCGGTCGAGAGCAGCAAAGTCGCCAGCCCAACTGCGGTTGAGCTAAATGAATCAGGTTTATTGGTGAGCCA
Organism: Bdellovibrionales bacterium; assembly: GCA_043746165.1. Lineage (GTDB taxonomy): Bacteria > Bdellovibrionota > Bdellovibrionia > Bdellovibrionales > JAMPXM01 > JAYTRM01. The sequence goes on along the minus strand of JAYTRM010000164.1, from coordinate 19,201 downwards.
TGTTTCTCGCACCACTTGGTAGGAGATAGAGTTCGAATTTAACGGCAGCTTTTGTGGTTGCGGTTCAGAAGCCATTTTGCCCTCACTTCTAGCAAACGATGAGGCTGAATAGTTGGCTGTCAATGCGGAGTACCAAACTTCCTAACTATTCATTCGCCGCGAATTTCGGCAACCAGCGCGTTGTAGAGTAAGAGCATGTCATCATTGGTTTTTTTCATGCGACTCATGACAGCCTGGGCGATCCGCCGGTAAATTGGTAGCGCCCATTGCGGATACGTGGCGGAGTACTTTTCAAACGCATTGCGCTCAAGGATGATGCAGACGCAATCGGTGTCAGCGCGAATCGTCGCTGAACGCGCATCGGCGTCGATAATTCCGCCCTCTCCAAACGCGATGTTTTTCTCGCCGTTAAATATTGCAACCTTGAACTCGTCACCCTGCGGAGTCGATTTGTAGACCGACGCTTGGCCTTCGATCAGGATCAACATTTCTGTTCCGCTCTGACCTTCGGTCAATATATCGACGCCCGCGGAAATCTTGCGGGTGTTCATGATCGAAACCAGCGCCTCGAGCGCCTTGGGCTCCGCGTGGATGTCAGCAAAGAGTCTCACGGCATGCAGGCGCTTGAGAACTTCTGAGCCGTAAGTCTCATGAAGCTGGCTGTCTGGTTCTGAGTTCGGAACCGGGGCCAGTTTCTTTGCGGTTTGTGCCGACGGATTTTTCAAGGACTTCTCCTGTTTTGGATCGGGTTGCAATCACGATGGCCATCGCAGTTTCGTTAACACGGTGATCTAACGACGGATGAAACAAAGGTTGATTGCAGCGCAACGTCTTTACTGTCTTTAAGTTCGCCACCAGTTTGGCAACGTCCGGCGTCTGTTGGGCGCGCCGTAGGGCAATTTCGCGAATCGTATGACTGTTTCCGGAATTCTCAAGAAGGCCTACGACAAGCCAATGGGGGTGATCTTTTTCGAGCGCGGCCTTCACCGCTTGATAAGAGGAACCATGTAAGCTCTCGGGAATATCGACCGAAGTGATGTGAGCGCCTGCGGCGCTGTCGAGAAGATCAAAGATGATATTGGCGATGCCAGTTCCGCTCGAGGCGTTGCCGAGCAGCAGGCGCGAATACTCGCTCGAATAGATAATCTCTGAGACGTTGGCGAGTTTAAGGTAGTGATCCATTTTCGGATCGAGAATTTCGGCCGTGACTTGCGTTCCGCGCGCGAGATTGGCAAGCGTCATCGCCGTCATGATCGTTCGTGCGTCGATTTCGGTCGGGGTCGGCGGTTGGCCGCCTGGTCCAATTGTGCGGTCAGCGAGGATCAGAACCTTGCGGGCGCGATCAGGAGCCGCCCGTTTAATGTTGAGTTCACTGAAGTGATCTCCGCTAATCATTTGAAGTTGGCTCAAGCGCGGGATCGAGCGCAGGCTATCGACTTGGGTCACAGGTACGTTGGCGATCACGATAATATCTTTGGACGTCATCTTCGGGTTGTTATCGAGAATATGCGAGAGCAGCTCGTGCATCTCTTCGTTCCATCCGCAGACGACGAAGTGGTGATTGAGTTTATCGGTTTCCACAAGACCCTTTCCCACGCGAAGTGCGCGCTCTAAGAAAATCGAAGAAATCTTGGCTGTAATGATACCGACGCAGGCGACCCCGCTCAGCATAAGAAAGCTTGCAGCGAGTCTGCCAATTGGCGTGACGGGGTAGCGGTCGCCGTAGCCGACCGTTAAAATCGTAACAATGCCCCACCATAGAGAATCCGTGTAACTTGTGATGTTGGCGCCTTGAACTTGGTACTCGCAGACATAAACGACGGCGGATACAGAAAGCCACACCGAAAGCATAACCGTGCACACGGCCCAAACGACGTGCTGCCATAGAAAAGCTTTGACCTTTGCAAGCTGGCCCCAAGCCTTTACAGTGAAAGGCTCTTGGCGCGTTTGAGGTTTATTTTTCTGAGCTCCAGCCATAGTCTTTGTATCGTGAAAACCACGTTTTTTTTCGAGTCGCGGTAAGCCTCCAGGATCGAACTCTAGCCAAAGGACCAAGGATCGCGCCGGTTTTAACCTCGACTTCGCCGCTTACGACCGGGGCGTGGCTTACTTTCGCGGCGCTTGAACGCCAGGCCCTGTGATGCTAGAGGTTTGAAGCAGCAAAGCAGCGTGGCCGGCGGGGTCAGAAAGTCGTGCAATGAATGTCGTGCAATGAATATCGTGACGTGGAATGTTAACGGCCTGCGGGCCATGCATAAAAAAGACGATGGCAGTTGGTTTAAGAGGTGGTTTGCTCAGACCGCTGATGCGGCCGACGTCCTTTGTCTGCAAGAAATTAAACTCAGTCGTGAACATATTGAAAGTGACGAGTTGCTTTGCAATCCGAGCAAGTATTTCTCTGCGTGGAGTTTTGCTGAAAAGCCAGGATACTCAGGGCTCGTTGTTTATAGCAAAAAAGATCCATCTGATGTTCGCCTGGGATTAGGTGCCAAGGAATTCGATAGTGAAGCTCGTTGGCTCGAAGCGGATTTTGGAACTACGACTGTCATCAACAGCTATTTTCCCAACAGCCAGCGCGAGCACACGCGCCTTCCTTATAAGCTCAAGTTTTGTGCCGCCGCTGAAAAGCGTCTCGAAGCTCTGCACAAGAAGGGTCGTCATGTTTATCTTTGCGGTGACTTCAACATCGCCCACCGAGAAATTGACCTAAAAAACCCCAAGACCAACATCAAGAATGCTGGATTTCTGCCACAGGAGCGAGCGTGGCTCGATCACATGATCGATAAATTGAACTGGGTCGATGGATTTCGCGAGTTTGAAAAAGGTCCGGGCCACTACACGTGGTGGAGCTATCGTCCCGGAGTTCGAGAAAAGAATGTAGGATGGCGTCTCGATTACTTTTTGGCTCACCAAGATTACAAAGATCAGATGAAATCAGTCAAAATCCACGCAGAGATCCTCGGTTCCGATCATTGCCCGGTACGCCTGCATATCAGGGACTAAGGACATTGTTGAGAGACCGGGGGCTTTCCAGCCTCTGGACGCGAGCCTGGGGTGCGGCTTCACTTACTGGACTTGATCCATCCGGTGATGGCAAGTTGCATCGCCCGATCGGCGGCTAAACTGGTTTCGCGAATTCGCGTTTTTGGAACGATGACTGTAAACCCACCCATGCCGTAACTGAACGGAACAAAAACCGCGACGGAGAGAGGCCCATTAGGGCCGTCCGGTACAGTCCCTGGCGGCAAATCTGAAAACGTATCGCGGGTAATGAGGCCCATCACTTCGGTGCCAGAATCGAGGCTCACCATGACCACTCGCTGGGCCGCAGTTTTTTGATTTGCAAAAAGATTGGTGACGTCGCGAATGGGACTATAGATTGAGCGAATCACGGGCAGCCGATCCATGGACTCCTCAAACCAGATCACAAACCTTCTGGTCAGGTAGGAGTTGACCAAAACACCGACCAGCATGATCAAAACGATGCCGACCAAAAAGCCCGAACCCGGAAAGCCAAAAACTCCTGGAAACCAGAGCCTCAGAGGCTCGCCAAGAGCGCGCTCTGCTTCGGTTGCGATCCAAACCAGAAGGTAGATGGTGAGCGTGATCGGAAGAAGTGTGAGGAGGCCCTTGAGAAACGTCTTGTACAAGATTGTCCTGTCTGACCCGAAGGTTTGCGCGAAGCCCTGCTGTCGCTGTCGGTTCAACGCCAGATTCAGCGTCGTCTGACCGATTCGAACTCGGGTTCGGCCCCCTAGGTCACCGCCTGGTTATACGAAGTTGTCTGCTTGTTTGCTAGGAGATAGGCGAAATTTTCGCTGGTGTCCGCTCAGTGCGCTGCGTGACTCGTGCTGTCTGTCGAAGAGAAAACCAAATTTTGTAAAGATTAGTTTGCAATCCCCCTGCTCACCTCTAAGAATAAGTCTGTCCAAATAAATCTCGAGCGGCAGCAAATGGCTGCTCGACAACCGGTTGATTCAAAAGATTCAACTGTTCCAATCATCGGGGAGGATGTTATGAAATCGTTTCTTCATCTTGCAGTTGTGATGGCTTTCGCTATGCCTGTTTTCGCTCATGCTGAAGGCGGCGCGATTTCTCAACCGAACACAGTCGTTGCTCAAAACGATACGGGTGGCGGCGCGGCAACTTCGAAAAAGAAAAAAGGCAAAAAGAAAAAGAAAAAAGGCGCGGCTGCTCCGGCTGCTGATGGCGGCGCTGCTGAAGGTGGCAAGTAAGCAGATTTGAATCGAGATTTGGGGCTTGACGCAATGGTTTAGCCCCGATATCGAGTTCATGTGACTTTAACCACTCTTATTCGGTCGGCGACATTTTCCGCAGCCTACCGATATTTCAATCCTGAGCTTAGCGTCGCTGAAAACAAAAATGTTTTCGGAAGCCTTTATCGCGAGCACGGATTCGGCCACAATTTTCAGCTCGAAGCGCATTTGCAGGGCCAGGTTGACGGTGTCACCGGAATGGTCTTGAATTTATCGGTTTTCGATCGGCATTTAAAAAAAGTCATCGCACCGCTCGACCATGTTTTGCTCAATGAACTGCCGGTATTTGCCGGGCAGGTGCCGACACCCGAGAGAATTTGCCAGCACCTTCATCGTGAGCTCGAGGCGAGTCTACTCGCCGAGCTGCCTCACCGTGCAGACTTAAAACTCGTCAAGGTTCGTCTTTATGAGGGAGATTCGCTGTGGGTAGATTACTTCGCCTGAGCGCTTTTTTTTCTCTCGCAAGCGAGCTCGAGTTGGCGACCGACAAAGTCACCGATAGAGATCCTCGCGATCGCCAGCTGCTGGGGAACGAACGACGCTTTCGAAAGCCCTGGAAGCGTGTTTGTCTCAAGAAAAACCGGCCCATCATCAGACAAAATCATATCGGTTCGCGTGTAACCAAAGCAGCCGAGACGGCGATGGGCGTCTAGAGCTAAGGTCTGCACAGATTTCAGTTCCACAGGGGTCAAGCTTGCTGGTGTGATTTCGCGCGTGCCGTGGCCTAAATATTTGCCCTTGTAGTCAAAGTTATGACCATCCATCAGAATCACTTCTGAGGCAGGCAGCGCTTTAATTTGGCTTGGGCCCTGCGAGTTTTCGCTGATCACACCAACGGTGAGCTCGCGTCCCGTAATGAATTTCTCGGCCAGGTAAGAATCGTAATGAGAGGTCTGCAATTGATCGATCACGGCGGCTAATGCTTGAGCGCGGTCAATGATATGAAGACCTATACTCGAACCGCTTTCAGACGGTTTGATCGCGATCTTGCCATGTTCCTTGAAAAAGCCCTCGAGAGTTTGACGAAAGTTGCTAGCTAAAGCGCTTTTCTTGAATTCCAGTTGCGGCGCTACGGGCAGGCCAGCAGCAGTCACGATTTTTTTGGCTTTGATTTTATCAAAGCAATTGTGGCTCGACTCTGACCCCGAGCCCGTAAAGGCGACGCCTGCGCTTTCGAGCTCACGCTGGAGGCTTCCGTCTTCACCCTCTGTTCCATGAAGTGCTAAAAAAATCGATTGAGACTTGATTCGAACGATGAGTTCAGAAATGGAAGAAGCAATCTGGCTGCCCCGAGGTTTAAAAAGGACTTCGAAAGGGTTTTCGTGGCTCCTCAGCTCTGCAGAGCTGATCTCAAAGACTTTGCCATCGGGGCCAATAAACCAGCGGTTTGTAAACGGGAAGTGAGTTTCGATGTTCTGCGCTGATGCGACTGAAACTAGGCGTTCTTCTGACCGCCCGCCAAAGAGAAGGATTGAATCTGACGACTTTTCCATGCCTCAAATTACCGCCAGATTGCCGGGGCGTCCATCAATCTGGCGGAGCTTGAGCTTAGGCGCGACTTAGGGCTTGGGCGCAGAGGCAGTCTGGCTTGCGATGCAGGTATAAACCGACTCCTTGCCGACGCGGTGGCTCTTGAGTGTGATTTTCAGCTCGGGCCCAGCGCTGCCGCTCGCTTGACGTTTACTTCCGCAGGCGACCTGAAAATTGACGTCTAATTGGTCTTTGAAATAGCGTGTGCGAGCCATAAGTTTAAGCGGATCTTCAAGCTGAATGTCCTGACTGTCATTGCCCCGGCACGCCTCTAGAGCATTGGAGATTTCACTTGGCGCGATTTCCAAATTGAGAGCTTGGAGCAAAATTTGGCTGGGGTAACTCTGTAGAATGAGCTGACCAGCGGTTCCTTTGGCAGGAAGATTCAAATCGATTCGTTCCGTGACGTCAAAAACATTTTCAGGATCGAGAGCGCGCATACAAGTGTAATCTGAAATCGGCACGTCCATTTTGCCAAGCGGAAGGCTTGAAAATAACAGACCGACAAGTCTGCGCGGGTAAACAGAGTCGCGGTGACCGAGCACACGGTAAGCACTGTAGACGAACTCGTGAGCGATCAGCCCCGCTTGGTCGCGAGGAGAGAGCGCGTCCCAAAGTTCCTTCTGCACGAGGATTGAGTCGTCGTCTTGCCAATTGGCAAGTTGCACCACCTTGCACCCAGGCACGGTGATGACTTCTTTAGAGTCATCGATGGGGCGCAGGAGTGCATCCTTCTCGGATACGAAGGTTGCTTGCTTGAGAAACTGATCTTTGAGTTGGAGAAGCCTCGTAAGGGTTGAAGCCCGTAAGCCGGCATCACCAAAACGATCCGCAAAGCGGTGCGCAAAGTAGTTCCATTCATCGCTCAGCGCACCTTGTGGGGGAGCCGGGGTGAGCGTTGAGGTTTTCTTTGACTCGTAAAGGTCGAGATCGCGGACCACCCGACCGCCCTGAGGATCATGACATACGATTGCACGGCCTCCGCCACTATCGACCGTTCCTCGGAGAGGATTTGGAAGGTGCGTGGAGCTGGCAGGCGACCCGGTCGTGAGAGTGCTCAGGGTGGGGTTTGAGGACTGTTGATTTGCGCTACAATTGACGAAAACTGTCAGTGCGAGCGCAGCTACAATCAATTTTTCTATGTTTCTCATTTGCTAAACTTTGCTCCAGGTACCGTTTGTTTACAGATGAGTCACGAGCGGCCGTTGAGTCCCACTTAAAGGTCAACTCCGATTGAGGCGCCGCGCCTAACTACGCGAAATCGCCCTCGTTCGTGATTTTAGGTAGCAACAGCTGTGCCTATCAGTACTCAAACCAATCGATATTGAGGCAACGAACTATTTCACTGGGGCTCGGCCTGACCGCTTTTAAAATCTCTTCGATAAATGTCGGTATTCGGGCTCGAATGAGGTCAGCAGTTTCAGCCGACATCGACATCGGCGCAGTGAAAAAGAGGTTGCGTTCGTTGGTTTCGAGCATTTTGTTGAACGCCTGGAGGCGCCAATTTTGGTGATGTTTGCTCACTAACACTGAGGACGAGCCAATGTGGGTTTGTTGCGGACCAACTTCGAGTCGGCCTTCTTTGCGAACGACCAATTCATTTTGAATGAGAAAGTCGACGACCTTTTGCACTGTGATCGGTGAGAGGTTGAGGTGACGAGCGATCGCATCCACTTCTTGAAATTCCGGGCACGCGGTCATATTGCGAATGCCGGTGTAGATCCAGCTTGAGTAGAAAGTGGCTTTGACCGTTTCTGCGAGCTCGCGATCAGCTTTCACGCGTTTGGCGAGATCCAAAGCCTTTCTCTGCTCGCTTGTGATCTTACTAGCCAAGCGTTCTTTCAGTGAGAAAGAGCCAGCCCGGCCGTGCAGCACCAAAAGCAGAAAGTACTCAAACTCGTCTTCACTGAGTCCGATGAAGCTTGAAAGATCGCTCGCGGCTTCAACGCTCAGGTGCTTTTCGCCCTGGAGAATATGGCTCATCATGGTCGGACTCATGCGCAAATGCTCGGCGATGCGCCGGATGACACCGCGCCCGCGTTTGGGCTGAGATTCGATCCAACCCTTTAAAAACAGCTTGTAATCACGGTATTCGTAAACCGACATTCTATATATCTTATCGGTAGTTACGTAGAAATGATAACCCCCAGGTCAGTATTTATGATGAATTTTTACTAAATGAATATAGAAGTTTCAGACGCGGTGCAGTAATTTCAATTCATCAGCTTGTACGACAAAATGAACGGTCCTTGAGAGCTCCAGGCGCGGTGGTGGTCCTCCTCCCTCCCGCCAACGAGTAGCCTGAGAGGCTCAAGTGAACGTTCAAATGCAGCTTTGATCACCGTGACGCATCTTGATTCTCATCCGGCTTCGCATCGAGAGCACCGGAAGGGATGACCCAAGTCCCCCTCCCCCCTTGGGTCATCCTTTCTCGGGCTAGGTTTCACCTAGCCCTCGAAGTTTTAATCACATCTCGAGGCTAAAGGCCCAGCTTCCGTTCTAGAAAACTTCGTCGAAAGTTACCTGTCCCGTGACACCGACTTGATACGCCGAGACCCTGCGTTCGAAGAAGTTGGTGAGTTCCTGGACGTCTTGAAGCTCCATGAAGCCAAATGGGTTTTTAGCATTGAATCTTGGCGGAATGTGCAGGGCCGCCAGGCGCTGATCGGCAATGAACTCAAGATACTGCCGCATGTCCGTAACCGATAGGCCAGCGACACCGAGGTCGAGCACGTCTTGTGCGAAGGCAAATTCGCAATCGACAGCTTCTTCGATCATCGACGAGACAAGCTCATTCATTTGTGGATTGAAAAGCTCGGGTTCCTCTTCGCGCGCGGTCGCGATGACTTCAAACGCAAAGTTCATATGGGCACTCTCGTCGCGAAAAACCCAGTTGGTGCCGGCAGCCAAGCCGTCGAGTAGTCCCTTGGAGCGAAGAAAGTACACGTAGGCAAAGGCGCCGAAGAAGAAGAGCCCTTCCACACAAGTGGCAAAGCAGATCATATTGAGGATAAAGCGCCTGCGATCTTGAAGCGTCTCGAGTGATTTCAGCTCGTTGATTGAATCCATCCACTTAAAGCAAAACTCGGCTTTTTTCTTAATGGAGGGAATATTTTGGACCGCATCAAAAGCCCTGGCGCGTTCCGCCTGGTCGGGGATGTAGGTGTCGAGCAATGTCAGGTAGAACTGAACGTGCAGCGCTTCCTCGTAACATTGGCGAGACAGGTAAAGGCGGGCTTCGGGTGAATTAATGTGTTTGTACAAGTTGAGAACGAGGTTATTGCCGACGATCGAATCACCCGTGGCAAAAAACGCGACCAAACGATTGATCAAATGGCGCTCGGCTGGCGTCATTCTCTTGGTGAGATCTGTTGTGTCTTTGGAAAAATCGACTTCATCGACAGTCCAGGTATTCTTGATCGCGTTCTTATACATTTCGTAGAAGAGCGGATACTTCATCGGTCGTAAAGTCAGATTAAATCCGGGGTCTAAAAGCATAATCCATCATCTCCATTTTCAGCCGAAAACTTCTGTCTTCGGTTTAAACAATTTCATTTCGCACCATCAAAAACAACCACACGAAGAACTAAAAACTTAACTACAGGCCTCGCAAGAGCCGGGATTTTCGAGCGAGCAGGCAATGGCTTCAGAATCTGTCGCCACGATTTTTTCAGACTCTATGACCACGGCATTTGCCGCTTCCTCAGTTGGCTTTGAAAGCGTCACTTTGTTGATCGAAGTCGCCGGACGTGAACGCATGTAATATGTAGTCTTAAGTCCTTTTTCCCAAGCGTACATGTACATCGAAGACAGTTTGCCGATCGTCGGACTTTCGATGAACAAATTGAGCGACTGGCTCTGATCGATGTAAGCGCCGCGATCTGAAGCCATATCAATCAAGGCGCGCATCGGGAGTTCCCAAGCCGTGCGATAAATGAGCTTGAGCTCCTCAGGCAGACCGACGACCGACTGAATTGATCCTTCAGCGCGCTTGATGTCGTTGCGAACCCGATCGTTCCAGAGACCGAGGTTTTTCAGCTCACTGATGAGATACTTGTTCACTTGCAGGAATTCACCCGAAAGCGTTTCGCGCTTAAACAAATTCGAAACTTGCGGCTCGATCGACTCGTAGGAGCCGACAATCGAAGCAATCGTCGCCGTCGGCGCGATAGCGATGAGCAGCGAATTGCGAAGTCCAGTTTTCATGATCCGGGCGCGAAGTTTTTCCCAGCGCTCCATGTTCTTTGGCTTTACTCCCCAGAGATCGAACTGGAGTTGGCCATCGGAGGCGCGCGTTTCTTTAAAGCTCGGGTGCGGACCATTTTCTAATGCGAGATCGCAGCTTGTCTCGAGAGCCGTGAAATAAATTTCCTCCTGCACACGCCGAGAAAGCTCGATGGCCTCTGGACTATCAAAAGGTAGGCGCAGTCTGAAAAGTGCGTCTTGCAGGCCCATCACGCCGAGACCTACGGGCCGCCAGCGGTGGTTCGAGCTGGCAGCTTGACCAATCGGGTAGTAGTTGATGTCGACCACGCGGTCGAGGAATTTTACGGCTGTTTTGACAGTGCGTGTGAGCTTCTCGAAATCAAAAGCTCCTTCGTAAATATGACGGGCGAGATTGACGGAGCCAAGATTGCAGACTGCGGTCTCTTTTTGTGAAGTGATCTCGAGAATTTCCGTGCACAAGTTTGACAAATGCACGACGTTGCCGGGAGTTTTCGTTTGATTGCACTTAAGATTCGAGGCGTCTTTAAACGTCATCCAACCGTTGCCCGTTTGCGCAAGTGTTTTCATCATGCGCGCGTAGAGATCGCGAGCTTTCACTTGTTTAATAAAGAGCTGGCTCTTTTCAGCCTCCACGAAGGCCGCATCGAACTCGGGACCAAACAAGTCAGTGAAATTCGGAACAACCTTGGGGTCAAATAAAGACCACATCGCGTCTTCTTTGACCCGCTTCATGAAAAGATCCGGTACCCAATTGGACAAATTTAAATTGTGCGTCCGTTTGGCTTCGTCGCCGGTATTTTCTCTCAGATCAAGAAACTCTTCGATGTCGGCGTGCCAGGTTTCGAGATAGACGCAGCAAGCGCCTTTACGCTTACCGCCTTGGTTGACGGCCGCGACCGATGAGTCAAGCGTCTTGAGCCAAGGAATAATTCCGTTGGAATGTCCGTTGGTGCCGCGAATGAGCGAGCCCCGGGCGCGAACGCGGTGGTAGGCGACGCCGATGCCGCCCGCAAATTTCGAGAGCAGAGCGATGTCCGTATACTTTTGGTAAATTGACGTCAAATCATCGTCTGGCGAGTCGAGGAGGTAGCAGCTCGACATTTGTGGACGTAAAGTCCCTGAGTTAAAGAGCGTGGGTGTTGATGGCATGTAGTCGAGTTTGGAAATCTGCTCGTAAAGCTCGATTGCTTCTTCGGCCGATTTCGCAAGGCCAGAAGCCACACGCATGAAAAAGTACTGAGGTGTTTCAAACACAGCGCGCGACTTAGGGTCCTTTAAAAGATAACGGTCATACACCGTGCGGAGTCCGAAGTACTCAAACAACTGATTGCGGGAGGGATTGATTGCCGCATCGAGTTTTTCCCGGTGCTTACGAGCAAATTGCAAAAGTGGCTCGGCAAGGATTCCGGCCTTAAAGCCGAACTCGATCGACTCCATGAAATTTCTCACGCCGAGAGATATCACTTCCTCATCTACCACCGTAGCGAGAAGCCTCGCTGCCAGAAGCGAATACTGCGGCTCTTCGCCGATCAAGAGGCTTGCGGTCTGAACGCAGAGATCATCGAGTTCTTTGGTGGTGGCGCCGTCGTAAAGTCCACTGATTGCGCGAATCGCAACGCGATGAGGATCGATATCGTTGAGGCCACCGCAAAGCCGGGTGACGCGCTCGACGATTTTTAACACGTTGACGGCTTCAAGGCGACCATCCCGTTTGCGCACGCGCATGTGCGCCTCAGCGGACGGGGCGGGGCGCTTCTCTGTTTTGGAACCACTGGTGCTGTCACTCTCAAAAAGCGTCGTCCCTGTTTGCTCGTCGACTGTCGCTATTTCCATCTTGCTAAGCTACCTTTCCGCTCATTCTATCTGATGCATCTGAAAATCTATCTGGCATATTTATCTGGCACATTTATATGGCATATCTCACTGACTGTTCAGGCAACTTCCGCCGGGGATGCGACGCTATGGTTGTGTTGTTAAGCTGGCAAGTGAATTGCTCGTTTTGCACGATCATTCCGCAAAGGCATTTCGCAGGGTGATGAGGTGCCCACATGTCGACGCTAGTACGTCTGTTAAAAATCTGTCAAATCGATTTCAGAAACTTCCCAAAGAAATTTTTTCTTAAGGTCTGGCGCAGCGGCGTCGCAGGCCGTTAGCTCTGCCAATTTGTTCGATTTTCCAGTTTCCCAGCGGAAAAAGAGGCATCCCGGTGTCAACGAAACAAGGTTGATGGCGTCATCGATCTGTTAACCGGGTGTCAAAAAGATGCCAAAAAACCGTGCAGTCAAAAATCCTAGCGCGCTTCGTATTCGGCAACGGATGATGCTTTAACTGAATTCGAGTCTCAATTTGTGGCGCCTGGGAGGCGATGCTATTGACCCGATTCGAGTCGAGCTTTTTTCTCGAGTCAGTAGGTAAAAGGTCCGAAGAGTCGGGGAATGAAGCAGATAACTGAGGCACTTAAGAGCAAAAAGAGCAAAAACAAGGCCGAGGATCGAGAGCAGTTGGAAAACTGGGCGCGGAAAGGTTTTCTTTTTGCTCTGCTGGATCCATTTTTTGAAATACCCATGCAGCACGAGCGAGCCAGACTTGAAACTCGCGATACCGATCCGATGTTTTACGAGGTGATTGCTTGGGATCAAGTGACTTACGAGCCCCCATTCATGGTGAAAATTTCGCTCGAATCCCTTGATTGGATTCTCAACGCACTCTCGACCGAACGCTGGGGTATTTTTATCGCAGCCGATTGCGAGCTAGAGGAGTTGGCCCGTCATTACCAGCGCTTTGTTATAGCCAAGGGGCCCGACGGCAATCCTTATTTCCTCAGGTTTCACGATGCAAGTGTTCTTGATGTCCTGCTTCGTACTTGGGACAACAAAGAAAAAGCGATTTTTTTTGGTCCGAGTTTGGCGTTTGGATTACCAGATCTAGATTCGATGACAATTAAGTTTCAAAATAGTCCATTGGGCGGTCGTCGCAGAGTGCGGCCTGACCCCGAAGATTGCTTGCTGCACTTGCGCGACTCGCAGCTGAGGGCCTGCGGCGAGGCCATCGATCGCGACTTAATTAAAGTTATTTACTGGCATCTGCGCAACCATCACGCGAGGTCTGTTCAATTTTTAGACCGAGAAGTTCTCGAAGAGCGTATCTCGCTGGCCATCTCAAAGGGACGTCGCTACCTGCTCGGAACGGTCTCTGACCTTGCCGGTTTTACTGCGCTGATGTTTGAACTGGCTCCAAACTTTGATGATCACCCTAGCTTTCGCAATGTTCTTCTTGATCCAGATATTGCTCCCGAGCGTAAGCTTCGCCGCCTCTCAGAAACCATCAGTGATCGCGAGTGGAGCGAAGCCGCAGTTCTTTACGACCGGCTTTTCTGGGCAAGTGCGCAAAAAAGAAAGTAACTGCCTCGTATTGGCACGTTCCCAGTCAGAAAATTCGCTCGAAATTGATAATTTCTTACCTGACTTCGCGCAAAGGCTCGAGTCGGGTTCAAAGCCAGCCGATAGGATAGGATGATCGGTTGATTGGGGGCCTTGCTTGAGCTGGACGGACATTCCTGGATGGTCACTCGACATTTCGAACTCGATTATGGAAACCGTGAAAATGCGCGATGCCGAAACCTATCGCCATTGCATTCGCGTCAGCCGAGGAGCACGGCTCCTCGCCCGGGCGGCAGGCCTCGCTGAGATCGATCAGCGCACGGTCGAATTTACGGGACTTTTTCATGACATCGGCAAAGTGGGCATTCCAGAAAATATTCTCAACAAGCCAGGGCGTTTGACGGAACAAGAAATGGGCGTCATGAAGGACCATCCGGAACTCAGCGTAAAGATTCTCCAGCCGCTGGCCCGCATTGATTTTTTTAGCCGTCTCATCCCTGGAGTTCTCCACCATCACGAATGGTTTGATGGCCGCGGTTACCCACACTGTATCGAGGGAGAAAAAATTCCTCTCGAGTCGAGAATCGTTTTGATCGCTGACACATTTGATGCAATGACCGCCGATAGGCCTTATCGCAAGGGTCGCTCGGCCGACATCGCGCTCGCGGAGATCCAGAAATTCTCCGGTTCGCAATTTGATCCCCAGCTCGTCAAGATCTACCTGCAGGCCCAACCGACTTGGGGGCCGCAAGATACCGTTGTTTTCGAGGAGATGAATCAGACCGTTTTGAAAATCGCGACCTAAGGCGGCGCTTAAGAACGATGGCGCAGAAAACGGGTCATAGTCTCCGCGGCGCGGTTCGCCTTCATCGGTGGCTCAAAAACCAGAACATCGCGGACGTAAGACGGATGGCGCATTCCTACCAAGACGGAGCTGACCTGCGGAAACCCCGTGTAAAGCCTGAGAAGCCGGCGCGAAAGACTCTGTGGCTCAAGCGTTGATTCGCGAAGTTCAGGAGCGACGTTCATGATCTGCTCTTCAAAGAGCGACGACTTTTGGGCCGCCAAGTTTTCGAGATCAGAAGTGATGAGGCCGAGCAACTCGCGCATGACATTGCGGTATTCTTCTGCCCAGGGCTGTCGATCGGTGGTCAATCGCTCAATGCCGTTTCGGATCGACGGGTAAATTTGCTGGTAAAGCGCCTCTCGCCACGCGAGAAGGTCGTCAAAGTCGCCCATCTTATCGCGGAGCACATGGGCCCACTGAAAAGCCTGTGCGGCTTTCGGAAAACCAGGAGCCAGTTTTTCAAGCTCGATGGCGCGCCCCAAGGTGGTGTGCATTCCACCTTTGATGGTGACTTCGTCATGAGTGGGAAACGAGGTCAGGCGAATCAACTTGCCTCGGCCATAAGAATTAAACGGACGGTTGGTGAGAACCCCAAGATTGGCACGAGCGGCGACGTCAAATACAGTTTCCTGTTTATTGTTTTTGGTCAGCGCGGCTCCCGATTCGAGCAAATTAAAAGGGAACTCGATGACCGCGAATTTCGAAGGCCTCGCTACTTGCGCCGCGATCTCAATGATTCGGCCTAAGCTCGTGAAGTCCGAGCGAGCTTCGTCTTCTGGAAAAGTGTTGGATGAAATGCCGTAGAATTGAATTCGACCCTTCACGCACTCGCTCTCGAGATAGCGAAACGCTTTCTCGATACGCTGATAATACACATCACGCGTGCCAGACGACTTCAGGTAATATTCGGGATTGTGCAAAAGCAAAACGTCGAGTTGTTCGAGACGTAGGCGCTGCAGACATTCGGTGATTTGTGCTTCAAGAAACTCGGGCGAAATATTGTGCCAGCAGTCGCTTTGGTATTCGACCATATCGCGGTAGGGAGTTCCGCGTTCAGCTCGGCCTTTGGCCTCTTTAAGTGCCGTTCCTTGGACGTAGCCGACTTTTGAGACGACGACAACCTCATCTCTTTTTAAGGAGCCGTTTCCAATTAACTCAGATAGAACTTGGCCAATCAGGCGTTCGGAGCTTCCATCGGTGTAGTTGGAGCTCGTATCGATAAGATTGCAGCCGCCGAGAAGTGCATTTGTAAGTGCCTCGCGATGCTCGGGTTCAAATTCGTGCAAGCGATAACCCCCAAATCCCACTCGCGAGACAAGAAGTTCGGTGCGGCCTAGGGGAGCCGAGAGAGCGTGCACTCCCTTGGCCTGGATTTTTTCAAAATATCGAGCGGTGCCTTGAGGTGTTGCAGTCATCCTCGTATTTTACCGCGTCGGAGGATTTTTCGCGCCATCATTCGCTCATGTCATGAAAACGTCGCCAAACGTCCGGACGCAATGCGAATCAGGCTCTGTCGCTCTTTTGGCGCTCTTTTGGCGCTGTTTTCGAGTTACTGATTCAGCCGATTCATGACGAGATCCTGAACCACGTTAGGATCGGCCAGGGTGGTGGTGTCGCCGAGCTGATCCGGAAGATTCTCGGCAACTTTACGCAAAATTCGCCGCATAATTTTGCCCGAACGTGTTTTAGGAAGGCCGGGAGCCCATTGCAGCAGATCTGGCGTTGCAATGGGGCTGATGACTTCGCGGACGTGCTTTTGCAGCTCCTTGCGAAGCGCATCGCTCGGCTCAATTCCTTTTTTGAGGGTGACGAACGCGTAAATGCCTTGGCCCTTAATGTCGTGCGGATAGCCGACGACGGCCGCCTCGGCGACATTTTTGTTTCCCACCAAGGCGCTCTCGATCTCCGCCGTGCCGAGGCGATGGCCCGAGACGTTGAGCACGTCGTCGACCCGGCCCGTAATCCAGTAGTAACCGTCACGATCGCGGCGGCAACCGTCACCGGTGAAATAATAACCGGGATAGGTCGAGAAATAAGTTTGTTCAAACCTGGCATGATCGCGATACACCGTTCGCATTTGCCCCGGCCAAGAATCGGCGAGGCATAAATTCCCGGACGCTTCGCCCTCGAGTATTTTACCTTTTTCGTCAACCAGGATCGGCCTCACGCCAAAAAATGGCAGTGTCGCGGAGCCAGGTTTTTGCGCGATGGCGCCGGGGAGGGGAGAAATGAGAATTCCGCCGGTTTCTGTCTGCCACCAAGTATCGACGACCGGGCAACGGCTTTTTCCAACGGAGCGGTAATACCAAAGCCACGCTTCGGGATTGATCGGTTCGCCGACGCTGCCAAGCAGGCGAAGTGAGTCACGCTTACTGGACGCGAGAGGTAAGTCTCCTTCGCGCATCAGCGCACGAAGTGCGGTTGGCGCTGTGTAGAAAATATTGACTTTGTGTTTGTCGATCACCGTCCAAAAGCGGCTGCTGTCGGGATAATTCGGAACACCTTCGAACATCAAAGTTGTGGCTGCATTGGCGAGAGGACCGTAAACAATGTAACTGTGGCCCGTGACCCAGCCGACGTCGGCCGTGCACCAGTAAATTTCGTTCGGATGGTAATCAAAGACCAATTCATGAGTGAGCGAAGCAAAAAGCAGGTAGCCACCCGAGGTGTGCAAGACGCCTTTGGGTTTATTAGTTGAGCCCGAAGTGTAGAGAATGAAGAGCGGATCTTCGGCATCCATGACTTCGGGCTCGCAGGTGGACTTTTGACCTTGACTCGCTTCATGATACCAGAGGTCGCGGCCGGCTTTCATGTCGACTTTGCCGCCGGTATTCTTAAAGACTAGAACTTTTTTGACTTCGGGGCATTTCGCCAGCGCCCGGTCGACATTCTTTTTGAGATCGATCGCCTTTCCTGCTCGGACGCCTTCATCAGCGGTGATCAGGTAATAACTTTGGCAATCAATGATCCGGTCAGAAATCGAATCGGGGCTGAAGCCGCCAAAAATAACCGAGTGCACGGCGCCGATACGCGCGCAAGCGAGCATCGAGTAAGCAGCCTCGGGAATCATCGGCATGTAAATCGTGACCCGATCGCCTTTTTTGACGCCATTTGCTTTGAGAGTGTTCGCAAGTTTAGCGACTTCGTCATGGAGCTCTTGGTAGGTGATGTGCCGGCTCGGTTTGTTCGGGTCGTCGGCTTCCCAGATGATCGCGGTTTGTTTGGCCCTCGCTGGCAGGTGACGGTCGATGCAGTTGACGGAAACATTGAGTTTTGCGCCTTCAAACCACTTGATCGTGACGGGGTGCTGAAAGCTCGTGTTTTTTACTTTGCTCCAAGGCTTGATCCAGGTCAGTCGCTTGGCTTGCTCGCCCCAAAACACTTCCGGATCTTGGAGCGAAGCTTCGTACATTTTCTTATACTCAGCAAGGCTTACATGGGCACGCTTGGCCCATTCATCTGAAACTTCAAAGAGATCACCTTGGTCATTTTGCATCCTTCAGGCCCCTTCGTTAGGCTTTGAGCGTCGCGATCAACTCCGCAAGCTGAACCTCGCGCTGTTCTCCCGTGGCTAGCCATTTGAGCTGAACCACACCTTTGGCCAGCTCGGTATCACCAATGATCAGAGCGCAGCGAGAGTGTAGCTTATCGGCGCGCTTCATTCGCTTGGCCATATTGCCACTGTATCCAAGATCACACGAAATTCCGTTTTGACGCAACTCTTGGGCGAGCTTAACGGCGGCGCGTTCTGCTGGCTCTCCGAGAGGAACCAAGGCCACGGGTTGAGTGGCCTCAGGTAGCTCATCCAGCATGGCCGCCAAACGATCAAGTCCCAAAGCCCAGCCGACGCCGGGTGTCTTGGGCCCGCCGAGATCGCTGATGAGCTCGTCGTAGCGACCGCCCGCCAAAATCGCATTCTGCGAACCGAGCGCGTTGGTGGTGAATTCAAAGACGGTGTGGCAGTAGTAATCGAGTCCGCGCACGAGAAGCGGATCAATGTAGGGTTTAATTCCAAGTGTCGAGAGACTCTCCTGAATATCGTCGAAAAACTTTTTCGAGACATCGTTGAGCGAGCCCGAAAGTTGCGGTGCCTCGATCAATACTCTCTTATCGCTTTCATCTTTGGAATCAAGAATCCGCAGCGGATTTTTTTTAAGTCTTGCAAGGCTATCGGCTGATAGCTCGGCCTTACGAGTCTCGAGGTAGCTGACCAGCCGGTCGCGATACCGCATGCGACTTTCTTTGTCGCCGATCGTGTTCAGGTGAAGCGTAATCTCGCCTTTTAATTTCAGTTGTTTTAAAATGTGTTCCGCGAGCACAATCAACTCGACGTCGGCCGCCGGTTTTTCAACTCCGAGAAACTCAATGCCGAGTTGATAAAATTGCCGAAAGCGACCCTTTTGCGGTCGCTCGTAGCGAAACATCGGTCCGCGATACAGAATCTTCAGCGGCAAATTCTGACTCAAGCCCTCGCTGATAAAGGCGCGAGCCACACCCGCCGTGCCCTCAGGTCGCAAAACGATGTCGTCGCCACCGAGATCTTTGAACATGTACATCTGCTTAGAAACGATATCGCTGGTGTCGCCCAAACTTCGCATGAAAACGGCGGATGACTCTAGTAACGGCGTTTCCATTTCCTCAAAGCCATAAAGCTTCGCAGTCTCTGTCGCAAGATTCTCAATATGCCTGAATTTGCGGCACTCAACCGGCAGCAAATCTCTCATTCCGCGAAGTGGTTGAATCTCGTTAGCCATTAAACCGGTCTCCCTCGTTTTGACGAGGGCCCAGAGTAGTCGGGCTTAGTGGGGGAGGCAAGAACTTCGAGGGCGCAGAGTCAATCTGGCATGCTTATCGGAAAAGCGTACCCAGTCAGCCAAATGTGATATACGCTATCTCAAGGGTGAGAAATGGCGTACGTCAGACTAAGTCCGGGTGAGTTT
>JAYTRM010000163.1:0-7233 GCA_043746165.1 Bdellovibrionales bacterium | reverse complement strand
TCTCTGCGCCTTTTAGCCGAGAAATAAACATATCAGCGTCTTGCTTGATCTTGAGGGATCCATCGCGCCCGTCATTTGAAACCACAAGGACTTTGTTATTTCCCGCCAGTTCCTTCGCAAATGATTTTTGCGCGTAGCCCGGGTCACCGCCTCTTTCACTGGGCTGAATCCAGATTTGAAAAAGATGAGTCTGCTCATCGGGAATCTTGTTGCGCTCCGAGTGTTGCACGCCCGATCCAGCGCTCATTCGCTGAACTTCGTCGGGCTTAATTAGGGCCACATTGCCCATCGAGTCTTGGTGCTCAAGGCCTCCACTGACCACGTAAGAAATGATTTCCATATCACGGTGAGGATGGGTACCAAAGCCTGTGCCTCCTTCGATATAATCTTCGTTGATCACGCGGAGCGAGCGAAACCCCATGTGCTTGGTGTCGTAGTAATCGGCGAAGGAAAATGAAAAATTCGAATGCAACCAGCCATGTTCTGCCTTGCCCCGTTGGTTTGACTTTCTAACTTGGTACATCGAAACTCCTTGTTTAGTCGATCGCGGCAAATTCGCAAGCTCGGCCTCGATTTCCAATAAATGTGAATGATGAGAAGCCTTGCCTTTTTGCCTCTTTTTATAAGTCGCCAGAATCAGCGCCGTAAAGTCGCTCGATCATTTCCCGATAATTGACCTCGACAACTTTTCTTTTCACCTTAAGTGAAGGCGTGAGTTCACCGGATTCTACGGTAAAATCGTGAGGCAAAATTTGAAATTGTTTGATTGACTCAAAGCTCGCGAGTTGCGAATTGGCGTCGGCGACGACGCGGCGAATGAGATCCTTGATTTTCGCATTCTCGACAAGGGCCGGATAGTCTTTGAAAGTGATGTTGTTTTGGCAAGCGTAATTTTCAACGTCGTGCTGATTCAGCGTGAGCAGGGCCGAGATAAATTTTCGCTGATCTCCAACGATGAGCACCTGCGAGATCAGCGAATTGGCTTTGAGAAGGCTCTCGAGCTTTTGAGGAGCAACGTACTTGCCGCCCGCCGTTTTGATAAGTTCTTTTTTGCGATCGGTGATTTTCAGAAATCCATCGGCCGAAAGTGCGCCGATGTCACCAGTGTGAAACCAGCCATCCTTTAGAACAGCGGCAGTGGTCTCAGGATCTTTGTAATAACTCTTCATGACTTTCTTGCTCTGAACCAGAATTTCCCCATCATCAGCGAACTTGAGACGAACGTCGCCAATCGCTTTTCCTACCGTGCCGAAACGGTATTCAAACGGCGTATTAACGGTGATGCAGGCCAAAGTTTCAGTGAGCCCATAGCCTTCGAGAATTAAAAGGCCGGCGGCGTGGAAGAATTCTGCTATCGATTGACTCAGTGGCGCGCCTCCGCAAACTGCAAAACGCAGGTTGCCACCCATTTTTTCAGATATGGAGCTGAAAACTAGCTGGCGAGCAAGTTGGTACTTAACGGCTAAATCAAACGGTATTGTTTGTTTTTCAACTTTGCGGCGGCTGATTTCGCGTCCGACCTCAAATGCCCATTTAAAAACGCGATTTTTGATGGGACTGATCTCTGCTTGCGCGATCACCGCAGCATAAATTTTTTCGAAGATCCTCGGTACCGCGATAATGATGGTGGGCTTAATCTCGATGAGGTCTTCGCGAATTTTCTCAACACTGGTGGCGAAGGCCATGGTGTAGCCGATCAGCGCGTGACCCCAGATTTCGATGCGGCCAAGCACATGCGCGAACGGCAAAAATGTAAGCGTTCGATCTTTAGGTGTCGCGCCCATCAGGGGAAAAGCGTCACCGACTTCGCTCAAAATCTGCGCATGACTGTGCAAAACTCCTCGCGGTTGGCCGGTAGTTCCCGAAGTGTAGACGATCGTGGCGGGATCATCGATGGCCGCTTCTCTTGCAGCAAGTTCGTAAAGTGTCGGAGACTTTCGTAGCGCCACTTCGCCTTTGCGCTTGAGGTCATCGAATGAAATTAGGCGCTCCGTGGAGGGGAGCTCAGCTGGATTCGTATCTGTCGAGTTCGATTGGAACTGAGGGGCCGACTCAAAAACGATGATTGATTCAACGGAACGCATTTCAACGCCTGAAGACTTTCTGAGAAATTTCAGCGCCATTGCAGTCGTTTCACAGATGAGAATTCGGGCTTCGCTGTTTGAGAGAATAAAATTGAGATCACTTGGCGAACTGCTCTGGTAAATAGGAACTGTAATCGCCCCGAGTCCGAGAATTGCAAGATCGGTCGCTGCCCATTCGTAGCGAGTGTTCGAACAAATCGCGACTCGATCACCCTTACGAACTCCTAGCACTTGTAGGCCTGCGGCGATGGTTTTGACCAAGTCGCCGTAGCCGGTCCAGGTCAACTCGTTCCAGTTGCCGCCGCGTTTGTACATGATGGCGGTCTTCTCATGTTGTTTACGCACGGTATCCAAGAACTTCTCGCAAATTGATTCAGCCACGTACGACCTCGGCGCAAATTGTCTTATTGGATTGGGCCTATGAAACTTGTCACGAGTTCAAGCGGGAATCAATTGGTCTTGTAAACGCCTGGACGCAGGGTGATTTTTTTGGTGGTATTTTCAGGGACATTGACATGGATTTCATCGCGAGCTCCGGTGGCGCGGTCAATGGCGCTGACCAAGACATCACGATTTGCAGGAACCACGATCCCGTAGGCTGGACTACCGTTGGCAACTTTTTGGTTATTGATCAAAATTTCGCCGCTGCCGATAACGATGATGTCGAGCTTGCCGACAATTTCTTGGGCGAGATTGGCGTAGAGCGAAAGATCTCGGTCAACTTTGACCTGTTGCTCCCACCTCGCGTGACCGTCCTTTTGCACCGTGACGGTGACCACTTTATTTTGATCAACTTTGAGAGTTGTTGGCGTGATATCGCTTTGGGGTTTGCCGTCGATAAGGATGATCGCTCCTGAAGGGCTACTGGCGACGTTGATGTCAAATGTCGGACTGTGAGAACTGTCGACGGTTTCGTGAAGTTCTGCCTCTTGTGGCTGGACTACATACGGATGCAGTAAATGTTTGAGCGGTTCCGGCAGGAGCGCGACAAAATTCGAAGACTTCTTTGGAGAAAGTGCGAAAAACCCGACACAGGCCGCAACAGCGATGAGTAGGACGGGAATTACCGATGACAAACCGCCGCTCTTTTTAATTTTCACGTCCGAACCGCGAGTGTCATAGACGCTCGACCCTGATTTTGAATAGCTGCTGCGAGTGCCGGTGCGTTCACGCCAGCTAGTCCGATCTACGGCAAGACCACTCGTGTCGAACTCCTCACTTGATTTTTTCGGACGATTGGCGCCCGCCATCGTTGCGCTGGAATTAGGCCGACCATTGGTACCGGCCACGTTTGGCGGTGGGCGCTTGCGTAGTTCAGGAATTTTAGACAGTCGAGGCTTCGGGCCTGTCTCTTCGGCTGCTGTATTTTCTGTTTGGGTTCCGCGAAATTCAGATTCGTCCGTGGTCGGTTCCAAGCGTGGTTTGGAGGCAGCGCCCGCATCGCTGTTTTGGGCCGCCGATGCCTGCATCTCGAGTTTCGAGAAGATGACCATTTTTTTACGGCTTTCGAGGATCTCGCTTTGAAACATGGTTTTTACGAATACGCTGAAGTCGTGCTGTGAGAAATCAGGATAGTGTCGGTTCAAAAAGCGACTGAGTTCACGTTGAAAAGCCGCAGCCGTTTGCCAGCGCAGATTTTTATCTCGGGCCAGAGCTTTAGAGACAATGCGCTCAAGCTCGGGTGGGATGTTAGGATTAATTTTGCGTAGCGACGGCACCTGGCAATCTCTAACTTTTCTGAGAGTATTGATCTCATTATTTGCGACGAACAGGCGATCGTTGGCGAGCAATTCCCAGAGAACGATACCGAGGGCGAAAATGTCGGTTCGCAAATCGACGGTTTGGCCCTCTGCCTGCTCAGGGCTCATGTAGCCAAATTTGCCCTTGAGAGTTCCCGCTCGGGTGTTGTCGAGCTGGGTTTCCGCTTTGGCGATTCCGAAATCGACGACTTTGACTTCGCCTTCGAAGCTGACCATCACGTTTTGCGGACTCATATCGCGGTGGATGATGTTGAGTGGCTTGCCAGTGTTGGCATCGATGCACCGATGAGCATGGTCGAGCCCGGCCGCGACTTCTTTGATAATAAAAAGCACTTGCTCGATGGAAAAAGAACCATTGCTCTTTTTCATCTTATTGAGAATTTGCCTGAGGTTGCGGCCCTCGACATAATCCATTGCTAGGAAGAATTGCCCGCGCTCAACACCGAACTCATGAATAGAAACGATGTTCGCGTGCGATAGGTTAACCGCGATTTTGGCTTCGTCTTTGAACATGTCAATGAATTCTGTTTGCTCGGAAAATTGCGGTAAAATGCGCTTGATGGCGATGAACTTGGAAACACCGCTAGCGCCTGGTTTCCGCGCTAGATAAATCTCCGCCATGCCGCCTGTTTGCAGCTTCTCGAGGAGAATGTATTTGCCAAACGTTTCCAAACTTTGCGACACTGCTTTGGACTCCGCTAACTATCGAAAAACTCTAGAACAACAAAAGACTTAGGACTTCATATATGTCTCGGAGTTGGTGCATTGTAACTTAAGGCCAATACTGCCTGGCGAGGGCCGATACCAGCGAGCTCGACCGGCAAGTGACGACATCAACAAGACCAAACCAACGTGACCACATCAACAAGGAGCTTTCGCAAATGAAGTGGATAGGCCTTACCGGCGGAATCGCTTGCGGAAAGTCGACTGTCAGTCAGATTCTGCGGCGCTTTGGTCGAGTCGTAATCGATGCCGATCAGCTGGCTCGAGACGTCGTTCAAGTTGGGACGCCGGGCCTCGCAGAAGTCGTGCAGGCCTTTGGTCCAGACATCTTGCAAGCCGATCAAAGTCTCGACCGCCAGAAAATCGCGAGTCTCGTTTTTCACGACCCAGCCAAACTCAAAAAACTAGAGTCCATTCTTCATCCGCGTATTCGCACGCTCACCATTGAAAAGCGAAAGCTTGCCGAGAAGGCGGGAGAAGAAAGTGCGTTTTATGATGTCCCGCTTCTGTTTGAAAAAGCGATGGAGAAGCAGTTTGACCTGATCGTCGTGGTCGCTTGTCCGGCCCCGATTCAGATTTCAAGACTCATCCAGCGAAACGGCCTATCTCGATTGGATGCTGAAGCTAGGATCAAAGCGCAGCTGCCAATGGACGATAAAATCATTCGCGCCGACTTTACGGTCATGAACACAGGCAAGCCTGAAGAGCTTGAACTTGAAGTTCGTAAGCTTCTGGCCTTTGTCGACGGTCGGCAAGCTCAAGTCACCAAGCCCAAATAATTCCGACTGAAGTGAGTGTTGAAAAAGCCGTAGAGTTGGCGATCATGGCGAACTCAACTCTCAAGCCCGCTTGTTGAGAAAAAAAGCATTCGGTACCGAGGGCACCGAGCAGTCGAAAATTGTTGAATTTCACAAAGATCGCCAGCTGATCCTGTGGATTGACCAAGAGACTGACACCCGCCTTAAGAAAAGGTCTGATGCGGCTAAATTCGAATGGAAAAACGCGCGCGACTTCCAGGTCACCTGTGCCATCCGACAACCAGTTGGCGGCGGCCGAGTAGACGCCTCGCTCTCTCCAGTCGAACATCATCTGAGTGCCTAGTAGGTAAGGCGTGTTCGTGCCATTAGTGGATGTCGAATTGAATGCTTCGCCGGTGGCGAGACTCAGTTCGTGGCGATAATTGAAGGTGTATTCAGGTACGCGCGCCGCGAGAATTTCTGCCGATGGCGGAGGCGGGTTCGCGATGTCCAATGACTGCAGAATTTCGGGTGAGACACCGCCGGGCTCGACGGGTGACGCGGCACTTGGAGCAGTCGTAGACCTATTCGGATCCCTGTCGAGATCTTTGTCGAGACTCGCTGTGGCTTCGTTAACTTCAGATGCAATTTCGGTTTTTGCGGCGCGCGCCGCGTCGCCAAAATTGAAAATGATCGACAAGCCCAAAGCCAGTCCAAGTAAGATGGTGCGAATCGGCAAATGTTTCATGAAGCGTCTCTCAAGTGAAGCTCGCGCACTTCATTGTAACCGATGAGGCCGATGGTTGAAGGAAATTATGAAGTGCGAGTCGTTTGTCGCGAAAGGTTTAAGTAGCATGCAGGTTCGGCCTAGAAGATTGAAGTTTTTCAGGAACTTTCTGTTTACCGTTACGTGTACATTTATTCTTACTTCGATTTTGCAATCTGAGCCAGCTCTTGCCGTGGGAATCGGGCAGGTCATCGACTTCAGCCTCCCTCAAGAGTACGTTAGCCCCCGGGCGCTCGGCATGGGTAATGCGTTCGTTGGACTCGCTGACGACTACAACGCCATATTTTATAATCCTGCAGGTCTGGCACGGCTCAAACAGCCGCAAATCAATTTGGGAATCGGTGCTTTGCTCGACAGCAAAGTGATCAAGTTCAAAAATGATCTGAGCACCGCGAGCAGTTCAGGAAACGTTCAAAACGTCGTCAGCCTGCTCGATACCGATTTCGGGAACTATTACGCGGCCCGCGCGACCGTCGCCGCTTTTTGGGCGCGTGCCGGATGGGAAATCGCGATCATTCCCGTCGACATTCAGGCGAGTCTCGCGATCCACCAACTCGGTGGCGCGGCTGCCGATTTGCTCGCCAATCAAGATACCACGGTCGCTTTCGGAAAAGGTTGGGACGTCAACTGGTTCAAACAAGACCGGATGTCTCTAGGGATTACCGGTAAGCTCGTTTACAGAGGAAATTACAATCACGAGTTCGAGGCGACCGATCTCGCGTTCAGCAGCAATTTGCTTCGGGCTCAAGACGCTACTGAAGGATTGACCGCCGATATTGACTTTGGAACTCTTTGGACGCCAAAAATATCGAGCACCAGCAAATGGAGATTCTTACGGCCATCGGTCGGTTTCGTTGTTCGCAACGTGGCCGATTATGGATTTCCGATTAATCTGCATTTGATTGATCAGAACACCCAGTACCAACCGCCCCATCTCGGTCGCCGTTTCGATGTCGGAACGGCATGGGAGTTGCCGGATTTCTGGATTTTCAAGACGCACTTTCTCGCTGACATGCGTGACATGGGAGCGACCAATTTCACGCTGACAAAGGGTTCACACGTTGGAGCCGAGTTTTTGTGGAAGATTCGCAACTGGTGGCAGGGGGGATGGAGAATCGGCGCCAATCAGGGCTATTTTTCTT
>JAYTRM010000162.1:0-4127 GCA_043746165.1 Bdellovibrionales bacterium | reverse complement strand
GCGACCATTCCTTGACTCTGCAGTGGCTCAACTTGCGCCGAAAATAATCTATCGGAGGTAAGTGTTCATGGACAAAAAGCTTCTCCAAGATCTCTACATTCAAGGTGAGCAGGCAGACGAATTACTCAAGACGGGCCACGCTCGTGAGGCTCATAAAATCCTGAGCGACCTCAGCACCTCAGTCGAAAAAACCGGTGACTTCGATAGCTACCTTGCCGCCAAACTCACGCTCAGCCATTTGCGTTGCCTCGTGAAGCTTGGTGATTTTAAAACAGCCTACTCAGTTTGGAACGCAAATCTTGAAGATTCCCTTCACGGCATCGGTATCTATTCTCTGGAAAGCGCGCAAACGACGGTTGAAGACATGATCGCGTACGACATGATCTGCGCCTTCTTGCACACACTCGCCGACGCCGACAAATCGGCCACGGCCTCTGCGGTCAATCAGTACCTCTCACGTGTCTGTGAGCAGTCGCTCGAAGAAGGCAACCGCGCGACCATGAAGCTCGCAATCAGCAACTGGAAACAGCATTTGCGAGAACTATTTGGCGCCTCGATTCCGATTGAATTTGCCAAGCCCTTAATTAAGTTTGAAAAGACCCTCGACGAAACGGTAAAGCCAGGACCGCTCGAATTTCCGATGGGTTCAGCATGGGAAAAGCCGCGCGACTTTCTTGAAATGTCGCGATTTGCAGAAATCAAAAAAGTGAATCGACCCACCAAGAAACACATTGCTTCGTAATGGCAAGAGTCTGAGTGGTTTCGAGTTGTCACAGGCCAGTCGCAGGTGGGAACACCACCGCGGCCTGGGGCTGAGCCTCGATAAACGAGCGCATTTTCTGAGCGATTTTTTCCGTGATCACTTCGAGCGTAAAACCCATCAAAACTTTCGGCAGAGGCAACTCGTTTGCCTGGTAACTCGCATGAAATGACATCCAGGTTGCTTTTTCTGCTTCGGATTCATAGCCCACGAGACCTGTCATGCCTTTGAGTGTGCCGTCTATCACCTGCCACTGCATTTCGTAACGCGACGGCGCAGCCGCCAGCCCACTGGCCGGTGCGACGGCCGGTGCGACGACCGGCCCAATCACCGGACCACTCACAGGCCCATCGACCGCCGTGATCAACACGGTCATCCTCGCTTGATAGCTCAGGATTTCGATTGTGAGTTGGAGCTGCCGCGAAGCGGGATCATAGTGAACATTCTTAAAGTGTTCGCTGACTTCTGGTAACTTTTCATACTTCTGGCTCATCACAAAGCAAAAATCTCTGGGTCGATTCACAAGTCCGACGCCGGTCATTTCAAATTCTACCTTTTGGCTCGGCAAGTCCTTACGGTGCACAGAAACTGAGATGGTGCGATCGTCGCGAATTTTTTTGAGCAGCTCTGGCTTACTTCGCCAGAATTCCCAGGTGGGGCGTAGTTGTCCATCTTGAATCATCAATTGCAGCTTGGGCGTCGCCCCAACACCTGGCGTGGTAGCTGGGTTCAGGTTCATAGCCGGGGCTGTTGGCCCTGCCGCTTCAGTCAGTGCTAAAGTCGCTGTGACAAGAGCCGGGCACAGAAGTTGATAAATAAATTTCTTCGCCATCGAGGTTAGCCTTCCACAATATTATCAGCTTCAGTACGCTTTACTCGATGAGCCTACAAATCCAAATTCCGCGTTATGCCGAAGTGTGACCACGTAAAGGGGCAAATTTCCTTGCCAGGCGACAAAAAGGCCCTCGCCGGGGTGCCTTTCAATCGAGAATCCGAATAAGACGGGTACCGAGTTTGCACAATCGATTATCTTGACTTGGCCGGTAGAAAATGAGTAGAGGGCCTGTGACCAGCAACTTCAACAAGCGCGGATTTATTAAGATCATCTACCGATTTTTTTCAATCAGGTCTGTTCAAAAGAATCGGCAAAATGACAAAAGAGCTGAGGCGACCGACCTCTGCTCTTTTGTCGAAAAAATATTCTAGTTACCTTGTTTATTTAGTAGAAATACCAGATTTTGGGGCGCCAATTCATTATAGAGATTGTTGAGACCGGTCGGATCTGAGGTCAGCTTTCCCGCTCCTGCATACGCGGCGGAGACGGCGGCCTGGCAGGTCGCGCTGGTGTCGGTCACAACGCCACTTTGCGTGAAGTAAACCGCTAATTGCGTACTCGACAGTTGCTGAAACTTCATTTGTATCGTAGATGCCAGCGCACAAAGAACACTTCCGGATGCGGTCGGGATTGATTGATACTGAGTCGACGTGTTTTTCAAAAAGCCCCACTTCCCATCTGGTGAGTAGATCACCCGGTCGGTAATAAACGCGTTTTGCGGCTTCATGCTGCGGTCATCTCCCGATACAAAATTCGCGTAGGTATTGGTCGACCAGTTGAAATTGTAGTTCCGAGAGCAGGACAGACTACCGGCGCCATTTGAAGAGTGCTGCCAATAAGCGTTTGCATAGCACTGATAGCGAGCTAAGAGCTGTTTTGAGGCGAGGGCTTGTGCGGCACCCGGCGCGCCACTTGCGGTCGAAATGTAAGACGCTTCAGATGTACCGCTCGCGCAGGCTGCGCCCTGCGCAAGTAAGGTCGCCGGTTGAGCCATATTGTCGCCGTTCGGGACGGCATAGGCATTCGTAAAGTCAGGACCGTTGTCACTGCCCGCAGTTGTCGCGCCGGAAAGATCTTTAAAGGCACCAAACGTGTTTGAGCAGGTGAAAGTTTGTGATGATTGCCCTGCGACAGGCGAGCCGGTGTAGGTGCAAGAGCTGGTGTTCATATTCGAGTTAAACACCGAGGCGGTGTTTGTGCATGACGTTGGGTTGATGGCTGCCCAGTTATTAACCATGAGCGGAGCTCCCGAGGCGTCGACGCAACCGCCGCTGGACTGCATGCCAACGCTCCAGACATAAACTCCTGTGCCGGCGCCCGCAAAAGTTTGGACTTGAGAAAAGCAAGCCATTCCTGGTTTTGCCGCTGCTCCCGAGGTCGACGGAATGCTCACGGGTTGGCAATCTTGAATCGAATACTGTGAGGTTGCTCCACCATACATCCATGGCTGAGTCCAGCCAGTGTCTGTACCAAACCCGGTCGGGGTGCCCCACGCGTAGTGCGCGTAGTTGAGAACGTTTCCAGAAAGAGACGGCGGAGTCTGGTCGAGATCAAGGCCGGCATAGGCGCGAGCTTCACCGAGTGAGAAGCCGGTGTTGCCCCCGCAGGCACCGATTCCGTGTGCGTAATCACCGCCCCAAATTGACATGGCATAACCATCTTTGGTCGGATCGTCGGTTCCGCTCGAAAGCGGACAACTTACGTTGATTGCGGGCGTACACTGACCAGCGGTCGGGGTAAATTTGACGCCGTGGAACCGAATCAACGAAATGACCTGACCCACACTCGGGCCGTGACAATTCTGGGTGCAATTACTTATGGTCTGGTAAACAACATTAGTGCCGTTCGTCGGAAGTGTGCCGGTATAAGATGCCGCGGTCCAGACGCCGGTGAAGTTAAATGCCGTGGCTTGTCCAAGTGTTGCTCCCGAACTCACGCCTGATACCGAACTGACCGGTACTGTGACGGTTCCTGTCGTGTCGCAAGTGATCGCCCCCATTGCAATAGCTCCCGAGGCGACGGACGTGTTTGTACTGACCGAATTGTGATTCAGATCATAGTTTGAGCTGTCTTGGAATTGAACCTGGCATTTATTAGCCCCAGAAGTGGCGTTCACGAAACTAAATGAGCAGGGGACTCCCGTCGGAACGCCCGAAGCGCTAAACGCCCCAGTTGATGAATCGACCACGGCGCTGAAAATGCCCGCAGCTCCACAATCGAGCGAAATGTTGGTCGAAGTCGTCGCAAAAGAAGCCTGAGACTTAGCGACCACGTCGTTTGTCACGTCTGAGGCTGCGGTTTGCGTCAGGGTGCCTGAGACCGTCATGACTCCGCTTGATGCAGCAGGTGAACTGGAGTTGTTTGAGGCACATGCTGCCGAAAGCCCCGCCATGGCACCGAATAAAAGAAATCTCAGATCCCCGCCATTACTTTTTCTGTAACTGGTCAGCAAAAAATAAACTGATATAGTTTATGCGGTGCATTTTATTTTGGATTTTGAAAATTATTGTTGACATGATTTTCTTGATTTTT
>JAYTRM010000161.1:0-9993 GCA_043746165.1 Bdellovibrionales bacterium | reverse complement strand
TGCAAACTGAACTCAACTCCACTGATATTCCCGGTCTCCAAATCATTCGAGTCAAACGGACGATCGACCCACGTGGGTTGTTTATCAAGCCGTTCTCGAACCAGCTTCTCGCTCAACACGGCATTCAATTCGACGTCAAAGAGACTTTTTTCTCGGTCTCGTCGGAGCGAGTTTTACGTGGCATGCACTTTCAATCGCCGCCTCATCAGCACGCAAAGTTGGTTTTTTGCCTGGCAGGACGAGTTCTCGATGTAATTTTAGATTTAAGAGTCGACTCGTCAGCCTTTGGCCGAACCTCAGCCATGAAGCTCGACGCTAAAGATCCCACACTTATCTATATTCCCCCCGGGCTCGCGCACGGATTTTATACAGAGTCTCACGATTCCTTGTTGGGCTATTGGGTTGATTCGGCTTATTCTGAAGCAAACGACCTCGGCATTTTGTGGAATTCGATCGATTTCAAGTGGCCCGACCAAAAGCCCATTCTTTCGGAAAGAGACCTGACTTTTCCGAGTTTAAAAGATTTCAGCTCTCCATTTTCGATGGTGTGACGGCCTTCAAGTCTCGATTTCCCCCAGATAATCAGTCAGTAGCTTTTCGGCTTTCTCAACTGGGAGAGCTTGCTTCACAAGCTTTCCGTATCCCTGGCTCAAAATAAACGTAATATCTGAAGTGATATTTTTCTTGTCGGTTTTCATGATCTTGACCAGGTCTTGAGGCCTCAAGCTTTTGAGCAGCTGACGCTCGGTCGAAATTAACGGCTTGAGCGTCGTCTGGACATCCCGAAAATGACTCTCGGTTACCATGCCGAGCTGCCACGAAAAAAACGCGGCCGCCTCAATGCCGATCCCGACCGCGACTCCGTGGGGAATCGCGTATTTTGTCAGGCTCTCAAAGGCGTGACCAAAGGTATGACCATAATTGAGAATATTGCGCACGCCGCGATCGAATTCGTCTTCTTCGATATAACGTTTTTTGATCGAGAGCGCACGGTGCAGAAAACCATCAAGGCCCTTAAGCTCGAAGGCGCTAGCGATTCGTTCGCTCATCCACGCGACGGTTTCTGGGCCATCAACCATGGCAAGCTTCATGGCTTCGCACAAGCCTGATCGTACGTCACTTGGCGTGAGTGTCTTGAGAACATCTGAGGTTAAAAAAACGGTCTTCGGCGCGCTAAAGGTTCCAATCAAATTCTTGCCGGCTGCGACGTTTACGGAAGTTTTGGCACCGATACAGCTATCGGCCTGAGCGAGAAGCGTGGTCGGAATTAAATCCCAAGCGACTCCGCGGAAAAGTGTTGAGGCAACAAATCCTCCGGCATCTTGCAGAATTCCGCCACCGACGACGACCAAGCGAGAAGCTTTCTTAAACCCTGCGCTGATGAGGAGGTCGAAAGCTGCTTCTAGGGCACCGTAGGTCTTTTTTTCTTCCGACGCGGTCCACAGCAAAGGTTTAATTTTGAGTTTGTCGAAATCCTTGCGGTAAAGCTGATACACTCTTTCGTCGACGAAAAAGAAAGCTCCCGGAATTTTGGCCTGGCTAAGACATCTTTCAAGGGACTCCAGAAACAAAACCTGATAACCACCAAAGCTGCTCTTAATGTCCAGGGGAGTCGTCTGGGAAGAATCCATAAGTACCTCAACTCACTTGATGGTGAAGCCGCCATCCACGACCACGCACTGACCGGTCATATAGGTGTTCATCTCAGAACTTAAAAATACCACCATCTTGGCGATCTCGTTTGCCTCAGCCAGCCTACCGAGTGGAATCTGTTCGCAGATTTTAGCTAAATCAGATTCGCTGTTATTTTGCCTGGTGAGCTCCGTATCGATGTACCCAGGGCAAATGGCATTGACCAAAACGCCTTGCCGCCCCCACTCGACCGCACTTGTTCGCGTCAGCCCATTGACCGCCGATTTCGCGGCCGAGTAAACCGCACGGCCCTCTTTGGTCACGAGCGAAAAGATCGAGCTCAAATTTACGATTCGTCCCCAGCCACGTTCGCACATACCTTTGGCAAAATGTTGGCTCAAGAGAAACGGCGCCGTCGCATTGACCTGGAGTGCTTGGGACCAGCGGTCTAGGTCCATGCGTTCAATACGCTCCGGAAAATTGATCCCAGCGTTGTTGATGAGAATGTCCACTTTAAGTTCGCGAGATTGGCCGATGAAATTAGTAATCGATGTTGGACTGAGGAGATCGAGTTCGTTGCGAGACGGGCCTACGACTTCAACGCCGTGACTTGAAAACTCTCTTTGAATCGCAAGACCGATGCCGCGTGAGGCACCGGTCAATAGAACTCGACGCTTTTCTTTAAACAACATGAGGGCTATTTCTTAGATGCGTCGATGGAGGCGCGATAGCGCTCTTCCATCATTTTCAGACGATTGTCGTCTTCAGAGTAAATTGAGCCGTAAAATGCTTTTTTATTTTTGAGCCACATCAATTCGAATTCAACGGCTTTTAAGAAAGCCGCTTCTGTGTTGTCGATTGCGCCTGGGCAACCGAATACCACTTTGCGGGTTTCGTATTTGTCGAGATGGCCTTTGGGGAAAGCTTTGAAAAACGGCAATGAGTGAACCGAAACGGCTCCGCCGACGATCACTTTCTTTCCGGCTTGTTTCGCCTTTGCAGCCATGCTCAGGC
Organism: Bdellovibrionales bacterium; assembly: GCA_043746165.1. Classification (GTDB taxonomy): domain Bacteria; phylum Bdellovibrionota; class Bdellovibrionia; order Bdellovibrionales; family JAMPXM01; genus JAYTRM01. Next base: position 7,347 of record JAYTRM010000161.1, on the reverse strand, counting down.
AGATGTCCTGAATTTGCGGCGAGTTCACTGCGGTTCGGTCTAGGTTCATCGAACCTGTGAGGTCGACTCGTCCGAGAACGATACCGTCTAGATCTTTGGCTTCCGGAGTTTTCAACATCTCTTCGAAATTTTGCACGGCAGTGATGGTCTCTAGGTTGATGTAGAATTCCATCTCTTCTCGCAGGTCAGCTGAGTAGGCTATTCTTGTAGCTTGGATGTACTTACGAAGTGCATAGGCTGATTCGACCATCGGGCCGACGAGGTATTTGGTGCCAAGGATCGAAGCGTCGAACATGTCTTTCACGGCTTCGCAGCCGCCGACCTTCGTGGTGAGCGAGAGACCAGCCGCCATGCTCACTTCTTTTAAGCGCATGGCCTCTTCAACGCGGGTGCCTTCGGCCTCAAATTCCATTTTCACGCCGATCACGGAGTGATGGTCGCGAAGTTCCTTCAGAAGATCGACCATTTTGCGTTCCATTAGATTCATCCGCTACTCCTTAGTCATATGCGCTCAAATAGATCTGCCCACGAGGGCCAAATATTAGGTGCGCGCGCTTTTTGTGTCAAATAAAGTCAACATGCCCAAACTGCGGAAATACCCCGGGAACTGCGTCAGAAGGCTTTCTGGTTCTAGATCTGGGCCCGAACGCCAGCCTCCAACTGCTCGATCATGTAAACTAACTTTTCCTGGGTGAGTGCAGGATGGACACCGATCCAAAAGGTGTTGTTCATGATGTAATCTGTGTTTTCAAGATCTCCGACCACGCGTCGCTCGATGCCCTGATAGGCCGGCTGACGCAGCAAGTTACCCGCAAACAGCAATCTAGTGCCGACTTTGTGTTCTTCGAGGTAGCGCGTTAAACGCGTTCGATCAACTGGCTTTTGAACATGCATGGGAAAGCCAAACCAACTTGGATCCGTACCGGGCGTCGGTTCAACTGCACGAATGGTGTTTTTTAATATTGGCGATTCAGCAACCGCATTTTTGAGGTAACGCCAGTTTGCGCGACGGGCCTCGATAAAGCCGTGAACTTTTTCAAGCTGGCCGAGGCCGACCGCTGCTTGCATATCGGTGGATTTCAAGTTGTAGCCGAGTTGCGAGTAGACGTACTTGTGATCGTAACCATCTGGCAGTTCGCCGAGCTTCCAGCCGAAGCGTTTTCCGCAGGTGTTATCCTGACCGGGTTCGCACCAACAGTCGCGGCCCCAATCGCGGATACTCTCGGCGATTTTTTTCCAGCGACCGTCTTTCGACATCACGGCACCGCCTTCGCCCGTGGTGATGTGATGGGCGGGATAAAAGCTCAAGGTCGCAAGCTCTCCATACGAGCCGGCGGGTTTGCCGTTGATCTGCGCACCGAAAGCGTCACAGCAATCTTCAACCAGGTATAAACCGTTTTTGTCACAAAAATCGCGCAGGATATCGGCCCGGAAGGGATTACCCAGAGTGTGCGCGAGCATGATCGCGCGGGTCTTCGGACCCACAGCCGCCATCAGAGTTTCGGGTTCGGCGTTCAGTGTTTCGCGGTTGATATCGACAAAAACTGGCGTCCAACCGTTTTGCACGATCGGATTGACCGTCGTCGGAAAACCCGCAGCGACTGTCAAAACTTCATCGCCTCGCTCAAGGGGGCGCATTTTGAAATTTTTAAGTAACGGCGAGCCCAAAGTGCTCGCGGCCACTAAATTCGCGCTCGACCCGCTGTTCACAAACAAAGCTTTTGTGGTTCGGCCGAAATAAGTTGGTAGCTTTGCTTCAAACTCGGTCGCGAACCTTCCGGCTGTCAGCCACAGGTCGAGTGAGGATTCGACCAAAAGTTCGAGATCGCGAACCGAGAGCACTTTACCTGTCACCGGAATGTACGTCTGGCCCGCGACAAAACTTGGACGAGCATGCGGCGTGTGAGAGAAGTACTCGCGGCATAAGCCCAATATTTGGCTTTTTAGTTCGGTCAACTTTTCATTGGCTAATTTTTCTTTGGACATAGGCGAAAATTGATACACAATTTGGGCCGCTAAGAAAACCGTTTTCGGCCTGCGCGAGGCGTTATCTCGACGATCTGGCCGGCGCAAGCTCTGAGGAGATTTAGGTGGCGAAGCTCGCTCCCGCTGATGACTTACAGGATATCACATCGCGCCTGGGTTTAGACTGGGAGCTCCTGCGCGGCCAGCGGATTTTGCTCACTGGGGCCACTGGTTTTTTTGGCAAGTGGCTCACGCAGGCGCTACTCCATGTAGACCGTGAGTTCAAACTCGGCCTGAGGCTAACCGTAGTGTCGCGCGATCAGAAGCGTGCCGAAGCCGACTCTCCGTGGCTTGCTGGTCGCGTCGAGTGGGCCGAAGGGGATATTCGGACGGTTTCGCCTCGCGGAGAATTTCCGATTATCATTCACGGCGCAGCGGCCGCCAGTCGCGATCTCAATGAAAACCAACCGACCGTGATGTTTGACACGGTTCTAGAGGGCACTCGCCACATGCTCGACGTCGCGCGCGATGGCGGCTGCAAACTTTTTATGTTTATAAGCTCAGGGGCGGTCTACGGGGCGCAGACAGACTCACATGTCGCAGAGACCGCATTGACGGCACCTGATCCCCTCGATCCGCGCGCCGCCTATGGCGAGGCAAAACGTGCCGCCGAATTTCTCTGCGCGAGCTACTCCCGGGCGGCCGGATTTGAACTCAAAATCGCTCGCTGTTTCGCGTTTATCGGGCCTTATTTGCCGATCGATTTGCACTTTGCGGCCGGAAATTTCATCGGCCAGGTTTTAAAAAATCAGCCGATCGCGATCGGCGGCGACGGTACACCTTTGAGGTCTTACTTATATGCGAGCGACCTCGTCGTTTGGCTATTGACGATACTTTTGCGCGGAGAGTCTCACCGCGCCTACAACGTCGGCTCCGATCATTCGGTATCGATCGCGCAGCTAGCCCGCGCTGTTCACCAAGTTGGCCTCGAAACCGTGCACCAACGCGCAGAGCTTCATCAACCCATCACGATCGCGAAAACCGCAGCTCCCGGTCAAGCTGTGGAAAAGTATGTGCCTTCAACCGGGCGGGCACAAAAAGAACTCGCCCTAAGCGAAAGGATCGATCTCACAAGCGCCATTCGGAAAACTACGCTTTGGCACTTGAATGACTCAATCTGAAACGCCAGACTTCGGTCGAATTTGAAAAGCGGCTCGCACTGGCCGATAGGTTGTAGAGTCGTCGGTACAATCACGCTCTGACGAAGAGATCTGAGGCGCGAATGGAACAACATCAAATGCAACTGATACCGGTAACGGATCTGTATGGCTATGACAAGCTGCCAGTGGATGTTTTTATTTTGCTCGACGAGCGCTTTATTTTGGTGGTCAAAACTGGCAGTCAGAGCGTCCACATCGGAAAATTTGCGGCCAAAGGAGTCACCAATTTTTTCATTCGCCGCCAAGACATCGCATTTCTCACGCAAATTGCCATCAGCGAAGCCAACACCGAAAGCGGCAACACTGCGAGTCGCCTGCAAGGCCTGCACACGGCCATGTCGGGCGTTTCTCGTGAAATTGAAATGCTGGGCTTCACTGACGAGACATTTGAGCATGCCAGGCAGGTCAACCAAGTGACCCTGAACGTGCTCGCTCAAAACCCGCGCTTGATCGACATGGTAGCTAAAATCCATTCGATGGTGGATGGCGATTCGGCCAAGCATTCGATGCTCGTGAGCATGCTTTCAGCGATGCTCGGTATCGGACACGGCTGGAGTAAACCGGGAACCATCGAGAAGCTCGCACTTAGTGGCCTCTTGCACGATGTCGGCAGGACGAAAATCCCCCTAGACCTCCGCGATAAGCCAATCAGCTCGATGAGCAACGATGAACGTCTGATCTACGAAAGCCACGGTGAAATCGGGGCTCTTCTGCTGAAGCAGGTGAAGTCAGTTCCCGACGATGTTTTGCTTGCCGTTCATGAACATCACGAACTTGCCGATGGAAGCGGCTACCCGCGCAAAATTAAAGATTTGCATACCAGTCCACTAGCCAGAGTGGTCTCTCTCGCGGATTTCATAGCGGAAGAACTTGATCTCTTACAAAACGCCGACGGCGGTGCCGACGCTAAGCTTAAAATGTCCATGGTTGTCGATAAGGTGCTCTCCCGCTCGCGAATGTTCAACAAAGAGGCAATCGGTGCTCTTCAGAAAATTGCGCCTCGAGGTTTGTTGAAAACAGGTTAGAAAATGGCTAAGGATTGAGCTTGTCCCAGATTTTTTGCAGCCTGCTGTAAAGGGCATCTTCGTCGACTGGCTTGATGAGATAGTTATTCACTCCGGCCAAAACGGCCTCGAGCACTTTTTCTTTTTCACTTTCCGTGGTCAAAAGAAGAAACGGCAAACCGCGCCAAGCAGCGACTTGACGGATTTTTTTGATCAGCTCAATACCGGTCATTTTCGGCATATTCCAATCCGAAATCACCAGCTGAAAAGGCACCCCCGCATTTTGCGCAGTCCAGAGAAGATTGAGCGCACTCTCCCCGTCCTCGGCCGTATCGGTATGCAAGTACGAATGGCGATGAAGGTAAGCCCGCAGCAGATCGCGCAGGCTCTCAACGTCATCGACAATAAGGATCCGCGTGTTCGGAGGAAACATCTTCTTTGTAAAGGTAGCGCGGTCGGCAGAATTTTCCAACCCGCGTTTGAAAAAGGGCTAGCCAACATGGTCGCGCCACCGCCAAGCCTTGCCAACCCGAAGCCGAAATGCCAGGATGGCGCCGATTTGGGGGTCTATGGCCATGTCTACGGCAATGTCTACCGCGATCTCTGGGGCTACGTCTGGGGCGATGCTTGGGAACAAGCTGTTTTGGCACGGTAAACGTGTACTAATCACAGGTCAGACAGGCTTTAAAGGCGCCTGGTTGACTTTTTGGCTTTCGGAGCTTGGTGCCGAGGTGCATGGTATTGCGCTAGCGCCGTCGACGACGCCTAACGCATTTACGGCTCTGAAACTTGCGGGTCGCTGCAGACACCACGAGATCGATATCCGCGACCGGCAAAAACTGAATACAGCAATCGCCGCAATCGATCCCGAGATTTGCTTTCACATGGCCGCGCAAGCACTCGTACGCGAATCTTACAAGACACCGATGGAAACCTATGAGACCAACGTGATTGGCACAGGAAACGTGCTCATGGCGCTTAAGCAAGGTCCTGCAATTCGCTCGATCGTAGTAATCACGACCGATAAGTGCTACGAAAATCGCGAGTGGCATTGGGGTTACCGCGAGACGGACGCGCTCGGCGGCTTTGATCCGTATTCGAGCAGCAAGGCGTGCGCCGAAATCTTGACGGCTTCGTTTCGTCGTTCCTATTTCTCGGCCGCCTCAACTTCAAACGCTCATCCGATTGGACTCGCCAGCGTTCGTGCCGGCAACGTGATCGGTGGTGGCGATTGGAGCACGGATCGTCTGATTCCCGATGTTGTGCGCAGCTACAGGGATAACTCGCAACTTGAGATTCGCTATCCCGGTGCGATTCGCCCTTGGCAACACGTGCTCTCTCCTCTGAGCGGCTACGTGGTTCTCGCCGAAAAGCTTTTTGTCGAACCCGCGAGGTGGTCTGAGGCCTATAACTTTGCTCCGCAAGATGAAGACTGTGTTTCCGTGCGAGAAATTCTCGATTCGTTTGGCCGCGCCTGGGGAAAACCCGTGGGTTGGAAACAAACTCCCGCGTCGCAGGCTCACGAAGCGCATTTTCTCAAACTCGATTCGAGTAAAGCAAAGGCAGATCTCGGCTGGCGCCCGCGCTGGAACCTCGAGGCGGCGCTTCAGGCGACTGCCAAGTGGTATCTCGGCTATTACGAAAATCCCGAAAAACTTGTCGATCTCACAACTGAACAAATTCGCAGCTACTGCAGTTCTGATCTGATCTGATCTGATCTGATCTGATCTGATCTGACTAAGAAGACCTAAAGAGAGGAACTCCTGATGAAAAACGACATGATCCGTGTCGCCGACTACATCGCCAACCGTCTTGCCGAGCTCGGAGCGCGCCAAGTGTTCATGGTCACCGGCGGCGGTGCTATGCATCTCAACGACGCTTTCGGGCGGCAAAAAGAATTGAATGTCGTGCACTGCCACCACGAGCAGGCCTGCGCGATGGCTGCGGATAGCTACTTTCGCGTCGCGGGTCGTCCTGCCGTCGTCAACGTAACAACTGGCCCTGGCGGAACCAACGCGATAACCGGGGTGTACGGCGCCTACACCGATTCGGTCGGTATGGTCGTCGTCTCGGGACAGGTCAAGTGGGAAACCTTAGTTCGCAGCACGGGCCTTAAGCTTCGCCAGCTTGGCGATCAAGAGATTGATATCATCGAGATCGTGAAGCCGATCACCAAACTTGCCGAGGTTCTCGAAGATCCTAAACTCGTTCGCTATCAGTTAGAAAAAGCCTACCACACAGCGGTCAGCGGACGCCCGGGCCCGGTTTGGCTCGATGTGCCGATGAACGTGCAAGGCGCTTTAGTGAATCCAGATGATCTCGTCGATTATACTCCCCCACCTGTCGCGCACCAACCCGCTGCAGTGGAACTCGAAGGGCTTTGCCGGCAAATGCTGACAAAGCTGAGCGAGGCGAAACGTCCCGTCATCATGGTCGGCGGCGGCGTTCGCATTTCGGGTGCCTATGATAATTTTCTTAAAGTCATCGACCACCTTGGCATCCCGGTCGTCACTTGCTGGAACGCGCACGACGCTGTGTGGAACTCCCACCCGCTTTACGCCGGCCGACCTGGCACGATTGGCGATCGCCCCGGCAACTTTGCCGTTCAGAATGCCGATTTCGTTCTCGTGCTTGGCTCACGACTCAATATCCGGCAAGTCAGCTACAACTGGAAGAGCTTCGCCCGCCACGCTTACAAAGTGATGGTTGATGTCGACGAGCTGGAGCTCAAGAAACCCACCTTGTCGATTGATCTGCCGATTCACGCTCATCTGAAGGATTTCTTTGCAACCGTGCTGAGGCTCAAGGTCGCGGTACCTCCGGCGCACAAAGAATATGTTCAGTGGTGCAAGGTGCGGCTAGAGAAATATCCGGTGGTACTCAAAGAGTACTGGAATCTCAAAGAAAATGTAAACCCATATTGTTTTGCTTGGACCTTAACCGAGCTGTTGCCAGAAAATGAGCTTACCGTAACTGGCGACGGTACGGCGTGCGTGGTGACGTTTCAATCGGCGCTGGTTAAAAAAGGTCAGCGACTATTTACCAACTCAGGATGCGCCTCGATGGGCTTTGATCTCCCGGCCGCGATCGGTGCCTGGTGCGCAAGTCGTGGCGAGCGGCTGGTTTGCATTGCCGGCGACGGCAGCATCATGATGAAT
>JAYTRM010000160.1:0-3478 GCA_043746165.1 Bdellovibrionales bacterium | reverse complement strand
AGCGAAAACAAAAACAGCAGGGAGAGTCTGCGAACTTGGAACGTACCATCGACCGTCTGGAAAAATCGTCCGATCCGGGTTTTCTCAAATCCGAGCTCGTTAACCCAGTCGACAAACTTCATCGAATGATCAATGTACCGCGAACGCATCTGCAAGGCGTCACGGCTGCCGCTATTGGTCTTCGGCGCTTTCATTTTCGACGGAAACTTCGACTTCGGCATGACGCTCAACTCTGATTAGAGGCCACAGGTGCGGGAACGAGGCTAATACATCACTTAACTTATCGGTATTTGTGTCGAAAATCCCAAAAATCTGTGTTACCTAGCAGCCAAGCCTCGGCCATGGCCGAGGCTGAAACGTTCTTTTATGACACGGTGGAGTTTTTGATGGTCCAGCCCCCAGCCGACCTTCGGCGTATTGAGTCTCTGATTGAGATTGTCCGTGATCTCCGTGGCCCTGACGGATGCCCGTGGGATAAAGAGCAGACTCATCGCACTTTGACTCCCTATGCGATCGAAGAGTCTCATGAATTGGCTGAGGCGATCGAAGCCGGTGACGAAAAGGAAATGGTTTCAGAACTCGGCGATCTACTTTTGCAGGTTGTTCTGCACGCCGAAATAGGCCGGCAGGAAAAACGCTTCGATATCCACGACGTTGTTGCGGCCATTTCCGAAAAGATGGTCCGCCGCCATCCGCACGTATTTTCTGACCTTAAAGTCGAAGGATCCGAACAGGTTCTCGCGAACTGGGCAGAAATCAAAAAAGCTGAAAAATCGGCTAAAAAATCAGCCTCTGCTGAACTCGACCGATTTGATGTGCCGTTAGCTCTCCCCGCCCTTTCGCGATCGCACAAGATTGGCGAAAGAACAAAGCGCTTGCGTTTTGACTGGAACACACCAAATGAGGTCTTCGCTAAAGTGATGGAAGAACTCGGTGAACTCGCCGATGAACTTCACTTCGAAGAAGATTCCGAATCTGATGATCGTCCCAAAGACGAAACGAACGATCGGCTCGAGAGTGAAATTGGCGATCTGCTATTTTCTACTGCCCAGCTCGCACGTCATCTCGGTCTCGATGCCGAGCAAGCTCTGCGACGAGCAAACGGTCGTTTCGAAAAGCGTTTCTTCACCATGCGAAAGCAAATCTCCGCCTCGGGCCGAGATTACGACAAATTGACGAGTGAACAGCTGGAAGAGGCCTGGCAGGCCGTTAAGCGCTCACTCAAAAAATAGCCGGCGCAGTCTCTCGACAAAAGGGCGAGATAATTCTCGCCACTCTTCAAGCTTCATTGCGGCTGCAATAACAAAGTAGCCGGTCGCCGCCACGACTATGACGGCGACTAATGAAAGTGTCCGCGCCGCTGGCACACGGCCCACACAATAATGGGAAAGCGGTCCGTATGCAGTTGTAACCGCCGCGACAAATCCCGCGCCGATTGAAAGCTTGAGTGAAAAAATCAGCAAATTTCGCAGGTGAATTTTCGCTAACCTGGCATTGAAAACGCCGCCAAGCAGTGCAGCGTTAAAAAATAATCCGATGACCGAAGCCGATGCCAACCCTTCGATGCCAAAATTGCGAATAAGAACGGCAGCAAATAAAGCTTGCACAAGTAAGGCAATAGCGGCCGCCAAGGCAGGAAACCAGGCTCGATGGGCAGCATAGAATCCTTGCGCCAAGATTCGAATAGGAACCGCCAAGAGCACCGAGAGCGAGAAAATTCGAATAACACTCGCGGTAATCATCGCGTTGAAATAGGTAAACTCTTTGCCCATAAAAAGAATTTGCGCGATCGGCTTGGCAAGCATGGCCATTCCAACAGCGGCTGGTATTGAAATAAAAAATGCCATCCTTAACGCGTGATTGATTGCTTCCGAGATTCGCGAGGTCTGCCCATTTGCCCAATGTCCCGCCAGTGTCGGCAGCAAAACGGTTCCGAGGCTAACGGCGACAAGTGAAACCGGGAGCTCGAGAATTCGGTCCGCAAGGTAGAGGTAGGAATGGGTTCCGCTCTCAAGCTCGGCGGCAAAACGCATGTTCACGATTGCGCTCAGCTGCAGAACACTGAGGCTGAAGGCGCCCGGCAAAAAAGCGAGCAGGACTTGCTTAACCTCTGGCGACAGTCGAACCAAACGCAAACGCGGAAAAAACCCGGCGGCGACCACGGATGGAACCAAAACCAGCATCTGAACAAAGCCGCCAAGCAACACCGACCACGCCAGAACATTCGCCGGAAAATTAAAACGCTGAGACTGAACCGCGCCGATGATCATGACGGCATTAAACAGTGCCGGTGCCAGCGCAGCCAGGGCAAACCGTCCAAGACTTGCAAGCACCGCCATGAAAAAACTGTAGGCACTAATCAGAATCAAAAAAGCAAACATCACGCGCCCAAGCTGAACGGTGAGCTCAAATTTCCCAGGCACCGACATGTAGCTTGCGCCGCTGAGAAGAAAGTGAAGAATTTCCGGCATGAAAACTTCAGCTAGCAATGTCAGTGTAACGGTCGCTGACATAAGGACTGCAAACACACCGGCAATCAACTCGCGGACTTCACGATCTTCAGGACCGCGCCCGTGAAGCGTATGGATTAAGCGAGGAACGAAGCTGACGGAGAGCGAACCTTCGCCAAAAACCCGCCTAAAAAGATTGGGCAGCCGAAAAGCGTTAATGAAGGCATCGCGCATATCGGTGCCAAGATAGCGGGCGATCAATATGTCGCGAAACATACCCAATATTCGGCTTACAAAAGTTCCGGAAGCCACCTTAAACGCCGACCGCAAAACCGAGCTCTGCTCTGTTTTCGGCCCAGATTCTGGCTTCGACGTTTCGATCGGAGGGTCGTTGGGCGCCAAGAGATCACCTTTCTTTTTTGTCATGAAAGCCTACCGTCTCAGGTCCCAGCGGCGCCTGGCGCACAGATTCTCTCCCGCTTGTCCTAAAAAAAGACTGGCCAGCGACCCCTGACTATGCTAATTCTCCGCAGTCTGTCTCCGTATTCTCTTGAATTTTAAGGTTATTTTGGAGGATCTCTCTTGGCAACTCATAAGTCTGCAGAAAAACGCGCCCGTCAGTCCACGAAGCGAAATGCCCGCAATACTACGGCGCTCAATGCTGTTCGCACATTTGAAAAAAAGCTCCGCACGGCAATTGCCGGTGGCGACAAAAAAGCCGCTCAAACCATTTTGTCGGACTACATGAGCAAAATGATGAAAGTTTCAACTAAAGGCGTTGTCCACGGAAAGACTGCCGCTCGCAAAATTAGCCGGCTTTCTGAGCGCGTCTCTCAACTCGCCTAGGTGTTCGCGTTTTCCGCAAACTCGGTTTGCGGCAGGTTGCGGCAGCAAGAACGACAGTCCGATTTGGTGTTTCCTGAGTTGGACTATTTTCCAAGGCTTTACGTTGACTACTTCGCTCGGGTGTACCAGGTGGCCCCGTCTAAATCGACTTCTTCTTGGGTCTTAGCACTGACGTAGTTTCG
>JAYTRM010000159.1:0-9574 GCA_043746165.1 Bdellovibrionales bacterium | reverse complement strand
TTGGTGGCGAGAGCCGTCTTTCCGGGAGAAGAATCCGAACCGGACATAACGATGCCGATGTTCGGACACTGGCGGAAGCTGCGGCGAACTGGTCGAGGCTAGAAAATTCATTCTCGCCTGCTGAGCAAGTTCCTCGCCATGCTCTCATCAACAATTAAAGGGACCAGCTAAAAAAGGCCACGACCGGTACGCGATGCGTTTCCGGTCGTTGAACTCTTTGCTCGTGTCAGAACAGGAATCTAAGAAAACAGCGTTTTAGTTGTTTGGCGCGCCAGCGTTGATCCATGCTGCGATTTCCGCGAGCTGAGTTGAGGTCAGCGCTGGGCCGCCAACAGGCATCGCGCCGCCGGCAACTTCGTTGTAAAGGACGCTGAGTGAAGCATTGCTGGGCTTCACATCGGCGACGACCGAAGCGTAGTTGGCAACTGAATATTCCCCGTTGGAGGCGGTTGCGCTGGCGTGGCACCCGACGCAAGATACTTGGAGAATTGTCGTGTTAATGTTGCTGAAAGTTGCGCCGACCGGAGTTGGGCCAGGTGTTGGGCTCGGTGTCGGGCTCGGGTTCGGAGCGGGAGCGTTGAAAATCATTGTGCGCGCTTGCGTCGCGGTCTCAAGATTGTGTTCCCAAACTTGGGCGTTTGACATTGTCGTCGAGGCCGCGACGGTCTGAGTGTACGTACCGCCAGCGCTCACGCCATCCTTTGAAACCGGCATCGGACTACCAGTCGGTTGGTGCATGATGGGACCCGATCCCCCGTTGGTCGAGTGAACGATGTGTGTGTTGGCCATGTCAGTGTTGTTGAAGTTAACGACCAATCCACCAGTGTGGGGAATGAACGAGACGCTTCCGCCGACAGGCATGCTCCAGGCTTCTGGTGCGGCTTTTCCCGTAACGTTGACGTTGTAGACCGCTTTAACAGTTAACGGAACCGGAACGGTTGCAACCAGAGTCGAATCGACCGAATCCGTTGCGACGATGTGAAACATCGAGGCGTTAAACGACGGGGCCATCGTGGTAACGTTGACCGTGACCGTTGCTGTTCCAGGGGTGCTATTACTGACAAACACAGACGCCGGCGAAATCGAAAAGGTGATGCCTCGGCCTGTATCGACGAGGCCCAGCTCAGGTATTGCTACAGAGAGATTAACCATTCCAGAATAAGCGACTGTGCCCGTCGACTGAATTGTCACGGGTACCGTGAATGAAGTGCCCAGATTGGCTGCAGCTGGGGCCGCCGGCTGCACGATCTGAAGCGCTTGGCTTCCAAATTTTCCGTATGGATTTGACCCTGAATTGGTGGACGTGCTTCCTGAGCCGGTCGTCGTAGAACTGCCCCCCGACGTAGACGAGAGAGCCGAGGTACTTGCGGTGCCCTCTGTCTGCATGTTGCCCGAACAGTTTTGGTAGCCAACCGCTGAAGCTACAAATAGGGTGCCGACGGCAGCGCGCACTGACCATTGTTTCACCAGAGACTTGATCAATTGCTTATTCTTTTGGTCTTTCATTCGACGCCCCCCTCGGCCTGATACGCGTGTCTAAAATTTTGTCACTTCAGTTGACATGCGATACCTAATCGTATGATGCATACGCCTCGTTCGAAACAAATTTGTCTCAAAGTGCATAATTCGACTCGACCTGAGTCAAATTTCGTTTCAATTTGAGACTTTCACCACTGGTTTTGTTTGGTAGCCAAACGTGATCGATCTTGAAAAATCGAGTGTGCAGGACCTCAGGCCCGTAACAATTGGCAAATTTGCCGCTCTGTCAGCTGTACAATTACCTCGCTTCCGCTCACGAGTATTTTCCGTTTGCGAAAGATTTTACAGGCGTCATAAATTCCGCTTAAATTTCTTTGATTAATCGAGGAAGCGAAGTGATTCAACCGTGAGCTCGCCTTTACCGCAAATGGGACAAACTGGATGGGGTTGCGTACGGTAGAAGTCGAGCGGGACCAGCTGATTTTTGCAGCTGGGATGGTTATAAAATTTATACTTCGAACCACTTGCCACGGAAACCGTCGTTGGTCGAGCCACGACAGTTCCTTGGGGAATACTCTTCGACTTGCTAAATGCTTTTTCATCACCCACGGTCCAGAGCTCGACAAACTGGCCGTTGATCGTGCAAAAGAATAGGGCGTTGGCGAGACCGTCGCGAAGAATACCTTGCTTAGTCGAGCCGATCGCCGATTTTTTTTCATATTGGCAGCCACTGCATTCGAGTTTGACGAGCTCCATGGCTTGGGCCGAGTGACCCATCGCCAGGCTCAGAAGAAAGACCAAGAGTTTCATAATTCCTCCTCAACTGGCGAATTGAAACTCTAGGACGAATTCTGAGGCAAGTAAATGTGCAATTTAGTAAGAGCGTTTAAGGATGATGCTGCAGATGAGCTAACTTTAGGCGCCGCTCCCTGGCTCAGTGTCGAATAGTTCGACAGCGCGAAGGTTGCTCTCCTGCGATCGGGACGCAAGATAAGGTGGCTTTTAAATTGCACCATTTAATTAAAGTCTTGAATTAAAGTCTTGGAGTCCCTAGTGAGCTAACGGCAGGAGAAACAGGCTTGGCGCTGAACTGGTCAAATCTGCGGAAAATCATTTTTCCAGTCATATTTATTTCAGCCTTGGCGTCGGCCAAAGGTCTCCCTATCGACACCAGGAACGTCGATCCAGATGAGTTTATAAGGTTAGCCGGAAGTCAACTCGGGCAGCTCCAACTCCATCCCCCGTCAATTCAACCAAATGATAACTATGTTCCTGTGACCAGACTGACAATCGGGCAAATTTTGATTTCGGTTGATAATATACTCGAAAAAAAATTGCCAAAGCGACTCGCTACTGGTGACTTGTCATTTGATTCGTCTCGGGGCAAATATATTTTTAAACACGATCACGGGCGTAGCACAATGGCCAAAGACGACCCTATTTCCGTAGTCGAATTTGAGGATGGTACTCTTGTGATTGCCGACGGCCATCACGACTATTTTCTGGCTCTCGCAGCGGGAGCCACGACTGTGCCGATTGAAATCATTCGATCTTATAAGGGCTCGGGTCTTACGAAAGAACAGACGTGGCAAGATCTCATCGATCGCAACCTTGTCTTTTTGCCCAATCGAACAGCCAAGAGTCTGCTCGAAAATCCGCCAGGCATTGAACAAGTCAAGGACCTTCCTAACCGCTACCTGGCCGCCTTACTTGCGATGAAAGTGCAAACTATCAGCAAGCGAGATCGCACGGAGCTCAAAGTCTCGTCCTCAGCCCTTCCTCCAATTTGGATCAAGGTCGACTCGAGTATCCCCTTCGTGGAGTTCTACATCGCGGACCTTCTCGAGAAGGCCGGAATTCGCTATCAGAAAACTTGGAAAGAAAAGATCCCAGCCAAAGTGCTCGAGGCCGCACGTCGAGTACTCCTGAATGCTAAAAGTTCGGGGCACCCTGTGATATCAAAGATCCCAGTTATTAGCTCGGACGCAGAGGGAGAAAGATTAACCAATAACTCCCTTCTGCTCAAACAGAAGATCAGTGGAACCGGCGTAGCTCCGATAGATTCTCCGGGTCGGCCAGGTGCCTTGAACGGAACTGTGGTGATTAATCACGTAGACGGCGATTTCAAGGGACTCGCAGAAGCACTTGCTGCAGCGAGCCTCGTTGACCAAAATCTTAACTGGACCGGCGGCGACACCCAATTGGTCATCATGGGATCGTACTTTTCGGAAAAGGGTCGCACACGTTTGATCATCGACTTGTTGATGCAACTTCAACGGCAAGCACACGCCGCTGGAGGCGAGGTCTACCCGATTATCTCAGATGATGATCGCAAGTTTTTCCGAGGCGACCGAAGCAAGGTTTCAGAAAAAACAGCGGCGATGTTTACAGATTTTCCGATTGACGGCGTAAAGTACGAAAATTATTACCAGGCGATTGACCGGAGCAAATACGGCGCCTGGCTCAAGAATCTCAGTCGCACAGTCGTCATTAATAAAAAAACCTATCCGCCGGTTCGCGAATCCGGTGATCATGACGACGAAACGCTGTCGGCGATTCGAGTCAGCGCCAAAGGTAAGACAACTGAGCTTTCGCTGGAACAAGAACCGGTCGGCAAATCGCTCTTAAAGTTAGCCAAAGACCGCTTTCTCCTGCATCGTTGTGCTGACTTTTTTCGTTCTAACTAGATCGCCCGACCTTGATCCAGAATTCAATTTTATTTTAAGTTTATCCGAAAGAGCAAGAGGCGTGGGTCTCCTTCTCTAACCAGGTGATTAAACTTGAAAGCAACAGCAGTCTTTTTAAGCTTTTTTGCCATATTGGCGCTGCAAATTTCCTGCACGCACGTCCCTGCAATTAGTGCCTCGTCAAACGAGGCGACATCGGTCGCCGTTGAAGAGCAGGGATGCGACGAGCATGCGGCCTTCGTTGGTGAGCGGAGTCCAAGTAGCGTTGACCGTTGCGCCGCTCTCTTTTCAAGCTCCGAATCTCTCGAGCCAGCAAGCCAAAAGACCTCTGTCAGCCAGGGCTTGTCAGACAGTCAAAGCAAAATTCTCGATCGAGTTCGCGGCTCCGTCTCGGGGCGGGCACAGACGGAAATTGAAAAGGCGCTTGGCCTAAAAGGTGCGCAGCTCAATGTCGCGGAACGCTTGAATCTCGCGATCGCTCAGTTGCGCCAAGAAGATAGCCGTCTTGCCGATCTTGCGGTCGAGGCGAAACGGAAAAAAGATCGGGGCGAATCGATTCGTATCGACTTCTCACAACTCCCGAGCCCGATGGTGAATTTTATCCAAGGAACTTACTTTCGAGTCGTCGGTGCACGTGGAATTTCGGCACCGTTTATTGAGATGAAGGCGCTCGATGCCGACACGCTGGTGATTCAGCATGCTCAGGATCGTTTTCCAATGATGGTGAAATGGAGCGAGACTGCCAGCACTTTTTCGCGCGCCACCGAGGTCAGTGTCGGCGGAACCATTTACCGCTTATTGGAACTGCCAAAAGCCTTTCGTAGTCGTGAGCAGCTCAATCGCTTTCCGGAAAAATATGTTCAGAGTTTGATTTCGGCGAGTCGACTTAACCGAAATATTTCAGCGCGCGATTCAACGGTGGCAAGAGTGAGCGCGCTACTTCACGACGGTACCGACTTTTACGATCGTGCCACCCAGGGAGAATACAAGCAGGTCCGTGAGCAGCTTGATACGAACCCTGAATTCAGAAAAAAACTACGCTCTTTACTGTTTGTGGCTTCGACTGGCGTTGGCAAAACACGTATCCTCACCGACGGAATAAGCAACAAGCTTCGTAGCGCGCAAAAAGCCCTGCAGGCTGATCGGACAGCCAAGAAAAAGCTAACGGTTCTCTTGACGAAAACCCCTGATCTCTCCAATGAGCTAGCACAAAACATCGGAAATGATTTAGGAAACGAATTGGGTTCGAGCGCTTTCCGCTTGATCAAGTGGGGCGGCGCCAATGGCGAAGATGGAACCTTAGCAGATTTGACTCACTTTGTTCAAAATTCAGATGTTCCAGTTGTTCTTGTTACTAATAACCAGACTATGGCTCTTCGGATTAAGACCGACGCAGAGATGAATCAGCTTCTTTCAATGGCGAATGGCTTAATGATTGACGAGGTTCATAATAATGCCGGCGGAAACTTTGAGCGAGTGATGGTGAGCGCTCTGCAAGTCGCAGATGCCGATCGCCAGCAGACTCCGATGCCCGAACTTGCGCTGGACATCCTTGCCTCGACCGCGACACCCGTGACGACAAATCAACGGGTGAGCGAAAAATTCGATGCGACATACTGGGGATCCGTCGATCGGCCTAAAGAGTTTTCCAAGAAAATTTTGGGCGCCAAGACTCCTCCTTGGGACGGCCCTAACAAAGACGTATTGGAATGGAAGCGGATGCTGGAGCAATATGCAAACGCTAGGGACCGCGGCGAAATCACGGCGCCGGATAGCCCTATTTACTATCTTGCAGAGGACCGAGGCTTTAACTTCGCATCCCTCTTTAAGCGCGCTCCAATGGGAACCCAGTCCACTGTCGACGTCGAAAAGCTCAAATTAATTTGGCTTGATATCAGTCGTCTCATTGCCGATCATGGTCCTGGAGTGATCCAAACTCATCCGCGCGATGCTGACTCTGTCGCTGCCACTCTCAGTGCACTGACCGGAAAGCGGTTTGTTTCACTTCAGAGTTATAAAGACGGTGAAAAACGCGATGCGATCTACAACGCGTTTCGTGATCAAAGCCTTGATCAAAATGGACAAAGAATCGACGGCATAGTCGGCAATATTCGTGAGGGCTTGGATTTTCCGAAGGCGGGATGGTATCTGAATTTTAAAAAATACGTTCGCTTTCCTGAAAACCTTCAAGGGCCAGGACGTGTCGTTCGACTCAGTTACGACAAGCTTCCTCCGGTGATTATTTTCTTCGGCGAAGAAACCGACCGAGTGGCTTATCAAAAAGTCAAAGATCTGATCATGGAAAAATTAGGACGCTTGCCTCGAAATCTCCCGGCCGGAAGTCTCTACACCGGAGCTCGAATCGGTCGACCGGGCAATCCGCTGACAAAGACCGTGAAGTCCCTCAACGATGCGGTCGAGGCCGTTGCACGGATCCGCTCTGATTTGACCCGTCAGCTTTACGCCACGAAAGCAGGCGACGAAAAAGAGCGAGCCGATCTAAATCCAGCGGCACTCAAGTCACTCCAAGAAGTGTTGACAGCTACGAGACGGGCCGGCGCCAACCTCGAGGTATCTGTGGCCTTCAACCAATTCGTTTACGAAATGAACGCGTTTCCATTTTTCGCAGGCGACTTGAAGTCGACGTGGGCTTATTGCCGAAAAATGTTGAAGGTTAAAAAAGATCATGACGAAGGAAAGGCTTTGCCACCGCGTCTCTCCGATCAAGACAAAAGCCTTCTGCTGAATCCCCAGTCGTTAGCAATGATGCAGGAATTTTTGGAAGTCTACTCACTGATGGGCATGGTTCCTCGGGCCATTGTTGAGAGCCTTAAACTGACGCCGGGTCCAACACTCGCCGACTTGGCTGAAGCGGTGAACGTATTCGTTGCAAAAAATAAGGTGCTTCCCTATAGCACCGCGGCCACGCCCGATTCTCTTGCTCGACTGTTTGCCGGTGCCATGCGCACCTCAAATGTCACAATGACTCGCCATTTGAACTACGAGAGCCTAGTGGTATTCGATAAGGCGTCAGCCGCCAGCAATCGTAAATCTTTTGAAGAAAATCTGAACGACTACTTTCACCAAACCCAAGCTCTCCCGGCGATTGATAACGACATCGCCAGGCAAATTCAAGAAGGTCGAACCCTCACGGGAAATAACGAACAGCGAATGGCCCGCGCATTTATCAGCTACTTGCGGTCGGGCGAGTTGAGAGCTGGCTCGCTTGATGTCACCGTACAGAGGGCCATCGACAGCAGCGACGACTACCGAGCGCTGATGGCGAACGTTATGCAGTCCATCGACTCACTCCGAGTTCAGTTAAGAATCGAACTTGGAGAGGACGTAAAAAATATAACTCCAGAGCTTCTCAACATTGATTCTCTTTCACACGAGCCCGAATACGCCGCTCTCAAAGTAGTAAGGGAATTGGCGGCGCAAGGAATGTCGAATTCAAAACAATACTTCGATGAGATCAGTCGGCAGCTCGTGTTCAATTGACGTCAAAACGATCTAAGTTCATCACTTTGCTCCACGCTGCTGCAAAGTCATGGACAAACTTCTCCTTCGCATCCGCACTTCCGTAGACCTCAGAAATAGCGCGAAGAACCGAATTCGATCCGAAAACAAGATCGGCACCCGTCGCAGTCCACTTGGCCGCGCCTGTTTTGCGATCACGGCCCTCAAATACGTCGCGCTCCCTAGAAGCAGCCTTCCATTCGGTGCCCATGTCGAGCAAATGGACAAAGAAATCGTTGCTCAATGTGTCTTTCTTGACCGTGAAGACGCCGTGCTTGCTCGCCGCGTGGTTGGTTCCCAGCATGCGAAGCCCACCTACGAGTACCGCCATTTCTGGAGCCGTGAGTGTCAGAAGTTGAGCTCGATCGATTAAGAATTCTTCGGCTGGCACGGCGTATTTCGATTTCACAAAGTTGCGAAAACCATCGGCGTAGGGCTCGAGAGCTGCAAACGATTCAACGTCAGTCTGGGCCTGGCTTGCGTCCATACGGCCTGGCATGAATGAAAGCTTCACTTTGAAGCCGGCATTTTTAGCGGCCTGTTCGACGGCCGCATCACCACCGAGCACGATAAGATCGGCGAGCGAAACTTTTTTCCCGCCTTGAGCTGAGCTATTGAACGA
The DNA here is from genome assembly GCA_043746165.1 of Bdellovibrionales bacterium. GTDB lineage: Bacteria > Bdellovibrionota > Bdellovibrionia > Bdellovibrionales > JAMPXM01 > JAYTRM01. The sequence goes on along the minus strand of JAYTRM010000159.1, from coordinate 1,267 downwards.
ATTCTGCACGCTCTCAAGGGACTTCAATACTCTTGTAAGCCTCTCGGGTTCATTGACCACCCAGTCTTTTTGCGGGGCGAGCCTTATGCGCGCACCGTTGGCACCGCCGCGCATGTCGGATCCACGGAAAGTCGAAGCGGAACCCCAAGCGGTTGAAACAAGCTCACTGATTGAAAGTCCGCTGGCGAGAATTTTCGACTTGAGAGCGGTCACATCCGTATCGTCGATAAGTTTGTGATTCAATGCCGGAATCGGATCTTGCCAGATGAGTTCTTCCTTTGGAACCTCAGGTCCGAGATAGCGGGCGCGCGGCCCCATATCACGGTGAGTGAGTTTAAACCAAGCGCGCGCAAAGGCGCTGGCAAACTCTTCGGGCTTTTCCATGAAGCGCCGTGAGATTTTTTCGTAAGCTGGATCAACTCGCAAAGCTAAGTCCGTGGTCAACATAGTTGGCAAATGTTTTTTCGCAGAATGCGCATCGGGGATAATAGCTTGAGCGTTCTTTGCGACCCACTGCTGGGCACCGCCGGGGCTCTTGGTGAGTTCCCACTCGTAGCTAAACAAATGCTTAAAATAATCGCCGCTCCACTGAGTCGGCTTAGTCGTCCAGGTAACTTCGAGTCCGCTCGTGATTGTATCGGCTCCATGCCCTTTGCCGAAACTATTGCTCCAGCCAAGGCCCATCTGCTCGATGTTAGCACCTTCGGGTTCGGGACCGACGTGAGTTGCTTCGGCTGCGCCGTGCGTTTTGCCGAAGGTATGGCCGCCGGCAATCAGGGCGACGGTCTCTTCGTCATCCATTGCCATGCGCGCGAAAGTTTCGCGAATGTCTTTGGCCGAGGCCATCGGGTCCGGCCTGCCATCTGGACCTTCTGGATTGACATAAATAAGACCCATTTGTACTGCGGCAAGCGGATTTTCGAGATCACGACTATGGTGAGCTTTGCTATCGTCATCTTTAACCAGCACGGCGTGATTTTCGACGACGCCAGGAGAACCTTCTGAATAACGCTCATCGCCCCCGAGCCACTTCTTCTCAGAACCCCAGTAAATATCTTGATCTGGCTCCCAGACGTCTTCGCGCCCGCCCGCGAAACCGAAGGTTTTAAAACCCATCGTCTCGAGTGCGACGTTACCAGTCAGAATTATGAGATCTGCCCAGGAAATTTTACCGCCGTACTTCTGCTTGATTGGCCACAGCAGGCGGCGCGCTTTGTCGAGACTTACGTTATCGGGCCACGAATTCAGCGGCGAGAAACGCTGTTGA
>JAYTRM010000158.1:0-5587 GCA_043746165.1 Bdellovibrionales bacterium | reverse complement strand
AGCTGCGTGGTCTGCGCCGAACTCTTCGCGTCCTTACGTGAGCCGGAAAAAATCTCCATGAGCTCGTCTTGAGCCGCATTATTTCCTCGGCGAAGGGAGTGCACTTCAAATTGAAAATGGTTGCGCACATCGGTTACAAATTGTCGGTAGATTACTTCTTTTTGAAATTCTTCGACGAACGGAACTAAGACCGCCATGATTCCCTGACTTTGCGTTTCAATCTGAGCGCGAAACCCAGTTCCTAAAAGCTTCTCAATTTCGACGATGGACCGGCGAAAGCGCCTAATACGCTCGTCAGGTGAAGATAACACGTGAATTTTGAGGTAGCGCTTTTCAGTTGGCAAATCCTCGAAATTGGTCAGCTTCAAAACCTCGTTGATCGACTGAATACTCCCTTCGATCTCAAAAATCTTTGCCTTAATTTCATTGATCGTATCCTTGACAGAATCCATGAGAATTTGATCAAAAAACTGCTTCCACTTGGCTTGAGCTTGAGGAAGATCAGTCTGACGCAAGCGTTCCTCTGCCTTCTGCCACTGCTCGATAAAATCTGACAAACGGGAATTGAGCGGCAGTTCATAAGGAAGATTTGGGTCAGTGAAATCACGCTTATAAATGATCAAGGAGCCCGAGGCCGACGATCGGCAGCGCTCGATTGTGTTGTCGATCTCTCCTGCTTCTTGGTTGAGCTGGGATTCACGCTGCAAGCGCGATAGGCCTTTTTTCTGCAGCTCACTCTGCAATGATTCCAAGGCCACATTGAGCTGCTCGAGCCCACCGAGATCTTGCGCGAGCTGGCAATAGAAAATCGATTCAACTAGTTCCTTTTCTTGACCGGGCAAAAGCAGCTCAATTGCCTTTACTTTTTTCGCTTTGCTTGAAATCTCTGACTCGATCGAGCTCTCGCGGCGCTGGAGCTCTTTGAGCTTGGCCTCCCACTTACGCTCCTCTTCTTTGAGCTTTTGGTAGTCGGGATTTCCGACTAAGATTTCTTCGCGACCAGCGATTAAACTCGCAAGGCTTTCTTCTTTTCGCTTCAGGTCGGAGAACTCGTCACAACGCTTTTCCACATCAATAAAAAATCGCTGGCGATCGCCGGCAAGTAGCAAGTCCTGCTCTTGCAATTCAAGCGCTCTAAAAATCGCCTGGTGCTGCGAGTTGAGGGCTACGAGCCTGGCAGATAGATCTGCCATGATCTCGTGGTTGTCCCAACCAAGTGAGAATTCGAATTGTTGCTTCGGTTTGCGCATAGTTCGTTTATCGGTTTTGACCAAGCCTTCGGCAGTCACCAACTTGCCTTCGCTGCGGCGAAAGTCAGCGACTTCGACCACGCGATAATCGAAAGTATGAAAGAGCCAAGTCCAGAGATAAGAAGTGAACGGATGGCTCTGCTCGGGAAGGAGGTCAATCATCTCAAGGATATGATCTTCTCGAGTATTTGCACCTTCGTTACCACTCTCAGATTTGTTGTGCCTTTTGTTCTGCAGTTTGTTCTGGGGATTGCTTTGCGGATCGCCTAGGAGTTCTTCACTTGATATCCGTTTGACCGTAATGTCGGCTCGCAGGCCACGGGCATCGAGCCATTTGGTCAAGGCCAGCAAATAGTCTGGATGGCAGAGGAGATTGCGTGAAATCGGCAGCAAGACAGATTCAATCGCGCGGCGAAAATGACTGAACTCTGGCTTTACCTGAATCAGTTCGCCGACAAAGAAAAGTCGCGCCGCCGGAATTTTTAGCTCTCTTGCCACGTCTTCTCTTATTGCAAATAAATTCCGTGGAATGAGAGTTTTAAAATCAGAAATATGCTGCAGCTCATCGCGAAGCTGCTTTGCATTCGCGTCGAGAGCAAACTTTTCCTGGCGTTTGATTTCGATTTCACTTCGCAGGGCCTGAGTCGCCGTCTCTGCAGCCGATGTTTTTTCGGGCAGGGTATTTCGAAAGGCAGACCAATCCCCACCTTTTCCAGGTAGCTTCACACCGAGAATCTTAGACTTCTCCAAAATCTGCTCCAAATCAGTGCGAATTCGATCCGTGTCTTTCTTGAAGAAATCAATCTCGAGACTCAATTTTTGCAAGCGACTATCGACATCGTTTTGAAAGATCTGCGACTGTATCGCCGCATGCTGATGACTGACTTCGACTAGGGCGCTCCGGAGGGCTGGTAGCGATCTCTCGTAGTCAACCAGCTCATTTCGAAAACGCTCGAGCTCTTCGCGACATTTTTTTATGTCGAACCAATCTTTGTGCAAACTCAAAATTCGCTGTTCTCGATCGACAATGGTCTTTCGCTCTGCCAGAACAAAAAGTCGCTTGAGATCTTTCAAGATACGCTCGATGGCTTTTAGCTTGGACTCGCAACTTTCTATCGCGGTCGCAATCTCTTTGCCATTGCGGACGTTCTCTAGCAGTCGCTCCAAATTTGGACTGTCCTGCTCGATCAGCATATTCTCGCGAATAAAGTGATCGATTTGCGAAATAGACTTCACAAAAAAAGCGCGATTCAGAATTTTCAAATCATCGCGAGAAATTTGGCCAAGGCTTCCACTCAGGGCCGTGAAATAAGATTGCACGGTCTCAAAAACTTGCATCTGCGGCAAAACCGCTTTGCAATGCGTGCGGAAAGCTTTGGCGCTCCGCGGGCTATTGCCCTCTGGGCAGAAGTCGGTGATCGAAAGAGGGTCGTAGGCCAGGGTGGCGAGCTGAGTTTCACTGACCTTGTAATTCTGATACCACCACACGCGGCCGAGAGTTAGACTCTTGCCCGGCAAACGGTTGTGAGTAAAGACCAGCAAAAAGATCGAACACCCGTCTTTTCTGCCGTAAGCATCGGCGATTTGACCTTGGCCAATGCCGTTGGTTGAGGAGTGTTTACCCAAGACGTAATCGCGAATGCTTCGACCGCCCGCTCCACCAGACTCGGCATCATTAGTCACGCCGAGTTTTAAGGAGTTTTCAAATGGCAAAAGAACAATCATCATTCCGTCGATCAGAGTCGATTTACCAGAGGTATTCACCCCGAGAATGGCACTTGCCGGCGGTGGCGCAAACAGGCCGGCCTCGGCATCGGTTTTGCGCAAATCAAATTTCTGATAGCCATGAAAATTGCCCCAGTTAAGAAGCTCAACCCGCGATAAACTGTATCCATTGTCTAGCATCACTCCACCTCTTGGCCGGAGGGCATCGTCAGGGCTTGATCAGAAGACTGATTCGCGAAATGCGCGAAATATTTTTCCATTTGCGCCCTCGAGGTTTGAATCTGGTCGAGCGGTAAGAGAACCTCACATAAAGCTGAAATTTCGTACGTCCCAGACTCGATTTTGGTTTCGATGATAATCTGGAGCTCGGCAAGCTCCTCCAGGGTCTTTCGGTAATTGCGTTCGAACTCCCGATCAATTCGAGTCGAGTTGAAATTTTGCAGGAATTCGCGCATCTCTTCGCTCGAGATCAAGGGGGCCGCATCCGAAGAGGGATTAAGATAAAACTGCAAACGGGCGTGGCGGAGCTTAAAAATCAAGGCCGAAGCCAGTGGGGAGAGCGTCTTTTTCCGTCCAAGCTGATAAGCTAATGCCTCCTCAAATTCTTCACCGGATGGTTTCAAATACGCGACGCCTAGAGACTCATCGACCTCGAGCCGAACGCCCATGGCATCGAGCGCACTTTGCAACTCTTTGCGCAGATCGATCACCGCTTGAAACCATTTCTCGCCTCTCGACCTGAGTAAAAACCGTGATTTCAAAAGACGACGCAAGCAGCCAGCTAGCTCTAAATCACTTTTATTGAATGACATTAGGGACTCCGGGGACACCGTTGATTCTGCTGAGGCTTGTGGAACTACTGGAATTACTGGCGCTGGTCAAGTGAGTGGAATGACTCTCCTTGAGCGAGTAGCGACAGAGCGGGACTTCCCGCACGAAAAAATCGCCGTGCTTGGTGGGAATTAAGAGGTCACCCCGACCAATTTCAAGGGATTCAATTTCAGGATCGAAAACCTTGATTTCGCTTAAAACGTAATACTCGGCCAAGCCGTGACTAAAAGAGTGCGACCCGAGCTCGACGATTTTCTGGCTCACAATTTTCTCGCGAAATTTCTGTAAAATGTTTTGCAAAGTGGTCTCTTCGGCCTGCAGCAGCGCGAGAAAGAGAGCGCGCTGCTCGTCGTCGGCCAGGCCGGCATCACGCAATGGAACTCCAGCGACCTCAGTTGGAACCTCAAATTCGAAAAGTTCGATTGAACCTGTCTCAAATTCGGAAGCAATTGAAATTTCCAGGCGATGTGCCTCTTCAGCGAAAAATTCGAGTGCGTCTTCTTTTCTGGACAACAAAAGTGAAAGAGTTTGGAACAGAGAATTTTGCAATCCGCGTATATCCGTGCTCACCGAGTACAGAACCTGTTGCTGAAGGAGCTTAATCTGCGTCTTCACTTTTTCTTGGATGCCGTGATCGGCGCTCTGAAACTGGCCCATGAAGCCACGCAGCTGTGACTTTTGCAGATCATCCTTCGCCAGAAGCTCGCCCGTCGAAATCCGGTGCAAGAGTCGATCGACATTTTTAATCGCAAAGCGGGCTGAGAAGCCATCGAGATGAGATAAAATATTTTTGGCCTGATTGTAGCTTGAGTACTCAGGCGATTGATAAAGGTTCTCATAAAACTCAGCAACGGCGCTCAGACTTTGACCGGCCGAACGCCGGCCATCGAAGTAGCTTTGTGCCAAGTCTTGGCGTTGTCTTTCAATCGCCATCTTAACGTCTTCAATCGAAGTCAGAATATGAATGGCGGCCTCTTCGGCCTGATTGAACAACGCTTCGTTTGTATGCGGAATTGGCAGAAGCTCGGCATGTCCAATACCACTCTTTCTGATTCGATGGATGTCTTCTTGGTAGGCTTTAATCTTGAGCTTGTGATGTTCGATGGCTTCTTCTTCGGTCATCTCTCGGCGACTGAGAAGAATTTCGTTCAAAGCCCCGAGCAGGGTCTCGGCGCCGGTACCGGAAAATCTTATTCGCTGGGACAACAGGCCTTCGACGAGTTGTAGGAGCGATTTGCCAGCTCGGGTCGACTCGATAAATCTTTGGCCAAATTGATCGTGCGAATCTTTGAGAACCTGCAGCTCTCCAATCGTCATAGTGAAAAAGGTGAGAATTTTCTGATCGAGGTTGTTTAATTTTTTCGGTGCATAAAATTTAATGACAAAAGAACGGACGACTTCGTACGGGACTTTAAGACTATCCTCTTCGAGTAAGTCGTAAAGGTCAGTGAGTAAGACAAGGTACTCGCGCCAGTCTTCTTTTTGAAAAAGCAACAAATAGGGATGATGAGTGTACAACCCCTCTAATTGCGCCTCGTTTATGAGTTCCGAACGTTTTGACATTTTTAGTTGAGATCCACTGATTTCAGGTTTTAGGGCTTGGGTTTCGGCTTCGGGTCTGGCTTCGGGTTTGGGTTTGGGTTTGGGTTTGGGTTTGGGTTTGGGCTAACTGAAGCAAACCGGATTTAGCCTAACCTACGCAAAGCTAGTCTAGACTAGCCCAAACTCACGACGAAGGTCTAGTGCTTCGTTGATTTAGGCAGCCGGCCGTCCGGGCTGCG
>JAYTRM010000157.1:0-1904 GCA_043746165.1 Bdellovibrionales bacterium | reverse complement strand
CACCTTGAAATCCAGCGAGTATGACCACGTGGCCACGGCTGAGTTCGGCTTCAACGCGTACCGGTTTTAAGTTGATGATGCGCGCGTTGGAATGCAGATCGTCTGTCAACACTCCTGCTTGGCTGCCAGTGAAGCTGATCGCAGGAACTTGGCGATCGGTGAGTGCCATGGCGACGAGGGCCATGCTCAGGCGCTCGCCGGTGCTCAGCAGCATGTCGAGTTCGCGCCGGTTAGGACTCGGACTTACCGAGTAGGCAAGCTTGAGTAACTCGTCGGTGGTTTTTCCCATCGCGCTGACGACGATAATGAGGCGATGACCCTGACGGTGGAGCTCGGCAATTTGCTCAGCAGCCGCTGAGATTTGCGAAGGCGTCGCGACCGAGCTGCCGCCATACTTTTGCACGATGAGATGTCCAGCCATGATTAGTCAGGACAATGCTAACGCAAGGGAAATAACACAAGTGAAAAATAAGCAGTCGCTTTAGTTGGCCGCGGTGCGATTGATGTCGCGAACTTGCAGGCGAACAAACTGCGATACGGCGAGGCCCGAGCCTTTGGGCACTCGAATTTTATGACTTCGCACGGTGCTCGGCACGAAGCCTTTGGTTAGCTCGGGATTTAGATCTTTCATGTAGCGTTCACTGACTCCAAGAAAAGCAGCGAGGTTGATGATATCGGTCCCGCCCGGAACGACCATCGACTCGAAACCGAGCGGAAGTTGAAAATCAAGGTCGCGAAATCCATACAGCCCAGGTGCTTTTGCAATCAGCATCGCCGCGATGATTTTGGGAACATAATCGGTCGTCTCTTGTGGCAAGACCCCACGCGCCGCCAGCTCCCAGAAATTATTGGTTTGATGACGCTCGATCAGGCGGCGAACGCCGTTCTCACCCATGTTGTAACTCGCAGCGACCAGATACCATGAGTTAAATTGGCGGTAGAGATCGTTCATGTACTGGATCGCGGCCTGCGTCGCTTTGTGAAAGTCTTTGCGCTCGTCAATCCACCAGTCAATTTTTAGTCCATACCTTTTTGCCGTCGGTGGAATGAACTGCCACATACCTTTGGCCCCGGCGTGGCTCGAGGCGCCGGGCATGAAGCCGCTTTCGATCATCGCTACGTAGGCAAGATCTTGCGGTAAACCAGCCGAAGCGAGTTCAGATTGCACGATCGGCAGAAAACGTGACGAGCGTTGCAGCCAGCTCTTATAAGTAGAGCGACCTTCCGACTGAAAAAAGCGGATCCAATTTCTCACCTTATCGTTGTAGGTGACAGGGATATCGAAAATTAACGGGGTTTCGTTTGGGTTTGAAAGCTCCATACCGGAAGCTTCAAGCGTGCTGACCCGTGACAGCGCCGGTGCCTGACCCTGTGGCTGGGCCAGCGGTTCGGTAGCGAGTCGAGACAGTGATGAGTCCTGCATCTTTGTTGTTTGCGGTGAATGATGGACATCAGTTGCGACACCGCGAGATGGAGTTTTGCTCTCTGCGAGCTGGGAGTCACGTGCAAGTTCTGAAATTCTCGTTGAGAGTCTGGTGATATCCAAAAGATTCTGGTCGCGTGCGCCCAGAGCAGGCTGAATCTTCTGGTATTCACCTAGTGCCCGTTGCGAAGGCGAAGATGGACGAACGATTGAGCTTCCGGTCAAAATGACATCGTGGCTGAAGCCGCGACTGACATCGCGACGCTGCTCTGTTTCGAGCAGCGCGATCTCTTCACGAATCTCATTTTGCAACAAGCTCGGCACTTGCGTGTCCTGAGGTTTGATTAAACTGTGACGATGACGATGATGGCAGGCCGTCGAGGCAAAGGCCGTCATCATCAGCGTTGGCAATAGAACTTGAAAACGCAAAGTGCTCTTCATTTGGTCAGTGTAGAGAAATTGAGACAAGACGTCGAGAGAC
>JAYTRM010000156.1:0-7170 GCA_043746165.1 Bdellovibrionales bacterium | reverse complement strand
GCCTACCGCATGATCCAGCTTGGCGTTTTCCTCTTAACTGTTGGAATTATTCTCGGCGGAATTTGGGCTGACTACTCTTGGGGTAGATTTTGGGGATGGGATCCTAAAGAAACATGGGCCCTCATTGCCGACGTGGGATTCATTGCGATCTTGCACGCGAGGTATGCTGGCTGGCTCGATTCTTTTGGACTTTTAGCCGCCTGTCCGATCGCCTATCTCCTCGTCGTAATGGCCTGGTACGGAGTGAATTTCATTCTCGCTTCAGGGCTCCACAGCTATGGCTTTTCGAGTGGCGGAGCATTGGCTGTTGCGATTTTTGTAAGTGCACAGCTCGTCTTGCTCGTGAGCTCGGCGATCATTCATGTCAAAAAGTCAAAGCTCGCGGCTCACTGAGACTCAGGGTCTTTGTCTCAGTTTGGGGCGTCTTCTGTTGCGTCTTCTGTTGCGTCTTCTGGGCCGTCTCGGTTCGAAACTGTCAGCTCGAGTTGAAGTATACACTCGGTGGTGAACATACACAGGGTGCCTAAACCCTAAACACGCATTGCCGTTTTGCGCCTCTACGCCGGGAACGTCCGTTGCAATGATACAATGTTAATTAAAACAACGAGCATTGGTTATTTGCGTGGGGGCAGGAATGAAAAAATCGACAGGCCTAGCGGGACTGATTATTGGTTTGATCGCGACCTCGCTGATGTTTGAAAACTGCGGCGGCACGAAGCCCGCGGACCAATCAATATTGGCGACCGCCGGTAATTTGGCTGGAATCACCGGCTATCCCGGCGGATCCGGTGCCTACGCTGGTCCAACGCCTCCGCCCCAAGATAGAGCTCTGGCGCTTCAGTATGCCCCGGTGCCGGCCGGAACGCCTGTAACAATCACCGTTGATGGCGGCACTCCGCCGATCACCTACAAACTCGCCAAAGGCGCCGGAACGCTTGTCGGCAACGTCTATCAGACGCCGCTCTTAACGGAGGTTGCCTCGATTATCGCCTACGATTCGCTCGGTGAAGAAGTCGTGATTGCGCTTCCCGTTATTCCGGTATCAAACGAAGCTTACACCGCCCTCCCAAACGGAAAAGCCGTAATGCGAAACTGCGGCCCGGGAACCACTCTCGAATCTTTCAAGACTCAAAAGCAAAACGCAGCAACCTTGATTGCCTATGACTACTGCTTGCTTCTCAGCCGGGCGGCCACCAGTGCCGAGGTCAGTAAATATAGCAATTCCATCAACGGCGGAAATTTGAGTCCTTATAAAGCATTCGAAAAAATTATGGGACTTCCTGAGTTTGAGGCGACTTACTCGGCGGATGCAGCTCCGGATGCTAATTTAGTCACTCTCGCATTCCACACTGCCTTATTCCGCGATCCAACATCGACTGAACAAGCTGCGCTCACGACGATCACAACGATGACTTTCCCAGATGCCATGAAGGCCATCTTTAACGAAATGAAGAACGCTTCTGACTGGGAGACGACCCAGGCGCCCGAAAAGAGTGGGGAGAACAAGTACATCTCTGCAGGCGGCTCCCCTTGAATATGAAGCAGCGTGCGCCGGCTAGAATTGCGAAATCAATCATCTCGGGTGATTTTTTTGAAGGTATGAATGAGTTCCCAAAACGGGAACTGCGTGCTGATCTCATTGAAGTTGTACTCTACGGTAATTGCGCCATCGCCCGTTTTTTTCTCAGAAACGAGCTTTTTTTCGATCAGCGAGTTGACGTCGTCAACGCTAAACGGGGCGTTTAACTCTTTCAAGGCCTCGTTTTGCATCTTGGTGAGGTTCACCATCACCATTCCCTTGTCGCTGACAAGTTCCTTTTTACCAAAGTGAAGGAGCGCGCGCATCGCCGGCATTTCACGATCGACAACCGTGGTTTTTTTGTCTTCAGCCCGAAAGAGCCAGTCGTTGTAAAATTCAGTGAAGGCAACAAAGAAATCGAGATTGAAAACCGTGATGCGGGTTTTTCCTTCGCCGAGATCTTCGATTTTCAGGTAATTGTAGGTCTGCAAAATTTCCATCAGCCGCTGCATTTTAGCGGTGGGGAGTTGAAAGACCTGAATGGTGTATTTGCGGAGCATCCCGGGTGGGACTTCGATGCCGCCGTCTTTTTGTGCGACACCGTAGCGACTGCCAACTAGGGACAAGATCGCGACAAGGCGTGTGACCATGTGGGGGCTGAAGTATTCGTGCTCTTCTTCAGCTGATTTTTCGAGATTTTTGATCTTCATGTTCGCGTTGCGAAGGTGATTATTCACCGTTCGAACGATGGCCTTGAGCCATTCAGGAAATGTCTTAAATTGCGCGTTCAAAGATTTAAACGGAAGTTCGATAATGATGACATCGGAGACCGCGCGCGCACCAGCCGAGCGGGGACGACTGTCGAAGAAAGACATTTCTCCAAGCATGTCGCCAGGCCCGAGTTCGGCGAGCACGACTTCGGAAGAGCCTTTTGACTTGGTGATCGCAATTTTGCCGGATTTGATCACGTACATCGAATCCGAAGGATCGCCTTCGCGAAACAGAATTTGATCTCGTTTCAGATTCTTCAGTCCGCTCAAGCCATTATCCCCGCACGACCCCTCAGGTTTGTTGCCGTGTACAGTATCGGAAATAAATGAAGCAATTTCCACACATCATCTTTGCTATCGACCAAGGGCTGGCAATTGGCGAGTCCGGAGTTGGGACAGGCGCTTTGTATCCTCAGACCACCATCGGTTTTGCGCCGGCGACGATCTCGACGTTGGCGCCTGTCGAGCGAACAACGGTTTGGGCATCGATATCGGGCGCCCACTCGAGGAGTTTGAAATGTGATCCCGGCACCACGTCGAGAACGCCGTAGTCGGTCACGACGCGCTGGTAGCAGCCGACGCCAGTGAGCGGAAGAGTGCAGCGCTCAAGAAGCTTGGGCGAGCCGTCCTTATCGGTATGTTGCATCGCTACGATCACTCTCTGTGCACCAGCCACCAGGTCCATCGCGCCGCCCATCCCCTTGATAAGTTTGCCCGGGATCATCCAGTTGGCAATCGAGCCGTGAATGTCGATCTGCATAGCGCCGAGTACCGTGAGGTCAATGTGCCCACCTCGGATCATCGCGAAGCTATCGGCTGAAGAAAAGTAACTGGCACCAGGAACCGCCGTGACGGTTTGTTTGCCAGCGTTGATGAGATCGGGGTCGACATCTTTTTCTAGTGGAAAAGGTCCAAGTCCCAAGAGGCCATTTTCGCTCTGTAACATAACGTTTAAGCTAGGCGAAATATAATTGGCGACAAGTGTCGGGATTCCGATGCCGAGGTTGACGCAAAAGTTAGCTTGGACCTCGCGGGAAATTCTTTTGGCGATTTGTTCTCGAGTGAGTGGCATGAGCTATCTCCAGTTAAATAATTAAAGTTTAAGTCTGACCAATCCGACAGAACAGAGCGTTAATTCGGTCGGACCGTGAGTTGTTCGATGCGTTTTTCGAGTTTTGGAGACTTGATGATCCTCTGCACGAAGACGCCTGGAGTGTGAATTTGATCTGGATCCAGCTGGCCGAGATCGACAATCTCTTCCACTTCGACGACGGTAATTTTTCCAGCCATCGCGATCATCGGGTTAAAGTTACGTGCCGTTTTGCGGAAAATGAGGTTACCGAAAGTATCGGCCTTCCAGGCCCGAACTAACGCAAAGTCGCCGACGATGCCACGCTCGAATACATATTTGCGGCCGTCGAAGTCGCGCACTTCCTTACCTTCGGCCACGAGAGTTCCGACGCCCGTTGGCGTGTAGAATCCGGGAATGCCAGCGCCGCCTGCGCGCAGGCGCTCTGCTAAAGTTCCCTGTGGGCAAAACTCGAGCTCAAGCTCACCTGAGAGATATTGTTTTTCAAAGGTCTGATTTTCGCCCACATAACTCGAGAGCATCTTGCGGATCTGGCGAGTCTGCAAGAGCAGGCCTAGCCCAAAATCATCAACTCCGGCGTTGTTCGAAACGCAGGTTAAATTCTTTACGCCCGAATCACGCAAAGCGAGTATCAGATTTTCGGGAATTCCGCACAGGCCAAACCCTCCCACCAAGACCGTCATGTTGTCGCGAACACCATTGAGGGCTTCATTTGCCGACTTATAGACTTTGCTCATCATACTCGCTCCACGATCAAGGCAACGGCTTCGCCGCCACCGATGCAGAGAGTGGCGAGTCCGTATTTTTTTTGTTGCAGATGAAGGGCGTGAACCAGCGTCGTTAAAATCCGCGCCCCGCTCGCGCCGATTGGGTGACCGATCGCGACTGCTCCACCATGGACGTTGACCTTTTCTTTGGGAATTTTCAGGTCCTTCATGGCCACCATCGTCACGGCCGCAAATGCCTCGTTGATTTCAAAGAGATCGATTTGATTGATATCGAGGCCCGCTGATCCGAGAGCTTTTTTGATGGCGCCCACCGGAGCGGTTGTGAACCACTTGGGGTCTTGGGCGTGCGTCGCCTGGGCGACAATTTTGGCGAGAGGTTTTACCCCCGAAGCTTTGAGCGCTTTTTCACTCATCAAACAGATGGCAGCTGCACCGTCGTTGATTTTTGATGCGTTAGCGGCAGTGATGGTGCCGGCTTTGTCGAAGGCAGGCTTCAGAATCGGCACTTTGCTGAAATCCGTTTTTGCCGGCTCCTCGTCTTTGTCGACCGTGACGGTTCCCTTTTTGCTCTGAATCTCAACCGCAACAATCTCATTTTTAAAGCAGTTTTCCGCCTGGGCTTTTTGGGCCTTTTGGTAAGAGTCGATCGCAAAAGCGTCTTGCTGCTCACGAGTAAATGAATTTTCTTTAACGCAAAGTTCGGCGGCCGAGCCCATGTGCCAATTGTTGTAAGGGTCCCATAGACCGTCGTTGACCATCGAATCTGTCAGCTGCGCCGGGCCCATCCGAAAACCAGTGCGAGAATTTTGTAAAAGGTGAGGGGCAAGCGTCATGTTTTCCTGCCCCCCCGCAATCACGATGTCTGCTTTTTCGAGCATGATGGAGTCGGCACCGAGCATCACGGCTTTTAAACCCGAGCCGCAAACTTTGTTGATTGTTAAACAGGGAACTGAAGCGGGAAGTCCTGCGTAAATAGCCGCCTGCCGAGCCGGCGCCTGGCCGACACCGGCCGCAAGAACTTCGCCCATGATCACCTCATCGACTTTTTCCGCAGCGACCTGAGCTTTGCTGAGCGCCGCTTTGATGGCGATGGCACCGAGTCGCGGGGCGGGCATGTCCTGAAATGCGCCCTGAAAAGAACCGACGGGAGTTCGAACTGCGGATACGATATAAACCGGCTTCATGATTTCTCCTTGCTAAGCGTCTGGCGACGACGGCCTGGCGACGAGTGCCTGGGGAAGAGGGCCTGTCGAATTCTTCGAAGCGATATTACTGCGCGGCCGACGAGCGTTCGTCAATCCTCTCGGGATGCAGCAACGCGTCTTGCAAGGTCAGTTTCTCAGCGCTCCGAAGTCGGAAGTCCTCAACCCTGAAACTAGTTATTCTTGACAGTGCGCGTGCATCGGTTGTGACATGGGCTGAAACAGTAAAAGAACCCTCGAAACAGATGAAGCAGGAAGAAATGCCTAGGCAAATTGCGACGACACGGCCAGCCGCTCCTCACTCAAGGGCTCTCATTTCATCTTTCCTTGCAAAGTTCTTGGCCGTTTCTGGTGCCGTCTCTGTTGCCATGTCTGGGGCGGGCTCTCTGGCATGGGCGCGCGAAACTCATTTTAAAGACGTTGCTCTCGATTTGGCTGGGACGGATCGCTTGGTGATCTCCGGCTTGCATGGAAATATTCATCTCATGCCGGTTGCCGGAAGTGTTAAAGTTGGCTCGATGCGCGTGAAAAAAGTTGGCGCCGACAAAGCCACAGGTGACGAGCGCGCGCGCTTTGATAGCCTGTCTTTCAATGCGCGACGCAGTGGTTCAGCCTTGATCATTGAAGAGCGGACTTTAGATTCGAAAGTCAGCTTGGCCTCGGCTCTCGCGACTGCCGGCCCAGAGTTGGATTATGAAATCGAAATGCCGCAGATCCCAATCGAGATCAGCTTTCGAACCGGCAGCGTCGCCATTGAAAACTGGAATCAGCCGGTAACGGTGAGCTTGGTGAAAGGTACAATTCACACCAATAAGACCGAGGGCAGACTTCAGGTTCAGATCCAACATGGGGATGTTAAAATTGAGTCTCATCGAGGCAAAATCGAAATTGACAGCTACAGCGCCAAGCTCTTAATGCGTAACGTCGAGGGGCCTGTTGAGTCGACCAATTTCTCTGGCGAAACCGTGCTGCGTGAAGCGGCAGGGGCGTTTGATATTCATGCCCAAACAGGCCCGGTATGGGTCGGAAAATCAAGTGGTTCAGTTGATTTCATCAACGGCCGCGGCGGCTTCACGCTCGATGGATTTGAAGGGCCGATCCGAGGAAACTCCGATCAGGGTGTGGTCGTTGCCAACATCGAAGGTGAAGCTGAAGTTCATATCGATTCCAATCAGGGTGCGGTTAACGTTAAGCTTCCGTCCAATTCGGGAGCGACGGTGCGCCTTCAAACCGATGATGGCAATTTAGTTGTTCCAGCGGCGCTGGCGTCGGCCAACCGAGGTAAGTCTGTCTCGGGGCGCCTGCAAGGCGACGGACCTAAAGGTTCTGTCGCGGTCAAAAGCAAAACGGGCGCGGTTCGAATCAAATTGTAGGAACTTGCGTCCGAAAAAAGCCTCGGGCGCCTTGCAATTTAAATTGACTCGGTGACTGAGTTCAATCAAGCATGACCGTCTATGCAAAAGCCGAAAAAGCCCGTTAAAAAAGCTGCTCCTGCGTCAGCGAAAAAAGTAGCGACCTCATCTTCCACACATGCCGCGAAAGCGAAAGCGCCTAGCAAGGCGCCAGTTAAATCTGCCGCGAGCAAAGCCTCGGCAAAGCCTGAAGTAAAATCGGGCAACCGATTGATCGCAAAGCCAGCGGCAAAAGCGGGGAGTGGTTCAAGTGCGGCAAAGAAAGCAGCCGATAAGGGGCACGAAAAGCCTTCAACTAAACCCGGAGCCTCCGGCAAAACTTCTGCTGAGGCGACGGAAGGTCATAAAGACCTGAAAAAGGACCTCAAAAAGAAACATCCCTCGCAGGAGTCCAGGTCGATTGTCGCTGCGCCCCAAATGAAGGCCGACAAGGGAGTTTCAGGCCACGG
>JAYTRM010000155.1:0-3787 GCA_043746165.1 Bdellovibrionales bacterium | reverse complement strand
GCGTAGCTCAGCCGGTCGTTCATCCGGAGCTCGCCTCGCGCGAGGCGAGCTCCGGATGAACGACCGGCTGAGCTACGCGGGTATCTGAAAAAAACAGCGAAGGATCAATCGACGATGTATTGGTAGAATTGATTCCAAAAGCGTCGCGTTCTGAATCCCGAATCGCAAGTGCGCGCTGAGCGTTGATGATGCTTGACTCCTGAGTTTTCCCGACCAAGAGCTCAACCGTAGATCCCGAATTGATGAGATGTTGGGCGATCAACTCGGGATCTCGGATTTCTGGTTCCCTTCCCAAAAGAAGAGCGGCTACTCCACTGACAAACGCTGTCGCTTGGGAGGTCCCCGTCATTTCAACAAACTTTCCCCCCGGCGCTGTCGATAGAATGGCCTCGCCCGGCGCGGCAATATGCACCGAATGAATTCCGTAATTACTGGACCTCAAGATCTTACGATCAGAAGACACTGCAGTGACCGATACGATATTAGAAACTCGGTAGTCGGCCGGGAAATAAGGATAGTAGTCCGAATTGGCTGCTTCGTTTCCAGCGGCAGCGATGAAAATGACGCCGGCTTTTCGTGCTTCATCGATGGCCACTCGCTCGGCCTCACAAGGTACCCGCCCGCCAGCTGAGTAATTGATGATTCGTGCACCCATTTTCACGGCGTAGCGAATGGCATTCACCGTGTGATCCAAAGCAAGGTCGCTTGGAGCTTTGGGATCAAAGTATTTCAAAACCATAATCTTTGCATTTGGAGCCGTTTGCGAAATGATACCGGCAACGTGGGTGCCATGACCGTGAAGGTCCTTGAGTTTCCTTGATTGGTCGGCAAAGTTCCAGCCATGAACATCGTCGATAAAGCCATTTTGGTCATCATCGATTCCGTTTTGACTTCGATCTTGGCCTGCGCTGTCTCGGCCAGTCTCTCCGGAATTAATCCAAAGATGCGCTTGTAAACTTGGATGCGCGACATCGGCGCCTGTATCGATAACTGCTACGGTCACGCTACTGAGCGGCTCAGAGTTGATCTGCTCAGGTGAAATTTCGATGATTTTACTTTCCCAGGTTTGATCAAGAGCGCGAGCTTGCGGCGTGAGCATGATGAGATCTAGAGCTGCAAATATTGTTAAGGTAGCGAGCTTACCCATAGAAAAGTTAAGTGATGTTAGTTTTCTCATTGGAGCCGCTCTTGGATTTGATTGATTGACTCCCCATTGGGCCTGAAATTAACAGTCTTTTTTTCTCGCTCACGGACCACGGTAAATGTTGAAAGGTACTGACCCGCGCTTTGCTTATGGAAATCATGCGAAGGAAGCGGACGGTACCAAAAGTCATAACGGCTCTCGCTGATAAGTCGTTCGGAGCAAGTCACGATCGAGTTGGTGAAAACATGCAGTTTGCCGTCACGGTTGTAGTTGAGTGCCTGCTGACAACCGAATGAGTCTTCGACGAAAAGAACGCGATCTTGGATTTGATCGTAACGAATTTTCTGAAGGATCTGCCGAGAATCATTGATCTGAATCAAATTGTGAAATGAGTCGTATTGGTAGATAAAAGATTCGCCGCCCGTCGTCAGCACGCGCCTCAGATCTGAATGAGCAAATTCAAAAACGACCTCGTGGTGCGTGACAAGGCGAATGCGGTCAAGGCGTTTTGAATCAGCATTAAAATCAAAAAACAATTGAGGACGGCCGCCAGCCTCGACAGTTCGCAAACGACCCAGTCTGTCGTAGGTGAGGCTAAGGGCCCGATTTTTACTATCGATCATCGAAATGAGAACACCCTTACTTCGAGAAAAAACGTACCGAGGATGACTGTCGAGGTAATCGATGAGGTAAGGGCCAGCGGCGAGTAGACGTTCATGATTGCCACCGTTTTCAAGTTTCCATTGTAACGTTTTAGGATTACGGCGAAAAAGGCGCGCGCCGCTTTGTCCACATTCGTCTAGGGCAGCTGAGTCTTCGCTCAGTATTCGTAACTTAGTTTCGAAACTGCTGCACCACCCGAAGCCAAATATTCCGCTATGGCGTGAGCGGCTTGAATAATGCCGATCTATCTTTAAGTTATCGTTGAGGCGGGGTAGCTCGATGTCGTTGACCTGGTAGACGTAGCTCGCATCGTGAACATTGACCATCGTCAATGCTGGAGAAGGCGCGATTACCAAAAGACTATAGATGATACGACGGATTTTTTTACCGGCCCTACCGGTGGTTGGTGTTTTTTTTGTCATGACCGACCTCAATGCAAAACTCGGGACCAGCCGCGTACCGTTGGAAAAACAGCCGGCGATGATTCTGCTTTATTTGGAAGTCGAGAGGCGTCTCAACGAATCGACAGCTGCCGTTTGATTTCTGGAGGTAGTCAGCGGAAAGAGAAAACACCCGACGAAATGTCAGGTGTCGAATTTTTAGACAGGTGCAACCTACTCACGCAACCTGATGGAAATCAGGGCTACCTGGAGCAATCGTCTGTCGGTCGCGGCCGGTGTTTTTGGAATTGTAGAGCGCGGCATCGGCGCGCTTCATCCATTGATCGATTGTTTCGCCGGAGGCTAGTTGAGCGATGCCCATCGAGGCCGTAAATTTCAGCTGGGCACCTTCATGTACGAAGACTTCACGACGTATGCGTGTCATTGCTTCTTCAGCGCGCATGGCGGCGCGTGGCGCAGTATGCTCAGGTAAAAGGACCGCAAATTCTTCGCCGCCGATCCGCGCGACGAAGTCGCCGGGCCGACCGAAAATTTCTTGGAGGAGGCCGACGCAAGATTTTAAAACGAAGTCACCCATGGCGTGACCATAGGTATCGTTGATTTTTTTGAAAAAATCGATATCGATAATGATCAAAGTGCTCGGCGTTTTTGACAGCTCCGAAAGAGCGGCCTGCTCGCGTAGTTTTTCGTCGAAATAACGGCGGTTGAAGGCTTGAGTCAAATGATCTAGATGAAGAGTTTTATCGGCCTTGTCGAGTTGTTTTTTCATCACGTCGAGATTCTTTTTGATGCCCTTTAGGCGTTTCGAGCGACGCTCCTCTTTTTTTGAGGCTTGCGAAACATAAAAATCGATAAACTGCCTAGATTTAGCCCGCAAAACGTCGATCGAGTCTGTGTCGACTGCTTCTTTTAACTCTTCAAGATTTTGAGTTATTGAAGAATCGACGGCCTGGTCGTCGCGCACATCTTCGCTCAGTTGCTCAACGAAATTCCAAATGATTCCCTTGAAGTCTTCAAATGATTTACGGATGTAGGTATATTCGGCAACGCGATATTGCGAGAAAAATTGACGAAAACGAAAGAGGACATTTTCAAGATCGGTTTTTTCGCTAGAAACCAGCTCGCGAGTAAACTCGTCGAGCTGCTCCCGCACTCGACGAACGGGGTGCGTGTCGATCTCTATGAGATTCTTATTGAGAACGTCGAGGACGTAGAGGAGCGTAGCCCGCTCCTCTGAAACCTTGGGCGATGTGGGCTTGGCCTTGCCGCTTTTTCTATCACTTTTTTCACTTTTGTCCGACTCACTCGTGAGCTCGGAGTCGAGCTGGTTGATCAGCTTTTGCACCCATTGTTTCAAGATCAGTCCTTCCGCTAATAAACCCCGCCTCAGTTAGTTAAGCGTGTGCTAAAGATCGGAAAGCCGCGCGAATTTCTCAACCGACCAAGAACCCCAAAGCCGCGCAATCTGGGCCTAGGCCCAGGGATTTTTAGACTCGAGTGGCTTCTTTTTGTAGCTTTTGCAAATAGCGCTGGTAGTCGTCCCAGGTGCCGTCGATGACGCGTAAGTGGTTGCGGTCGA
>JAYTRM010000154.1:0-4507 GCA_043746165.1 Bdellovibrionales bacterium | reverse complement strand
AGACGGCGCGGCGGATGGCTCTTTAGGCAATTCAAGGGGTTCAGCGGTCAAAGTTGTGATCACAAGTAACGCGACTGTTTGGAACCGTAAAGTGGAGTGGGTTTTAGAAAACGTGAAGCCATTTTTAGTGCTGTCGATTGATTCTTTTAAAAAAGAAACTTACGAGAAAATTCGTATCAATTCCAGCTTTGAAAAAACTCAGGACCATCTGGCCCGGTTCATCGATTACGCCAAGCGAGCTGCGACGACCGTCGATCTCGCAGTTTGTCCTATGGTGCAAAATTGGCAGGAGATTCCAGAAATTTTTGAATGGGGCACACGCAACGTCGTTTGCATCAACCTCAATACTTTAGTGCGACCTGAAGAATTTTCGCTCAAGTTCTTAGGTGCTGCGAAAATTCGCGAGATTGTCGAAGAGTACAAGATGGTAAAGCTAAAACATGCCAACGATTTGTGGAGCTGTCCACTTCCTTGGAATGTTTTGGTTGCCAATTCTAACCGATCGCGATTTGAGAGCTTTATTCGTCAACTCGAGTTCTGGGCCGCAGAATCGGGTGCGATTGATCACCCCAAAGCACAGGGTAATTGATTGGAATACTTTCTAGCATTGAAATGAAGTATTATTCGGTGGGATGAGGTGAAATCAGCACCCCTGCGCCGTTTGGTTCTAACAGAGGCAAATCCTTGATGCTGACTTGATGCCGAAGCGGCTCGTCGATCTCAGAGAAGTCCAGGTCGCGACCGTAGGTCTCCCTCAACCGCGAGAGCGAAAACAAAGCGATTGCAAACACGGTCATGCCAAGGCCAATCGCCAGGTTCAGGAAGCCAACTTGAGTTCTGAATGCAGTAAACGTGAGCGTTAGAATAATCACCGAAGAGCGTACAAAGTTAGGAACCGAAGTCGCGACGGTGGCACGGAGATTCGTGCCGAACTGTTCAGCCGCGATCGTGACCAAAACCGCCCAGTAGCCGGCCGCGAGACCGAGGCCTCCGCAAATCGCGTAAAACTGCACGACCGAGGCCGTGCCAGATCTAAAGTACAGAGTCGCAAATACGAACCCGACAAAGAACGAAAAGAGTACGGCCTTGCGCCGGCTCTTAAGCCACTGACTTAACAATCCGCTGAGCAAATCGCCAATCGTAAGGCCAATGGAGCCAAAGAGAAGTGCGTTGCCCGCAGTGACGCCAGTCAGCCCCATCTCACGGGCAAGCTCGGGTGCAAACGAAAATAAAATTCCGGTCGTAAAGTAAATCGGAATCCCCACCAAAATACAAAAAAGGTAGCGACGAAATCGCTCAGCAGAAAAAAGTAGCCTGAGATCTCCCCGCCGGGCTCCAGCAGCACTTTTTTGAAACATCTCGGAGTCGGCCATCTTAAAGCGCGCGAGCAAAAGACCGACACCCATCGTGCCACCGAGCAGATATGCGACTTTCCAGGAGGCGAGTTGTCCGACCAGCGACGCCGTCACTGCGCCGAGAAGGCCCAAGGCGGCAATTATAGCCGTGCCATAGCCTCGATCTTCCTTGGAGAGCAGTTCGGAAACCAAGGTTACGGCCGCTCCAAGTTCTCCCGCGAGCCCAACGCCGGCGCAAAAGCGCAAGACTGCGTAGCTCGGTACGCTGGTTACGAACGCATTGAGAATGTTGGCTACCGAGTAGATAAAAATCGAGCCGAAGAGCACCGACAGTCGGCCTTTTTTATCACCGATTACGCCCCACAGAAGCCCGCCAACCAGCATTCCGCAAGCCTGAAGGTTCAAAAGAAGCATGCCAGTTTGCATGAGTTGGCCAGGATCGACAACGCCGAGAGCCTTGAGTGACGGGATGCGTACGACGCCGAAGACGGTGATATCGAACATATCGACAAAATATCCAAGCGCCGCGATCAGTACGGTGAGGTTAAGCACCCTTCGCATTTAACTCTCCGGATGGTTCTTGTGAATAAAAGATAAACAACAACTAATTAAAAAATGTATCGACCAGAATTTGCGAAGCGCTGGGTCCGCGAGGTTCCATATAGGAACCACCAGATTGCCCGCCACTCCAGGCATGACCCATTCCATCGACCATAATTTTTTTCACCAGCACCTTGTCGCCAAAGAGCGTGTCGGTTTCATCGGCCGCAAGTTTTCCTGCTTCGTTTAGGTGGTGATCGGAATGGGTGATTTGCTGAGTTGAATCGATGAGTCCGTTGAGCAACTCAAAGAACGTGGCGATGCGACCCGAGTTGACTGTGCTCACGACATGGTCGTCTTTCCCTTGAATCACGATCACCGGGATGAGTTTACTGCGAGGAGGGGAGCATTTTAGCGCACGCGCAGAAGTCTCGTTGAGGTCCTTGCTTGCGCCATTGCTCATCGCGAGCTGCGCTTCATTTTGACTTTGGGCCGCAGCAAACTCGAGCCCTGAATGAATGAGGCCGCCGGCAAAAACATCGGAGTAGCAAGCGAGAAGATTTGCCGCCATGGCGCCGCCCGCACTGAGCCCTGCAACGTAGATTTGTTTAAGGTCAACTTGATAAGTTGAGGCAACATCTTGGGCCATGCCGGCGAGGATCGAAAGTTCGCCCCCGCGTTGTTGGTTTTCGGGTTGATACCAATTCCAACATTTCAAATTGTTGTCTTGGTAAGTTTGTTCTGGATAAAGAACTAGGAAACCTTTTTTTGCCGCGAGTGAATTCATCTGGGTGCCGGTCGCCATATTGGCGCCGGTTTGAATGCAGCCGTGGAGGATAACGAGCATGCCAGGGTGGGCCGCAGGTTGTTTTGGAACAAAAACCGTGTAGGCGCGCGAGCCCGCCTCGTTGGAAAAAGTGCCGCTCTTGTTTGCGCCGTCTGCAGCTTCACTGGGCTGTGACGTTCCGGGAAAGCCACCCAAACCCGGCAGATTTCCAAACCCAGGAAACCCTCCATCACCAGGAAACCCTCCATCACCAGGAAGACCGGGGTACGCCGCGATCTTGCTCCCATTTGCGTCGGCATAGGCACATGTCAAACTGACACTGACCACGGCGAGACTCATGAACAGCGATCGAAATGAAAAACCTGGCGTCATCTTGGGTGTCATACTGTGATCTCCCTATCGCTTGCAGTCTTGCTGGCCTGAGGGCAATCGCCCGGTTGCTTCCTATGACTCAATCGTCTGACGCAGTCGTGGCGGCTCGCCAGTTGGACAATTGGCCAATTGGCCCCTTTGCAAGACAGATTTTCATCAGGAAAGGCAGCTTGACTTATAGTTGACGACTTCCCAAAAGCAAAATGAAGTTGCACTGCTGACGCCTAGCGTAGGTCAGGTGCCAAACTGCCTCAACGGTAGAGCCCTCAATCGAGTCGCCCGGGTATGTTGTGGATCTCCTCTCGGCCTCATCTGCTCGGGCCCGGTGTGCCTGGAAATCAACGGTTTAAATTTATCGAGTAAAAACTCTAGCGGCTTGAAATCGGAAGAGCCTGGGGAGCATCTAAGACGCCTTCTTTTTTTAAATCAAAAAAAGGATCGCCGACCGTCATGAGACCGAACTCTTGTGGCGTCGAGATCTTGCCGTCTTGCCGGGTGATTTCAATGATCATTTTGGCACCCTTCGAGGCGTAGACTTGCACGGTGTGCACCAGCGAAGGATCGGAGCTTGAATCGGCAATCATGGTCCCGAATTGGTCGCGAATTGTCAGACCAAGATTCTGTGTGACGTCTAAGCCGAGCACTTCAAAAGTGATCAGTTGCGCATCCGGGCTTGTAATTTGGTAAATAACATTTGTCTTGTTCGCGGGAACGAAATCGTTCACCGAAAATGAAGTGTCGAGCAGCCACGATTTTGACTGCTCGCGGACAAAATCGGCTGGCAAGGCGCGCCACGTTCGGTAGCTGCGGGCCTTGTCGGCTTTGGTAAATTTGCCGAGCTTGAGCGGTCCGACAGGTCCGAGTGGCCCAAGTGGCCCAAGCGCGCCGAGCAGACCCGGTGTACCTAAAATATTGTAAACTCCCTCACGGTAATTTCCGTAAAGTGGACCTGCTTTCCCCATGGGGCCCAGTGCGTTGAACATCGGAGCAAACTGACTCCAGTAATTAAGCCACGCGTTTGTCCATGGATTAATACTCATCATTTGAAAATAGAGATCAACCATGTTTGAGGCGCTGGGGCCGCGCTTCCAAATGATTGCAGAGCTTAAACCCAAAGGGCCATTGGGGCCGAGCGGTCCGCGGACGCCGAGGATTTGAGTTAACGTCCAACCAGATGACCAAACTGCCGGGATTCCCGCGCGCGGGGAACCACCGTTTTTTACGTAATTGACGATGGACTCAGAGGTTGAAATCGGAAGAAAGGTTTCCCCCGCGCTCGTCCGGATTACGTGAGCTTCGAGATGAGCTGACCAGGGGCCTTGCTTGGAAGAGGCGGCAAAGAGCTGCAAGCAGCGATTTGCAGGCGCCGAGAACGCAGGTTGAGAGGACGCTAGAAAGGCTAGAAGCCCGAGGGTTCCGACAGCGATGCCAGAGTAAATGGGTGAAGAAAATC
>JAYTRM010000153.1:0-7274 GCA_043746165.1 Bdellovibrionales bacterium | reverse complement strand
GTAGTCCTTGCCAAGGAGAAGTTTAATCTTCGGGCGGAGACATTTGAAAGTTCGCGAGCGAATTTTGTCCCTTTTTCTGCTCACACCAGAATGAGCGGTGTCGATTACGTCGACAAAGATGGCCGAGTGGCCCGTTCGATACGAAAAGGGGCAGGAGACTCCATCCGCAAATATGTCGAGCAAGCTGGTGGCAGGGAACCCGCTGACCTCGCTCTGACGGTTGAGCAGATTGCGAAAACTGGAGGCACACCACTGGTCGTGTCCGATGGCATTGAAATCTTGGGTGTCGTGCAGCTAAAAGACATCGTCAAAGGCGGTATTAAAGAACGCTTCGCTGAGCTTCGAAAAATGGGAATTCGCACCGTGATGATCACGGGCGACAACCCGCTGACTGCGGCCGCGATCGCGGCTGAGGCGGGTGTTGATGACTTCATGGCACAAGCCACTCCCGAGTCGAAGCTTAAGAAAATCCGCGATGAGCAGCTCAAGGGTCACCTCGTTGCCATGACGGGTGATGGCACCAATGATGCTCCGGCACTGGCCCAAGCTGACGTGGGCGTCGCGATGAACACTGGCACCCAAGCCGCGCGCGAAGCTGGAAATATGGTGGACCTCGATAGCAATCCGACTAAGCTGCTTGAGATCGTGGAGATCGGAAAACAACTGCTCATGACCCGTGGTTCGCTCACGACATTTAGTATTGCTAACGATGTTGCGAAGTATTTCGCGATTATTCCTGCCCTGTTTGGCGCGTTGTACGCGGTGGGGGCGGTCGGGGGGCACGGACCTTTGGCTGCTCTAAACGTCATGCATTTAGGTTCACCCGAAAGTGCGATCTTAAGTGCGGTCATCTTCAATGCTCTTATTATCGTTGCCCTCATTCCTCTTGCGCTACGAGGTGTAAATTACCGCGCGATGGCCGCAAGTACATTGTTGCGAAGAAATTTGTTGATCTACGGTTTGGGAGGCTTAATCGCACCATTTGTTGGTATCAAACTTATCGATCTCTTAATCAATGTGTGGAGTTGAACATGAAGCAGCTCGGACCGGCTTTTCGAATTTTGATTTTTTTCACGGCTGTATTTGGATTTATTTATCCAGCAATCATCTGGGCCTGCGGACAAATTATCGCTCCGAAATTAGCTCGCGGGGATTTTATCGAAAAAAATGGGCAAGTCGTCGGCGCGAGGATGGTAGCGCAAAATTTCACCAGCCCCAAGTACTTTTGGGGCCGGCCGTCGGCTGTGAATTTTGACCCGATGGCCTCTGGTGGGAGTAATTTGGGGCCGACCAGTGCTGCTCTCAAAAAAGCCGTCGATGAGCGTGAAGTGAAAATTCGTGCGCTTCAACATGTTGAAGGCTCAACAGAAATTCCGCAGGATCTTCTTTTTGCCTCGGCCAGCGGCCTCGATCCTGAAATTAGTCCCGAGGCGACGAGATTCCAAGTTGATCGCGTGGCGGCTGCCAGAGGAATTTCGTCTGATAGTGTTCGTCAAATGATAGAGGCCCGCATTGTAGGCCCGCAATTGGGCTTTCTTGGCGAGCCGAGGGTCAATGTGCTTGAGCTCAATCTAGCTCTTGATGAATTAGGCGCGCCAGGCTCGGGAGCTCATTCACAATGAATTCTGACGATCGCCCCGATCCAGACTCACTTCTCAGGGCAATCCAACGTGATGAGGCCAAAAAAAAGCGCGGCCAGCTGCGAATTTTTTTTGGTATGGCTGCCGGAGTAGGGAAGACCTCGGCAATGTTACGCGCGGCTCACCAACAGAAAAGCGAAGGTATCGACGTCGTCATCGGCACGATCGATACTCACGGACGTAAAGACACTCAGGCCCTCGTGGAAGGCCTTGCAATTATTCCCAGGAAGAAGATCGACTACAAATCGACAGTGCTCGAGGAGATGGATCTCGATGGTGTTTTGGAGCGTCATCCACAATTGGTCCTGGTCGACGAACTAGCGCATTGCAATGTACCTGGGTCACGCCACTTAAAGCGCTATCAAGATGTGCTTGAGATACTCGATCAAGGCATCGATGTGTACACAACCATCAATGTCCAGCATCTCGAGAGCCGCAAAGAAGCGGTCGAGCAAATTTCGCAGATCTCGATTCGAGAAACGGTTCCAGATTCTATTCTTGAGACTGCGGCGCAAATTGAGCTCATTGATGTCTCACCAGACGAACTCCTCAAGCGCCTACGCGACGGCAAAGTTTACCTCGGCGATCGTGCTGAGGCGGCACAGAAAAATTTCTTTAAACACGGCCCACTGACTGCGTTGCGAGAGATCGCTTTGCGGATCACTGCAGAAAAAGTCGATAAAGAACTGCAAAACTACATGGAGACCACGCAGACTCAGGGGCCGTGGAAGGCGGCTGAGCGTCTGATGGTAGCCGTTAGCCACAGCCCATACTCCGAACGCCTGATCCGAGCCACAAGGAGGATTGCGTACAATCTCGAAGCGACTTGGATCGCCGTAAACGTCAATACCGGGGTCGTTTTAGGCGACGAAGATCAGGCTCAACTCTTAAAGAATTTGACCCTGGTCAGGGAATTAGGTGGCGAACTACTCGCGACAACAGATATCGATATCCCACATGCACTCCGCCGTATCGCCAGGCAAAAAAACGTGACTCAAATTGTCGTTGGTCGCCCGACCCGACGCCTTTTACGAAACTTCATCGAAGGTGGGTCCTTGCTTGATCGCTTAGTCCGTGAGAGTGGCGACTTTGATGTGCATGTCATTCGCCAGGAATCCGCAGGAGCATCTCGAAACCCATGGTGGGCTGCCGTCAGTATTCAGGCGAAGCTTGGAGACTACTGGAGAGTTCTGCTCATCCTTTTTTGCGTTACAGTGTTCAGTGGTGTCACCGAACCGCTTCTTGGGTACAAAGCAGTGGGCTTTCTATTTATGCTAGGTGTCTTGGGAATTAGCCTTTTTTTCTCAGTCGGACCAGTTTTTTTGGGTGCCGCGAGCAGCGCCCTAATCTGGGATTACTTCTTTATTCCGCCGCGGCTGACTTTGCACATATCTGAAAAAGAAGACATCCTGATGTGCGCAGTATACTTCATCACCGCTATGACGACTGGGTGGTTGACGAATCGAATTCGAGCGCGGGAGCGACTTCTCGCTGAACGCGACGAGAGAATGACCCTTCTCTATGAAATCGTCAGTGATATTGTGAAAGCCTCTGGGCGCTCTGATTTCGTCGATGCCATCTGCGCACGAGTTGGCAAGGCTCTAGCGGGGGACTGCCTCGTGCTGCTTAAGAATGAAGACGGCAAGGTTATTCAGGTGAACTCCCGACCAGTAGATTTTGTGATTGATGAAAAGGAAAACGCAGTCGCAACCTGGACCATGCAGTCTGGAAAACGCGCCGGCTGGTCGACTGAGACCCTTTCAGAGGCTGCGGCTCTCTACATTCCCCTTCTCGGTCGGGGCGAAGCAATCGGAACTTTGGTTTATAAGCCGCGCTCGCGTAAAAAACTCGGTGTTGATCGCGAGAATTTATTATCCACTGTGGCTAAGCAGCTCGCGATTTCGATTGAACGCGAAATTTTTGAGGAACGTGCTCGCGAAGGGGTCAGACTGCAAGAGTCCGAGCGTCTTCATCAAACTCTTTTGAATTCGATTTCCCACGAGATGCGCACCCCCCTGACTGCAATTTTGGGCTCGGCGACCGCATTGCAAGGCGAAGTCAGCTTGTCTGAAGGAAGCAAGGCACCGCTCCTGTTACAGGAAGTAATCCTTGCGTCTGAGCGCCTGAATCGGGTTGTCGAAAATCTTCTCGATATGTCGCGCCTGAGTAGCGGCGTTCTTCAGCTGAATAAAGAGTGGCACGATGTTCAGGATTTGATTGGTGTCAGCATTCAAAAAATTGAGCGTTATCTCCGTGGCCATCCCTTAAAGACGAGGATAGAGGAGCCATTGAATCTGGTTGAAATGGACTTCCGCTTGATGGAGCATGTTCTCTCGAACCTTGTTTTTAATTCGATCGCCTACACTCCCGACGAGAGCGAAATCTTAATCACCGTTCATAAAGATAATAATTGGCTTGTCATTTCAGTTGAAGACCAGGGGCCTGGAATTCCGGCCGAGTCGCTGGAGAGAGTTTTTGAAAAATTCTTTCGGGCGCCGGGCACGCCGGCAGGCGGTACGGGGTTGGGGCTTGCGATTGCCAAAAGCATAGTCGAGCTTCACGGAGGTCGCATCTCGGCACGTAACCGTGGTTCAACTTCAGAGGTGAGTGGGCTCAGAGTCACGGTCGAGCTTCCAGTCGGAAATCCACCGACGCTGCAAGGGGAGAAAAATGAAATCTAAACCTCGGCGCCTACTCATCATCGATGATGAAGCCGCTGTCAGACGTTTTTTGCGACTAGGACTTGAGCCTAAGGGTTATTTAATCGAAGAAACCACCTGCGGCAAAGAGGGCCTAGAGCGGGCGGCCAGTTTCGTACCTGACATCGTGATCTTAGATTTGGGGCTTCCAGACATGGACGGAATTGAAGTTCTCAGGCGAATTCGCGAATGGTCAAAAGTGCCGGTGGTGGTTTTAACTGTCAGAGATCTCGATACTGAAAAGGTGGCACTTCTAGAGGCAGGCGCGGACGACTACGTCACCAAGCCGTTTAGTTTAATAGAACTTGTAGCGAGACTTCAGGTTGCTGAACGACATTCCGAAGGTCAGTCTTCGAATGATCCAGTTTTCAAGAGCGATCGGCTCGAGATCGATTTCAGCCAGCATGCGGTGAAACTTGACGGTAAAGCTGTAAAGCTGACTGCGACTGAGTACAACTTGCTTCGAATCCTTGCTCTCAACGGCGGCAAAGTCGTAACGCAAGCTAAGCTGCGAGAGGAAGTGTGGGGAAATATCGGCATGGAAGCCGTTCAATACCTTCGCGTTTACGTCGGCCTCTTGCGAAAAAAACTTGAAGATGATCCCTCGCAACCGCGGTTGATTCTGACCGAGCCCAACGTCGGTTACCGACTGGCTGTCGGAGCAATCACGCAGTAAGCTCGTCGACGTTAGCTTTAAACGCCCGCCTCCGACGATCTCTGCTCTGCGGGCATTAGGGCTTAGATGGCAAAGTAAGTCGGATTTGTTCGGTACCAGGTGATAGAATAGAGCTCTCACCATGATCTACATCTCAATTTTTACGTGAGGAGTTCTAGTGATAATCACTGTTTTGACGTCAAGTCTTTCGATTTCGAGCGCTTCTGTTCGCCCTGGTAAAGTGGGTGCATTATGAATTACCAAGTACGCTGTCCCAATATGAACCACGGTCGGCTCAACGCTCCCGTCAAGTATTGCCCGATGTGCGGTGATTCAGTAAATCGAACTGCGGGTGGACATTGTGATCACGCAAGACACGCGGAGCTTCGCAAAAACCGACTGCTCTTTTGCACTGACTGCGGAAAAAAAGTGGCGCTTAACTA
The DNA here is from genome assembly GCA_043746165.1 of Bdellovibrionales bacterium. Taxonomy (GTDB): domain Bacteria; phylum Bdellovibrionota; class Bdellovibrionia; order Bdellovibrionales; family JAMPXM01; genus JAYTRM01. Next base: position 1,837 of record JAYTRM010000153.1, on the reverse strand, counting down.
GATTTTCAATTCACCAGCGTTGGCCATGCATCTTATGGCCGGCCGTGCTCGCTGATACTTTCCGGATACTTACCTGGTCACCTGGTGACCAAAGAGTGGCGAAGATAAAAAAAAGGGTGGCTGTTCAGCCCACCCTTTTTTTATCAATACTTGATTAACAAATACTGAAATTACATTGAAGACTTGGTCGCATGCTGAGGAGTGATGACGACGTCAACACGGCGGTTTTGGGCGCGCCCCTCTTTTGATTTGTTTGTCGCAATAGGTTTTTGAAATCCGTAGCCTTGCGATTCAACTTCAATCTGACCGAAGCCATTTGTTTTGAAATATGTGGCAACGGCATTTGCGCGGGCTGTTGAAATCGCAATATTTTGCTTTTCAGTGCCGGTTGAATCGGTATGACCTTCTACCTTGATCTCAGATGCGTTGAGCGATTTAGCGACTTCAGAAACTTTGGCTAAGAGTGCCAAAGACGCTTCCGGGAGGTCCGAGCGTCCGCTTGCGAAATCAACACTCTTTAAGCGAATCAATAAATTGTTTCCCTGCTGATAAGCTTCCGCCTCACCTTTGGTGAACTGGCTGCGAGCTTTTTCGAGCGCGCGCTGGATCTCGACCTTCGTGTTAGCAGAATCCAAAGCATCGTCTTTTGACTTGAGCTCGTTGCTCTTAGCTGCAAGCTCTTGGTCGGTAGCATCTTGCTTTTGACCGCTGACTGCGAGTGCCGCTGATTGATCTTCAATTTCTTGATTCTTGCCATCGAGCTGGCGGTCTTTTGCTTTGAGATCGCTCGCAAGAAGTGTATTGGCAGTCGCCGCAGCAGCTCCTTCGGTGTTTGAAGTGCTGAGATCAGACTTTAAACCCTTTATCTGGCGGTTCTGACCGACGATCTGCAGAGCTGTCGCTTCGGGAAGATTCTTTCCGTTTTGCTGACTGACCGTCATGACATCAAGCAAAAGACTTGAATCGTCGTTGGCTTTGGCAACAGCCGATTGAAACCCTTGCGGATTTCGTACATTTGCTGCAATAGATGACTCTGCGTTTTGCAGCGATAGCTCTGCTTTTTTCAAAGTTTGCGGAGCGTGCTTGGTTGCGCCGTCTTTTTTCGCTCCATTCACAATGCCTTGGGCTTTGCCAAGTTGGTTTAAGACCACGGTTCGCTTTTCAAGGGCGATGTAGCGATCCTGGAGATTGCCAAGTTTTTCCGAACTTGCCTTACCGAGATCATTTGCCATTTTTGCCGTCTCGGAGTCGAGGTCACGAAGATCGGACTGAAGCTCAGGGTGATTTGCGGCACCAGCTGTTAGGGCAGCCTGGCGAGCTGCAAAGAGAGTCGGCGCCATGGCTTCATGATTTTCCGATTCAGAATAAGCCTTCTGCAAAGCACCGCGACCGGTTCGAACTTCGTCGAGGACGGCTTCTTGCGTCTTGCCTTTGGCGAGATCTGATTTGGCGTCTTGGAGTGAGCGAACACTCATTTTAAAATCAGCGGGAGCGAGAACATCGATGTTTTTTGCCATCGCAGTCTTAATATCAGACCCGAGTTTAGCCACCTCTTCTTGAGGGTTAGCCGTCGACGGTATGTCTGCCTTTTGAATGTTCGATGCGCAAGCGGCAACGAAGAACATTGTGAATCCAAAAACGCAGTTCAGCACGGTAACATTTCTCTTAAACACTCAGAAGAACCTCTTTAACATTTCTTTGAAGACAGCACTGCTAGAAGAATTCCATCAATGCCTGAGCTATAGAGGCGCCTAATGTCAGACTTAAGCAACACTTATGGGAATTTAAATTAAATTTAATCGCTGCGGGTCAAATTCCCCGAGGCTTGCCTCGACCG
>JAYTRM010000152.1:0-2968 GCA_043746165.1 Bdellovibrionales bacterium | reverse complement strand
CGCGACCAAAACCTCAGGTAACTGGATCGGCTTCTTTGAGGATTTTAATTTCTACGTCAACGAGGCAAAGCTTCAGGGCAGCAAGTGCGACCTCGCGCAGGTCGAAGCCGAAATGAAATCTGTTTTGCTCAAAAACAAAGCCTTCGTCGCGGTCTTCACGCGCGGTGAGGTTCTTCGCCATGATTTGCCGCCGGGCCTCCTCGGACGGCAAATTGCTAAAACTTTTTATCTCGGCCGCACCGGCAATGTGGTCGCGCTACCTAAGCCATTTTATGTGAATCTGTCGCGAAATTTTGCAACTCACATGACGGGCTATTCCTACGACCGTATGGTGCCCCTGATCATTTCGGGACCCGGCTTTAAGCACGGAGTCTTTGCTGGTCGTACGGAAGTGATCGACATCGCACCGACTTTGGCGTTCGCGCTGGGCGTGATTCCGCCGGCCCTTTCGGAGGGACGCGTACTCTCTGAAGCCTTGCAGTTGAAATGAGTTTCAGATCGCTGCTCAGGCCACTTATTCCGTCATGGCGATTTTTCGATCGGGTGGAACAAACCACGCGTCTTCACTTTCGGCTCGTCTCGAGCTCAAACAGCAAGCCGGAATGGCAGACCTTGAGACCGCCACCCGCGGGCTATGCCTCGCGACTTTTTTTTAATCCCCGAGGCAATCTTGCACTCGGCTGCCAAAGTCTCGTCGACCGTCTCGTGGAGGACATCAACCAGAGCGAAAAAAGTTCTGACATCACCAGTTCAGCCAGCTACCGGCTGGTCGAAAATATCGTGCGCGTCAATCTTCGTGAGCAAGGCCTGCTTGGCCCTTTTCAATTTAAAATTTCGGTGGTCGATGCCAAGACAAAACGCGAGATCGCCGATTCTCTCGTTTCAAGCGAGATCTCTGCGTGAACTCGTTTTTAACGTCATGGGATCAATCGGTAGCGCTCTTCTGGACGCAGAAGCTAGTGGCGATCGCACTCTTGCAACAGACTTTGGAATACTGGAGCTTACGCCGTTATTTCTCTGAAGACGGAATTTGGACTTGGAAGACGGTCTCTGACGACTGGAGTCCCCTCATCAGATATCCGCTGTCAGCAGTTTTAGGTGATCGAACCTTTCCATTTTTTTTACTCCTGCAATTTTGCTCGGCGCTGGCGCTTCTTGTGTCAGTTGATTTCGCGTCGGTTCATTTTGCCCTGATGCTTTGTTTTGCGACCACGCTTTTGATTGCCGCTCGGTTTCGCGGAACTTTCAATGGCGGAAGTGACTATATGACGTCGGCCCTCCTTGCAGCACTCACGCTTTGCTCGATTGCTCCGAGATGTGCAAAGCTTGCTCTGACTTACATCGCAGTCCAAAGCTTGCTTTCATATACCGTGGCGGGCTGGAGCAAATTGAAATTTCGCGGCTGGCGAAATGGTGAGCAACTTCGCGTGATTCTCACCGCGAGCAACTATCCCGTGCCCAAAGGCCTCGCAAATATGGTCGAGAGGCAGAGCGCGACACGGCTCACGATACTTTCCGTCATTGTTTTAGTCTTTGAATGCAGTTTTCCGTTAGCTCTTTACGGCCCGCGGACCTGTCTGGCCTTTTTAGCGGCGGCCTTGAGCTTTCAGATCGCGTTCGCCGTCGTCTTTGGCCTGAATCGTTTTTGGCTCGCGTGGCTCGCGTCTTACCCAGCTCTTTTCTACGGAAGCCTCTATTTTTCTCTTTGGTTTTCTTTTTGAATGGCAGCGGGGGGCGCAGCTGAAGTCGTTACCAAAACTTTGCGAAAAAACATAAGTTCATGACCGATCCCAGACACCCGACCGTCGTCGACGATGAGCTCGCCTGGAATATTCTTGGCCTTCATCGACGCCATCATTTTCATCCCGTCTACGATCAAACTTCGCGGGTCATTCGGACTGTCGACCAGCTGCAACGGATCTTTAATTTTGTCGACTGCGAAAATCGGCGACAGTTTTTCTAACGTTTCGCGGTCGATTTCTGGATCACCGTACTCAGCCACTCGCAAGGCGTACCGAGAGCCAGAGCTGCTTGAAACGAAGGTCAATAGATTCGTCATTCCCGAATTGGCTGAGCCCGCATCGAAAGTGCCGGCAAAAAGAGTCATGGCCGCATTCACAGCGTAGCCACCGTAACCAGCTCCCCGAGCGCCGACTTTTGGCGAGACGCCTCCGACTTTCCAATTATTTTTAATAAAGCGGCCGAGGTCCTCTATGTCCGACAGGACATTTAAGCGTTTGGCCCCATTGTCAGCGTTAAGCCAAGCACGGCCATAGCCCAAACTTCCGCGCATGTTGGGCTCAACCACGACGTAACCTTCGTCGACAAAGAGCTGAAGTGTAGGATTCAAGCCCGGATAAGCTTGCGCTTCAGGACCGCTGTGAAAACTTACAATGACTGGACAGAGCTGGCCGCGACAGCTCTGAGGTCTGCGCACGAACATCGGGATCTGCGTTCCATCGCGAGCTGGGTAATATTCGAGAGTTGCCGGCGCAAATTTCGCCAGGTCGACTTCGGGCGAACTCGGTACTACCCACTGCACAAGCTGATGAGAGTTAATGTTATACACGTAGCTCGCAACCGCCGCATTTGGCATCGCGACCCCGATCATGATGCTATCGCCACTCGGACTGAACACGCCGGCTACGACGTGATCGGCGCCGGGGAAACTCGGAAGTTTCAGCGGTAACCCGCTTTTTGCGTCGACTCCGTAAAGCCTAGTAAAGCCGCCTTCATTCGTCGTGTAAAAAATCCACCGTCGTTTGTGGTTTGGCGGATGATCGATAGCAAACGATTGTACGTCCCAACTTTGTCTTTTTGAAATCGCTCGGAATTTTCCTTTCGTCCAAGAGTACAGCGCAAAAAAGCCTTGTAACTGGTCAGCAAAAAATAAACTGATATAGTTTATGCGGTGCATTTTATTTTGGATTTTGAAAATTATTGTTGACATGATTTTCTTGATTTTTAT
>JAYTRM010000151.1:0-5391 GCA_043746165.1 Bdellovibrionales bacterium | reverse complement strand
TCATTGACGATGAGACATTGCTTGTCGAGTCACTAGCAAAGGCGTTGGCTCGCTCGCATGATATGCAGACTACGACGAGCCCAAAACAGGCTTTAAAATTAATTCTAGAAGAACACCAGCCTTTTGACGTGATTTTCTGTGATTTAATGATGCCTGAGCTCACCGGAATGGCTTTTTTCGCAGAGCTAAAACGACTCAAGCCCGAATACGAGTCGAGAGTTGTTTTCATGACCGGTGGAGCTTTCACAGAAGAATCTCGAACCTTTTTAGAAAAAGTACCGAACGCTCGAATCGAAAAGCCGTTTAACCTAAAAGATATACGCAAAATATTGTCCCAGCCGATAGCGAAGGAGTTTACCAATTGAAGACAGCATCTCCCGAAGCCGAATTTTTGCACACGATGGCGACGCCGCTTGCCACGGCCATTATCATTGTCGATTCCATTCAAGAAAATCTGATAACGAAGCTTAACTCAGAAGCTGAAGAAGTTAAGCTGCTGAAAGACCTGATGGCGATGCTCGAACAGATTCGAACTCTACTTCGCGATCGCCGCGATGGAATTACCCAGACTTAGACTAATAGTCCGACTGCGAAGCTTATGACGTTGAAACTTCGAATACTTATCTGCTTCTAACGCGGCACCGACGAAATGGTTTCCAAACTTAAGATCACCTAGAAGTGAAAATCAAAAAAGCGACGGCGACGGTCGCCGCCTTCGCTGTTAAAACCTAAGCATCATAGCCATGTCGATACGATTTTCAGTGCTCTTGAGGTCAGGGGCCCAGGTGTCGCTTGCGCCAGTGTTGACTCGAGTATTTTGCCCATCGGGCGAAGTTATCCCGCCAGGTCCGGCGAAATAAGGAATGTCGGCCGCACGATGAATGAATTCAATTCGAAAAGTCGTCGACTGATCAGGCATGTAATCAAATGTAACCGAGCTGTCCCAAGCATTGAAGTGGTCGCCGGGGTTTTCGGTGAAGGATGTATTGTTATTTGCGGCTGTGGCTCCGCCGAGAGCGCCAGGAGAATTGGGATTCTGAATGGAGGGAAGAAGGACAAGGTAGCGACCTGGGTTTGTAATCGCGCCTCCACCTACGGTGAATGCAAATTTGTCTTTATCAAACCACAGTCGGTTGTAGACCATAAAGCCCAAGAAATATTGGCTCGGAGTATTTGCCGAATTGCCGCCCGTACACTGAACCCCGCCCCCTGTTTCGCAACCGGCATCGAGCGTAACGCTGAACGCACCCTTACTCACAAAATTAACGGGTTTGTCGAGATATTTGTATTGAAAGCTGTTGTCAGAGTGAAAGCGCTGGCGGCCTGGATTAGTGGCTGTATCGGTTCCCCAGTAGTCATTGGTGACAAACGAAGTGTTTTCCGTAGGACGCCACAAGACTTGCGTGCCGAGCCCTGGTAGTTCGTTAAACGATCCATAAGATTGCCAACCGTTGATCAACCAGAGCTCCATTTTGAAGCGATCAGTGGGGAAAATCTGCAATCGCATACCGTTGAAAAACCACGGCGTATTCGCGGAGACGTAAGACATCTGGTAAATCCAATTTTCATTGTTGTAATAGCTGCAGAGGCCAACGTACGACATGAAAATTCCGGCATCGAGGTTGATACCGTTTAAAACATCCCAGTGATAACCGCCGTAGGCCTCGGAGATGTAACGATAGGCATCGCCGAGATCCCACTGGCCTCGGCCGGTACTGGCGTCATTACGCGGAGTCATCGTTGAGTACATACCAAACTGGGTCATCAGCCGCGCTCGGGCTCGATCGACATGAAAGTCACCACCCACTCCGATTTGCTCAACTTCAAATTCGCCGGTGCGACCCGCGTTCGTTGAGCCGACGAGCGAATGGTCTTTTGGCATGGCGAAATCATAAATGTAGTTCGTGTCGACCATGACTTGGCCAGTGAAATACTTGCTATCGAGGACGGAGTTTTTTTGGCGGCTGTTGCCGTTGAGCCATCCGAAGTCGGCGTAACTGAATGGCTCAGTGACCCCGAGCGGCGACGAGCTTGGTGGGGGCGCTGCAATTGACGCAGCCGGTGGTTCCGGTGCGTGCGCTGCCGAGCCTTGCGCATACGCAAAGGTTGAGATTTGGCATAGTAGTCCAACTAAAACAAAATTTGCCAACGAGAAACCCAAGTTATCCTCCCCGGAGGTTGAGCGAAAATTTTGATGTTATGTCGCTTCTGAGCCTGTGAATATACAAGTAAAAAGAAGATAAAAAGTTACTTCTCAGCTCACCTGCTGGTGTGTCACGAGGCGCGCCGCCGAGCGATAAGCCGCAAATTTTGATGTCTTTTTTACTGCCGCGAATACGCATTCGCGAGTAGCTTTTAACAAAAAACCGGAGTTCTAAAAAATGGAATGGTTTGTCTCAGGTGCCGTGTCTGTCGCTCTCCTCGTTTATCTGACTTACGCCATGTTCAATGCTGACAAATTCTAAGATGAAGGCTGGCTTATGAGAATTCAAGATTACTTGCAGTTTGGTGTTTTCATTTTGCTCTTGATTAGCCTGACGCCCTTTGTAGGAATTTATCTGTACAAAGTCTTTACCGGTGAGAGTTTTCTGGTTACGCGGCTTCTGGGATGGCTTGAGCGCCTGGCTTACAAGTTTTCAGGCATCAACCCTCTAGATTCGATGGACTGGCGAGCCTATGCGGTCGCTCTGCTCGCATTTCACCTGGCGGGGCTGATGCTCACATTAGTGGTGCAGGTGCTTCAGGGGTACTTGCCACTCAATCCCCAGAATTTAGCCGGAGTGCCGTGGCATCTTGCGCTGAACACCGCCGTCAGTTTTGTAACCAACACGGATTGGCAGTCGTACACGCCCGAAGCGACGATGAGCAATCTGACGCAAATGACAGTTCTTGGCGTTCAAAATTTCGTGAGTGCCGCAACGGGTATCACTGTTTTACTTGCGCTCACACGCGGAATTGTTAATCGCAAAGAAAAAAATCTCGGAAATTTTTGGGTCGATCTCACAAGGGCATCCATTTATGTGCTCCTGCCAATCTGCATTGTTTATGCCTTGTTTCTACTTACCCAGGGGGTCATTCAAACATACGCGGCTGACGTCGAAGTTATCACTCTGGAAGGCCTCAAACAAAAAATAGCCCTGGGCCCAGTTGCCTCCCAGGTGGCCATCAAAATGCTCGGCACCAACGGCGGAGGATTCTTTAATGCCAATAGCGCGCATCCCTTCGAAAATTCGACTCCGCTTTCCAATTTCGTGCAAATGCTGTCGATTTTCGTTATCCCGGCAGGGTTAACCTTCATGTATGGCAAGATGACATCGGCGAAACGCCACGGTTGGATCTTGTTTGCTACGATGCTGATCTTTTTTGTAACGTTGACTTCGTTGTCGCTGTGGTCTGAGTTTCAAACGAATCCTGTTTTTAATCGCGTGGCTCTTATGGAAGGCAAGGAAACAAGGTTCGGAGTTTTTAATAGCGTGTTGTTTTCGACGGTGACGACTTCAGCCTCCTGCGGAGCCGTCAATGCGATGCATGCCTCGCTGACTCCCTTGTCGGGAGGCGTGGCGTTACTCAACATGATGTTAGGTGAGGTCGTTTTCGGCGGAGTTGGCGCCGGTCTTTACGGCATGTTGCTCTTTGTGTTGTTGACCGTGTTTTTGGCTGGCCTCATGGTCGGACGTACGCCCGAATACATGGGAAAGAAAATTGAGGCTCGAGAAATGACCATGGTTCTTCTCGCTATATTGGCGCCATGCGCGGTGATCCTGCTCGAATCGGCGGTCTCGGTCGTGAATCCCGCCGCACTTTCAAGCTTAGCTAACAATGGCCCTCATGGCCTCAGTGAGATTCTTTACGCTTTTACTTCCTCAGCTGCCAACAATGGAAGTGCGTTCGCGGGCCTCAACGCCAACACGCAGTATTTCAATTTAACGACTGCATTTGCGATGCTGATCGGTCGCTTCGCGATTATCTTTCCTCTGCTCGCCGTCGCGGGCAGCCTGGCTGAGAAAAAGTATTCTCCACCTTCAGCAGGAACATTTTCGACCGACTCGACGATTTTTGCCGTACTGCTAGCGGCGGTTATAGTGATTATCGGCGCTCTGACATTTTTCCCTGCTCTGACACTGGGACCAATAGTCGAGCATTTCCTGATGCGTGCCGGTCGTATATTTTAAAACGGAGTTCAAGATGAGTCGTGAAAAGAGCCGAGAAGTAAATCGTGAAATGGGCCGAGAAGTAAATCGAGAAAAATCCGCTGTGAACTGGCCGTTGATCGTCGGCGCTGTGAGTGATTCGTTTGTCAAAATTGATCCCCGCCAGCAATATCGCAATCCGGTTATGTTTGTGACATTGATCGGGGCGATCTTCTGCAGCGTCTATGCGGCGCTCGATTTGGCGAGCCACCGGCCACTGGCGTTCGATCTACAAATAGCGATTTGGCTGTGGTTCACGGTCCTTTTTGCGAATTTCGCCGAGGCCTTAGCCGAGGGTCGCGGTAAAGCCCAGGCTGAGAGCCTGCGCAAAGCAAAGACGACGACGACGGCGCGAAAAAAAGTAGGCTCGAAGTTCGTTTCAATCGGTGCCTCCGAATTAAAGCTGGGGGATGTGGTGATTTGTGAAACGGGCGATACCATTCCGGGTGACGGGGAGGTCATTGAGGGAATCGCCAGTGTTGACGAGTCAGCAATAACCGGAGAGTCGGCTCCCGTGATTCGCGAAAGTGGAGGCGACCGCAGCGCCGTTACCGGAGGGACTCGGGTGATCAGCGACATGATCGTCGTCAAGATCACGGCCGAGCAGGGGGCCACCTTTCTCGACCGAATGATCGCCTTAGTCGAGGGAGCCAAACGGCAAAAGACTCCGAACGAAATCGCTTTGACGATCGTGCTTTGCGGATTGACGCTGATTTTTTTGCTCGCCGTCATGACCCTTAAGCTTTTTGCCGATTACAGCGCCCAGGCGGCAGGTCAGGACCTCTCGAAAGTTGTGACGGTTCCGGTGTTGATCTCGCTTCTAGTTTGTTTGATTCCGACAACTATCGGCGGACTTCTTAGTGCTATCGGCATCAGCGGAATGGACCGCCTTATCCGTAAAAATGTCATCGCTAAAAGTGGGCGGTCAGTCGAGGCTGCGGGAGATATCGACGTATTGCTCCTCGATAAAACGGGAACGATCACACTCGGCAACCGCATGGCTAGCGGATTTTTTCCATCGCCAGGAATTTCCGAGCAGCGCTTGGCTGAGGCTGCGCAGCTCGCATCTGTGGCTGACGAAACGCCCGAGGGTCGGTCGATCGTAGTCCTTGCCAAGGAGAAGTTTAATCTTCGGGCGGAGACATTTGAAAGTTCGCGAGCGAATTTTGTCCCTTTTTCTGCTCACACCAGAATGAGCGGT
>JAYTRM010000150.1:0-4384 GCA_043746165.1 Bdellovibrionales bacterium | reverse complement strand
CTTGCGCCCATCAGCTTCAGGAAATCGCGGCGTGCGATACCATCTTTGCCGTCTTCGGTTTTATACGGCGAAGACATGAACTCAGTTTCGGCTCGCTTGAGAAACTCTGCCTGGTCACCGCCTTCAAGCTTGATATTGTACTCATCAAGGCTGCGCCAGAATCCGCCGTTACTTCCCGATTGTTCCATCATATTTGCCTATGCTCCAAATTCTCGATCTCAATAATTCAGGTTCGTTCAATAATGACAGGTCGAACAGTTGATGGGCGCCTGGTTTTCTGGTTTGCGATGGCACTCAATACACCAGCCCATGGAAAGGGATGAGTGCTGATACATTTTCTCCATCGTCTCCACTGGGCCGTGACACTTTTGGCAAGCCTGAGGCGCACCGAACTTCTGCACATGAGCTTTGTGATTGAACTTCACGTGATCGGGCAACATATGAACCTTGGTCCACGCGACGGGTTTTTTATTATTATAAGCGTCCGCGAGTTTTTGAATCTCTGGGCGATCCGTGGCGACGACGATGTGACAGTTCATGCAGATGTTGAGCGATGGTACTGGCGAGTGCATCGAGCGTTCGACACCAGAGTGGCAATACAGGCACTGAACCTTGTACTGACCTGCGTGCAGTTCGTGAGAGAAGGCGATGGGCTGATCAGGAGAGTAGCCTTTGTTGTAACCAATGGATCCCCACTCACAACCCGAGAGACCCAGCATCGACACAGCTAAGCAACTTAGAAAAATCCACGACCAATTTCGCGGCTGTTTTGCCGAGCGCTCGTTCACACGACCCATACGACTCCCATCAAGTTGCCTGATCTCGTTGTCCACTCAGAAGTGTCCCTGGCTTCGCCGTCGATCGTCATCGAGCCAGAGAACTGACCACAACGCCACATTTCGAGCGGGCCCTGCGGACCGCAGTCGATGTCAGCAAATATCACTGCATAAGTCTTCTTAAGTCATGGATTTTCGACAATTTGGCAAACCTTTTTTGATAGCCAGTTGAAAATCGATGGCAAACTTAATGAAGCCTTCAAATTTGAGGTCGAGGTGAGAATGAGCGACGCATCGCTCACTTGCGCGCTCGAAGCTTGAGAGTTGTCATCAGTATCAAGCGGGATCAAGCGCGAGCGACGCGCGAACGGTTGATGTAAAGGGCGTAGAAAACATACGTGAGATCGAGCATCACAAAGCCCAAAACATATTGAACACCGCCGGCGCCGAAGCCGTAAGAATGAAGACCAGCGCCCAAAACGTAATTAACTCCGTACCACGCCATGATCACCAAATTGAACGCGATCACACTGGCTGCCATCATTCCCAAATTCTGTACCCATCCAACTAGGCGCCCGTGTAAAAGTGCCAGATAACCAAGCAATGCGATCAAAGCCCAAGTCTCTTTTGGATCCCATCCCCAAAATCGGCCCCAGCTGTAATCGGCCCAAATACCGCCGAGAATAATTCCGGCAGCGAGTAGCACTACTCCAACCTGGATCGTGCGGTAGATTGATTGCACAAGCTGGCGAACGCGCTCATCGTTTTGCCGCTCACCGCGCAAGATCATGCCGAGTCCAATGTTACCCATGCACCAGCCAAGGAAAAACGCCGAGTAGCTTAAGGTGATGGTAAGGACGTGAATAGTGAGCCAGTAATTGGAGCGAAGAACCGGCTCGAGCGGCTGAAGACTTGAATCAAGAATCGTGGGTGCGAGGTTGGCGACGATGAGACACAAGACGCCCACTGTATAACCTGCGATCAAGATGAAACGGCGGCGGTAGATAATTTCAAAAATCATCGCAAACGTCACGGCCCCCCACGAAACCCAGACGACTGACTCATACATATTCGAAACGGGAGGCCGACCGGTCAGGTACATGCGAAGCGCAAAACCGTAGGAGTGCATTAAAAAAGCGCAGATACCGACAGCCCATCCACCTGCGTAGAGTTTGCCATTTCCCAAATGCCAAGCAAACGAAAGCACCAAGGCCGCGAGCAGATACAAAATCCAGGCAATCATGAATGGATGTAGGCTCTTTTCATGAACCTCAATATTGATATCGCGATCGGCAGGATAGAGCTTGGGATTTTGTGTTTTTGCCAAAGCTTTGAAATCGCTCACAGCTTGCTCGAGGCTCGGTAAGCCAGGATCGGCGGGTGGCGGAGTGGGCTGCCCCTCGGCCGCTGGCAATGCGCGAATCAAGGCGCGCACCACAATCGAAAATTTATCCTGCAACCCTCCGCGCAGTTCAGCGACCGACAGCCACTTCTCGGGCTCCATGGGGGCGCCATTTTCAGCTTGGGTTTTTTGTGCATCTGAAGGATGAGCATCTGAAGGAAGCGGTGGCGCCACGCGCAGGGCAGAGCCCGCCTTGAAAGCCTGGTACATCCCGAGTTGATTTTCGAGCCGGCTGACTGCTTGAAAATAGGGATCAAGCTTTTGCTTCGTCGCTCGGCGAGATCCGAGCTCTTGCATAACGAGGCTGAGGCGCGGGTTACTCATGAGTTCGTTGGGTGAAAAATATTTCTGTGCATCAGCTAGCTTGAGGGAATCTTTGAGACCCTTGTGATTGAGTTCAAAAAACTGTTGCTGATCCCAGTAACCCGGCACCAGCATCCAGGTGAGTACAATGTCGATCGCTTCGCGCTTTTCTCCGCTTGCCGTTTTAAATTTCTCGGAGCCGTAGATGAGCTCAAGCGCTTCACGCGCTAGTGTATCAAAAGGCTTCACGCGCCCGGCGTCCTGCACCGGCAAGTAGCGGATGGCATCAGTCCCGCCTTCCGCGCGCCCTTGAGTTGCCGAGGTTAAGAAGACCGCAATCGTCAGCGCCAAAAAGGAGAACCACAATTTCACACCCACAACATCACCCCTTAGACGAAGTCTTACCTGACGAAGTCCGCCCGCTGAGAGCTGCCTTTCGTCTGAAGTAGAACAAATGAATGGTCCCGAGGACAATCAAGAGCGAACCAAGGTATTTAATCCATCTTCCGGGGTCACGGTTCACTGAAAAGATCGACGTGATCGGACGCCCTGTTTCAGGATCTTCTTGAAAACTCGCTTGGTACAATGTAAATCCATTATGTTTAAGAGGCTCATTCATGCTGATCGTCGTGTTCGCAATTCCAGGAACACCGACCACACTTGAATAGCTGGCGGCACGCATGGTACCTGGGTAGCGGCCAATTGTGAAATCTTTGAGCTCGACTTCAAAACCGACGTCGCGACGCTCGTTGCCGAAGGTCACGGCGTAGGATTCACCGCCTTTAAACAGGCGAATCATTGAGTTGACCCCGAGCCAATGCTCCTCGCCGTCGAACTTGAGCTTAAAGGCTGGCATTGACATCGGTGAGGCTTGCTCGGCTGGTTGAAAAAGAATTTCTTCGACGGCGTGAGGCATCACTTTCAAAATTCTGAGAACCAACCCCATCCAGCCGGTTTCGATCGATTCCCCGCTCTTGATCGTACCTTTTTTTACTTTCTTTGGCTCGCGAGCCGTATGGATCTCGTACAAAAGAGCATCCGATCCTTTTTGAGGTATCAAGATGAGACAGTTTGAACCCTCGCACGCTTGGCCCCCGCTTCCACCGGCAGGAGCAAATATGACCCGTGCCGGCCCGAGGTTTTTTGCCGCTTCGCGATCGGGCGAGGGCTGCACGAGCCATTCGGTGAGACTGACGCGCGCGTTCTGAAGCTGAAATCGCACAGCCGCACCCGATGTTTCGCGGGGGTTATCAACCACCTTCTCGTCACGAAAGGCGTACGGATAGTAGTCCGTGATGAGGGCTTTAGCACTTCCAACCTCGAGCTCGAATGGATGCTCGGGCGAGGGCCGATGCGAAAAGAAATCGACCTTTTTTTCGACTAGCTTTTTGTAACCGGTCCCACCGCCTGGGGCCGGCATCAGATAAACGGAAAGAAGGGTGTCGTCGACCGATACGTAGCGCGATTTCTCACCTAGACCGATGCTCATCGAGCCATCGAGGCCAAAATACTGGGTGAGCAGCGCCCCAGCCATGAGAATTAAAATTCCGATGTGTGCGAGCACGAATCCCATGTGCCGCTGTTGCCACGGCCAACGATCAATCATGACCGCGATCAGCGTTACGGCAAGAGCCGCCATCGTCCCGTACATCCAAACGGAGTGGTAGACGATTTTTTGCGCCGCCACCGAATCGTTGTAGTGGGCCTCGACCAGCGTACCCCAAGCGATGAGCGACGCCAGAGTTACGAGCACGCAAACTCCGACTTTAACGGACGCTAAAGTTTTAAGAATACGAATTGGCATTTTTCTGTCGGATGGCTTCATGGATATAGCGAGGATAGACCCGCAAGCAGACAACTTCCAACCGAAAATTTGCGAGACCGCCAGAGACCGTCTAGAGAC
>JAYTRM010000149.1:0-1519 GCA_043746165.1 Bdellovibrionales bacterium | reverse complement strand
GGACTGAATCTCGTGATGGATGTCGCTGGAGTTCCGCTACTGAAGGCACTTTTGCCGTCTTCAATTTATGAATTTAAACCGGACAGCAGTGCTTGGCTCCCTTTAAATTTTAATCGTCAAATTCTGGTCTCGAGATCGATGGGCGATCAGCTAGCCCGGATTTCTCACCGCCCCTTCGGGGGCGCTCGAAATCCTTCGATAGCGAGCGTCATCCGGGCCTGACTTTACCCTGAGCCGCCTTTAAGTGCTTTGGTCACCTGCAATTCGCCGATTCGCTCCGCGCAATCGACCCTGGTTCGGACGATTTGAACGAACTTCGCCATTTCGGCTTTCACCGAGTAATCAAAAATAGTTTAACGACCCCCATATTCTTAGCTTAAGGCGTAGTAAGACCGCAGCTGACGCAGACAATCGGCGAAACAAGACTGCAGTGGGTGCGCTCCGCTGATTGAAAACGAAACCCTTCGCACACTGAACGCGACAACTCGAATTCGTGTTCGATCATCGGCAAAAGCCGCGAGTTCTTTGCCAACCCCAAAACGTAACCGACGCCGTGGACCTCGCACCAAGACATCAACGCGTCGGTGCAAAATCCAGAATCGCCGCGCACGAATATTTTCGTCTCCGGCCACCGTTTGCGTATAGACGCGACAATCCGTTCAATCTCTTCCACCACTCCTTCCATGGGCTCGCAGTCCGAGGTGCGAAGCCGCGCCGCTAAGATCTCGTGCCTGCGAAAATATACAGAGGTAAAAAACAGTAGCCATCGTAGAAGGCGTGAAAGTGTTTGCCCTCTTGCTCACCGTGAGTCGGTTCATCGGTGGCATCGACGTCCAGCCAGATTTCCTTTGGCGCACCGTTAATCGAAAGACCATCCAAACCGGCTGCGGTCAGGCAATCAGCGATCTTGTGCGGGATATGGGCTATGCGTTTTGTTCTTCCATCGTCATTTCGAGTGAGTTCAAGCCGGTTCAGCGTACTCTTCCCAGCAAGCGCAACTGCGCCGTCTGCGTCGACCTTGCCTACTGCAATTGAAAATAAGGCGTCGTTACGCAGATGATCATGATCGTTCAAATCTTCGTAGCCAAGAGCGAGGCCCAAGATCCGCTGTGCAACCAGATCTCGGACCGAGTGTGCGATCCGATCCGGATCACGATGGTCGACAAAACCCGCAGCCGCGAGCGTATCGATGATCTGGCTTCCGAGCATTGCTTCGCGCAAAAGTAACCCGCCGGCGTCTGAAGTCACATGCCCTGCATCAAACGCCGCAACGACTCGTCGCCGACCTATTGCTTGAAATTCGAATTGTTCCTTATTACAGTCTGTCATTGCCAGTTGATCTCCCATATTGTCGTTAGAACCAACATGGTGGCGGTTTATGCCGAAAAGTCAGCTGGCAATTTCTTTTTTCAGTGAGAAATCCGGGCTAACCCGTCTTCGTAAAGGGCGCAAACGTGAGACCGGCCCAGCTTCGCAATAAAAAAACCGAGCTCTAGAATAACTTTTTGCCTTGCCCGCG
>JAYTRM010000148.1:0-6406 GCA_043746165.1 Bdellovibrionales bacterium | reverse complement strand
GCGCAAGACCTTAGAATTTACAGCATTCCAACGAAGGATCGCCTTGCTATTAACTTTGTTGACATTCTGACCACCGGCCCCAGAACTTCGGGCGTAAGTCCATTCGAGTTCCTCTGACGGAATCTGAATGCGCGGCGAAGTTTTTGCAACTGGGCCAACTGGGCCAACTGGGCCAACTGGGCCTGAAGTCATTTTTCTTCCGCCATGTGCGACAGTGCCCGCGATAAAGCAAGCACGGACTGCCCGCTTCCGCCCGACTCGGTCCAGGCGCCAGCCGGCAAATCCTTCCAAGCGTAAATATCGAGGTGCGCCCATGGGATTTGACCAACAAATGACTCAAGAAAAAGTGCAGCTGTGATAGCTCCACCAAAACTGATTTCGCTCGAGTTTACCATTTCCGCAAAGTGAGACTTCAGCTGTGTGCGATAGGGTTGATAAAGCGGCATCCGCCACATCAAATCGCCGGTTGCTAAGCCTGAGTCGCAAAGCACAGTCGCAAGGTGTTCGTCGTTGCAGAAAAGTCCGGCGATGTCAGCACCGAGGCCAACTTTGATCGCGCCCGTCAATGTCGCGATGTCGATCACAGCCGACGGAAGATCACTGCCTTTCTGGTTGATCGCCACGTCTAAGGCGTCGGCGAGCACCAAGCGCCCCTCAGCATCTGTGTTGGAAATCTCAACGCGAGTTCCACTGCGCGCGACGAGGACGTCGCCCGGCCGAAACGAATTTCGACCGACCGCGTTCTCTGCCAGGCTCATATAAATGTCGAGTGGTAACTTCAGTTGCGTGAGCTCAGCCCACTTGGCGAGTGCTACTGCGGCCGCCGATCCACCCATATCTTTTTTCATAAAGCGCATGCCTGAAGATGGCTTGAGATCAAGTCCACCGGAATCAAACGTCACTCCTTTGCCGACGATCGCGACCGGCGCGCGTCCTGAGGAGCTCTGGGGTCGATACTTGACATGAACCAGGCGCGGCCCTTCACTTGCGGCTCCACCCACGGCCTGAAGAAGGCCCATGCGTTCAGCGGTTAAGCGCTCACCCTCCCAAACCTCGACTTTGACCGATTTACTGCCGGCGAAGATTTGCTCGACGCTTTCGGCATAAGTTTTAGGATTGAGCGCGCCAGCTGGAAGATTTGTATAATGCCGAGCTAAATTGACAGCAAATCCGAGTTTGCCGGCTGCTTGAATTTCGTCCTCGTTTAAGTCTATTTCTTTGGCGAGAAGCTGAGGGCGCAAACGGCGCTTTTTACCAGGATCCGAAACCGCTTCGCGAAAGCTGTAATTTGCAATCTCGAGGCCGGTTATGACCGCGGCTTGTTCGGTTTTCGACAAACCGTGGAGTTCGATCACGAGTTTATCTCGCTCAGCGCTGAGGACCCCGGCAAGGCTTGTGCCCGCGAGATCGCGAAAGCGAGCGACGCCCGATTTTTCAAGTCCCGATGATGTCAGTTTTAGCTTTTCTCGCGACGGACCGAGCAGGATCCAAATTGGGCCCTGGCTGCCTTGAAAAGTCAGGCTTTCGGCTTCGCTCTCGAGCATTGATTTCAGCTGCCAGGCGTTGAGGTGACCAGTGAAGGTTTTTTTTAAAACTTTCACATCACGGTGAGCGAACGCAAACAGAAAACAACGCGAGCCCGAGCGAGCCTCCGCGCCCCTCGCGCGCCTAAGAACAGTTGTCCAAGGCTTGAGGCTCAATCCCATAGCGGTCACGGCGCCTGCGGCTGGCAACCCAGCGCGCTTGGCGGATTTTGGCGCTGAGTTTACTGCTGATTTTCCTACTGGCTTTGCCGCCGATTTTTTGATCGCCATGCCACTACTCCCTTGTCTTTCAGATGATCCGACAAGTGATCATCAAAGTTTTTTGCGGTGGTGTCATCAGTCAAAGCGACGTGTCAGCGTGTGTCGAGAGCATCCACGCAGGAACGATCATCTTTAATTACCCCTTGCTGCTCAAACAAATCCAACCGCGTGAAGCCAATCGTGACATGCGGATAAAAGTGATCGGCGTGAAAAACAAGTTCGGGGTTAAGACCAGCCCTTTTATCTCGCAAAGCATAGAGGTCGGCAATCGCGCGACGAATTTTAAAAAGCCCTTCTGCTTGCACGACGATGAAATAGGTACTCTGCTGAACGCCCTCAACAACCGCGCGGCCTTCGCCCAAGCAAATCGGCTTGAGTTCCGTGGCTTGAATCTTCATATCTAGTGCGATCTGGTTGATCTCAGCCATACTCACGTGGGCCTTGAGCAGATCAAATTCTGGTGGAGTCAGGACGGTCACGTGGGCTTCACCGCGAGAAATTAATTTCCCCACATCCCTTCGCTCATTCAACTGATCATACACATCGCGAAAGGGAGCAAAAGGCAAAGTCATGGCCAAGTAGTTCAGGTGGGCCACAAATGGCGTTTGTGAGCTGATAGTTTGGAGATTCAGTTTTGTTATCGGAGAGAGCGGTCTGTCGGCTTTTTTATCGACTTGCGCCTTTTGAGTCGACTGACATGACGCCAACAATAGAATCAAAATCAATAGCCGCAGAGGCCCTTTCAATTGATGACCCCGATCCACGATTTCAAATATGATCCCTGTGGAAATTCAACGCGCTGAGGGTGATCGGGACTGTGACCGCCTTTGGCCAGCCAGCGCAGGTCGCGCTCAGAGCCAGAGACCACACGGGCTAGCATCGAGCGAAAGTCTTCGTCCGTGAGAAGTCCTGAGCAAGAACACGATACGAATAATCCCCCCGGCGCCAGACGTCGAATCGATTCGCGATTCATTTTCGCGTAGGCCATTTCGCCATTTGCTAGGTCCTTTTTCTTTTTGATGAAGGCTGGAGGGTCGCAAATCACCACATCATAACCGCGGGGTTCGAGGCGATTGAGTTCATGAACGACGTCAAGTTTCTGGGCCGTGGCTACTCCGCCCGCCTGAGTTACGTTTTCTACCGCGAGTTCGAGCGCACGTGCAGAGGCATCGACGCAGGTCACGCGAGCGACCTTGCCCAAACTCTTCACAGTGTGCGCCAGCTGGGAGCCCCACTGTCCGACGTAGCAGCAGAGGTCGAGAATCCGTATTTCATCGCGCCCCGCTGTGAGCGGTGCGATGAAGCTCGAGCTTAACTGGACGTTGAGGCGTTGATCGAGAAAAAATCCAGTTTTCTGACCGGTCAGTAAATCGACATGAAACTGCAGTGCTGTTTCACCCTCGCGCTCATGAGCCGCTTGAATAAGAATGTGCGTCGACTCGGGGTGAAAATCATCAGACTTGTGAACGACAGACTTCGGCTGAATATCCAACCCTTCCATCAATCGAGACTTCGTGTCATTGGCTGCAATGATTGATGTTTTTCGCCATTCTGGTTTTCTTTCTGGCTTTCTTTCTGGCTTTCCTCCAGAACCGAGACTCCGCTCCTCACTTTTTACGAAGGCTTCGATGGCCTCGTAAACTTTTGGTTGAAGCTGATCCATGCCCGCCGTCGAGGCCTGTACGACAAATGCCTGCCCGCCGTCTGCCAAAAAGTACCGATCAATAACTAAACCAGGAAGCGCGTCACCTTCTGCAAAGACGAGACGATGGCTAAAGCGATCGACTGCGGCACGCCTTCTCAGCTCGCTGGCCTCTTGCAGTTTATTGAGAAAAAAACCGCTATCAATGGCATCTGAGGCAACGGTTGAGAGCGTGCGAAAACTGATCAACGAATTCGGATGGCCATAGCCCCGCGCAAGAAATTGTCCGCGGTAATCCAAGAGATCGACAAGGCCGCCAGCCGAGACACCTTTCGGGCTTTCTGCCAATTCGTTGGAAAAAATCCAAGGATGACGACTGCGAAATTTTTTCTCCGAACCTTTTTTTAGTTGCCACGTCACGATCTCAGCCACGGCGACACTCCTTGGGCAGTCATCTTGGAAGTCTCAAGCCCGCAGGTTTGCCTGAGCGCAGCAGAGAGGTCAAGCCTGCACCTTTGTGTTGAAAGACCTACAGCTTCGATCCGGAATCGGCCAATGGTATAGATTTTTCCTTTTCTGAGATCCGCCTCGTTTTGGACCAGGTTTTTGGAACCTCATCTTGCAACTTCGTTGCAATTTCGCCGCAATGTCGCCGCTATCAAGTCTGGGTGTTAGGAAACCGATAAAAGACAGGTAAAGATGTGGAGCAAGAAATCATGAATCTTTCTGAGAACAGTTTAATCTTGATCATTGACGACTCGCAGTTCGCTCGGGACGCGCTTCGCGAGTCTTTGACCGCTTCTAATTTCAGAAGATTCGTTGAAGCGGCTCACGGACAAGATGCGCTCGAAGTCTTGAGGCGCCAGTGGGACCAAGGCCAGCCCGTCGAGCTTGTCACCTGCGATGTCAACATGCCTGTCATGTCGGGGATCGAGTTTTTGCGTAAATTGCGAACCTTAAATGAGTTTAAAACCTTGCCCGTTATGATGGTGACGGTCGAATCGGAAATGCCACTGATTCGGGAAGCACTGATGCTGGGCGCGGTCGACTACATAGTGAAACCATTTTCAACGCCGGTAATTGTGCAAAAAGTTGAGCGACTCTGCCGTGAATTGTCAAAAACCGCCTAAGGCCATCAGATGCTAATTGGCCAGACTCTGAGTAGCCGCAAGCAGGAACTCTTCGCGGCCAAAAATCAGCAGATCGTGCGACGGGCAGAAAAAATATTTCTCTCGCTCCTTATCTTTCAAGGACTGCTCGTTTGCGTGCTTCCACCACTTCTCAATTTCTTAGGCATTTCGAGCCTTCCTGACGATTGGTATTGGAGCGCGACCGCAGGCATTTTGCTTGCCAGCGCGCCCGCCGCTAGTATCATTTTTTTCAATGGACATGAAGCTACACGGACGCTTGTTGTCGTCAGTCAGATCTTTTTCTCCATTCTTTGGGCCCAAGTCACTTCCGATTCTCGCGTGACGCAGGATCATGTCTTTGTTTCACTCGCATTTCTGGCATTGTACAATGAGGAACGCGCGATCCTCGCCGCAGTCGTCATTGCTATTGTCGGTTCGTGGGCAATCTGGTCGGTCGGTCTTGAACCCCAGTCTGTCTCGACACTGCTTGAGCAGAATCTCTGGCAGCTGATTGAAGTCGGCTCAATCATCCTCGTGATTCGTTTTTCGCGCGCCACAATCCTCGATGGATGCCAGCATCAGGCAGAAGTTGAATACATGTTAGCCACCGAAGAAAAAACCGTTGAGATTCGAACGCGTGAGCTCAGCGAATCACGTCAACAAATTTTCGAACAGCAAGAAGCCCTTATCGCCGCAGCTAAAATGTCGTCCCTCGGTGAAATGGCTGCAGGCATCGCACATGAAATCAATAATCCCCTCACGATCATTCGTATGCTGACGGAAAGCCTTTCGACAACCAAAACGGATGGCCAGTATGAGACCGCTAAACTTGATAAATCCCTACCGCGAATTCTCACGACGGTCGATCGAATAGCCACGATCGTCCTCGGTCTGCGGACCTTCGCGCGGGATGGTAGTGGCGATAAGGCGACTCTCGTTTCGGTGAACTCAGTGATCGAAAGCACGCTGAGCTTCTGCAAAGAGCGATTCAACCAAAGCGGAATTCAGATTCGATATAAAGACTCTAACTCTCAAGATTCGTCACGAGCATCTGCACGGCTGTCGCAGATTCAATTGGAGTGCAGATCGGTTGAAATCTCTCAAGTTCTTCTCAATCTTCTAAACAACTCGTTCGACGCGATTGAAGGCCTTACCGAAAAGTGGATTCAGATTGAAGCCCTAGACCTCGGCGCTGCGGTCGAGATTCGGGTCGTCGACAGTGGGCACGGGATTGACAAGAATGTTGCCGCTAAGATCATGCAGCCGTTCTTCACGACCAAAGAGGTTGGTAAAGGGACCGGACTAGGCCTCAGTATCTCTCGCGGAATCATCGCAAAACATGGCGGCACTCTGCAACTCCAAGCCGATTCGCAAAACACTTGTTTTGTCATCCGTTTACCTAAGAAACACGGCGTCGCCCGGGAATATCCTCAAGCCGCTTGATCTAGACCAAATTTACGAGATTCGCACTCTCAGTCTATTTATGAATCCCGATAAGAGATGAAATGCTCAGGCTCACGGGAATTAGTGAAAACCTTATCAACCAGTCTTTGCTCCGGATCGGCTACCGGCTTGCCGTTTCTATTCCATTTCAATTCGGTGGCTTCTTTGTCATCGCCGTCTTACCGCAGGATCTTCGACACGAACCGTGCATGTGGGCACTTCTTAGTGTCATGGCAATTGGTTCAATTCTTCGCGTGGCGCTTTGGCGGCTAGGCCCCAGAATTCTAACTTCAAAGAATGGGCAAGCTACTTTTCGCTTTCTTTTTGCCACCGCCGCTGGAATCACGGGTCTCTGCTGGGGACTTGCATTTTCGTTTGCTTACTAT
>JAYTRM010000147.1:0-3854 GCA_043746165.1 Bdellovibrionales bacterium | reverse complement strand
TTGCAAGACTTTCGATGCCTGTATGGTAAGCCAGAAAGCCAATTCATTATTTGATAAAGGCGATCTCGACGTACCTCACTATTCTGATTGTGCGAAGCTGCCAGAAGTTTTGCGCCAATATTTTTCATTTAAATCCAATCTGCCCTTTTCATACGTGAGTAGCTCTTATCCGGTCTCGAGTCGCGACCTGCTCATTAAGAGTGATGCGAATGGTATGATCGTCACGGACCGTTTTCATCATCCGAAGGAAACAGACGCGCGTTACACTAATTTAGGAAATTTCCCGACACTTCGCCACGATTACGTCGGTGGCGGTCGTGACTTCCGCACGCAGGCGATCGACATTATGGAGACCTCGTCGCGAAATTATCGCAACTACGGCGACGTCAATGCCGAGTTTGACAATATTCTGCCGACGAACAAGATTTTTCCTCTGCCGCCCGAGCAATACAATGTGGTTTTTGACTGCGAAGTTCGGGTTTCTCCCTTTGCGACTTTGAAAGCGCCGGTCAAAGCGCCGGTAGCATTTGGCATGGATTGGCTCACTCCGAACCACGAAGGTGAGTGCATTGTGCCGCCCGCGCAAGAACAAGCGGACTTCTTGCAGCTCGCCGCCGATCACATCGTGCGCTCTGCTATTCCTGACTTTTATTCGCCTAAAATTGATCCGTCTGGAATTAAGATCGGAACGGTCGTCTATGACCCCAACGGTCACGTGGCGATGGTTTACGACATCCGCGCCGGCGGAAAGATTATGCTGGTCGCAGCGAGCCCAGGCAACTACGTCTCGACAACAGTGTTTAAGGGTACCGAGTTCGTTCGCTCAAAGCCTTTGCAGGGTGCAGGTTTTAAAAACTGGCGCCCGTGGACAATTGTGAATCCGCAATTTAAAGGCGCCGAGTTGGTTGGTGGAGGCTTTAAATTCGCGGTCGACTCAGACATTGCCGACGTAAATTACGAACAGTATTTCGGCGACAGCTGGGCAAAAGGTTTATGGGACGATGCTCGATCAGTCATGCCGGCTGAGAGCCGCCGCGCCGGTGAAGGGCTCAACACTGAGTGGGATCGTTTCGTAAAGATGCGCATGGCAGGTGCTGGCTTCGTCGATGACCCTGTCTCTGATCTGAAAAGTGGTTTGAGCGAAGTCTGCAATGATCTGCAAATGAGAGGAACGGCAATTGACGGTGGGCGGGCGTTTGCCTTGCAACCCCATATGGACCACCTGCCCTCGAACATCTACGGAGCTGACGGCGACTGGGAAAACCAAGCAACTCCCGGCAAAGACTTTAAGATTCGGAAGAACATTCTCCTGCTCAGTACACTTTTTCAGAGCGCAGCGAGTGATGCCACTATTAAAGCGAAAATGGCTGATGTGCTGGCACAGGCCAACAAAAGCTGTCCCTTGCAGTACACGAATTCCAAACAGAACCCAGTTGTAATAACGACTCTCGAAGATGCCTTCGCGCGGGCTCCCTACATGTCTTTTGATATGTATGACTGCCCTGAAAGACGTTGGGGCGCAACGAGTGCCGAAGAACTTGCCTCGTGCACCAATACCGCGACTGAAAATTCTTGGTATCGCAACGAACAGTTTTTGCGCAACCAGGCTGAGTCTTTCGATGTGCACCCAGAGAATATGGTCATGGGCTGGAGTCTCGACGATTTGAAGACTCAGGCTAGCCAGCAGGATAACAAGGCTCATCCGGAAAAGTATGACATTTTTAAGATTTTCTCGAAGTTGAACTGATTGCATCGATCCGGAGGCGAAATGAACAATTGGATCACGGTGCTCGTCACAACGATGAGCGCGCCTAACATTTTCGGTCGGGTGATGTCCATTGTGCTCATTGGCTTCTGGGCAGCAGCAGGCGCTGCTGCAACGGAAAGCACTTCCCGGAAAATTATTTTAGACTTTCAAAGGAGCGCCGAAGTGCTCCCTCAGAAAATGCGCGATCAAGGTCGAACGCAGTTTGGTGATTTCCAGGCCGATGCAATTTCTAAAGGACTCCCCACGGTTCAGCTTGCGATAACTAACTCAGTGGCCCACGAGCAAGTGATCGGCGGCACCATCAAAATGGAGCGAAACTCGGCCGAATGGCATCGTGGCAAACATCATGGTTCTATTAAAATCAACGGCGACATGTGGGCAAAGACCGCCACGAAAATCAAGCCTATGCTGGCTCTCCACGAGATGCTCGGCGTGCTCGGTTACACAGATGATACTTTCACGTGCTCAGGCGCAATCTGGCTTTTGACAAATAAAAAAGCGGTAAGCGCGCTTCGCAGCGATGAATTAAGCCAGATCGAGAGAATTGCCGAAAGTGCCTGCAAGTTTGCCGGCGGGAGCACGGGCGTCTACGGCGGCGGCGACGAGTATGACGTTCGCGCGAAGATCATGATCATGGAAGAAAATATCGCGAGCGCAGGCGCTGCAAAGAGCAAAGTTGCTCGGGATCAAGCGATCAATGCACTCGAAGGCTCGTTTTACGATGACTTTGAAGTGAACCGCCATCCCCATGCCGGCTTCGCGGATATCATCGATACCTCCAAGCAGTGCTTGGACCGCGTGCCGGAGCCAGGATCAATTCGCGTTTGGGTAGAAGAAAAGCCGATCGTCGAAGATCCTGTGAACGGCTGGACCTATGATGCGAAAACCAACTGCGTTCACGTGCATGGCCGCGCCATTCGCCCGCCGAAGTTTGACGGTACGCCGGGCCTCGCAATTCTCTCGACTCCGGTGAGATAATTTAAGGCTTCTTTGTCAGGGGAAAAAACTGCACGTTGCATTGGTAAACATCGGTGCATGGGCCCTCTGAGGCTTCCTGCGAAAGCTCATCCTGAAAGCGAATAATTTTCGCTTTTAGCCGCTCAACGTGTTCGGGATTGACCGCTAAAGTGAAGCCATTAATAAGCCGCCTTTGGTAATCTTCATCAGAAAATTTCTCGAGAAGCTCCTTGCGGGCACGCAAAATCATCATTTCGTGAAACTTGCGAACCTCTCTCCGCGGACGCGCGCCCGCGACGTAGAGATGCTCATCTTTTTTTTGCAAGCGGCCCTTGATTTCATGAATCATGCCAGCATCTGCAAGAATCTCAATTGCGTGGTTGATCTCAGTGATCGTTAAGTCGAGGCGCTCCCTGAGGGATTCCAAATCGCTATAGGGAGCGGTGAGCGTCAGGCCTTCAAGAACCGCGATGTTCGCCCAGCTCGACAGAAATCGAGTATCGGTTGTTTCGTTAGTCTTGCGCTCGTGTATACTTTTTTTAAGGTGCCGCGCTTTTCCTAAGACCTTGGCGCTGAACCCGTCGAGCATGACCGCCTTAACGACTGCTTCTTTCTCAAGGATATCTAGCTCCAGGCAATAGCACAGTTCCTCAAGGCGATCCTTTGGAGGCGGTTGAAGGCCGGCAAGGACTTTGGAAATAAATGCAGGGCTTACCTTCAGGTCTCTGGCCAAGGCGCGCATCGAGTATCCTGACGTAACCGACTGTTTTCGCTTAAGAGCGGCCCTTAGAATATTCGAAATACCCGTCGCAGACTTTTTGGTTTTCTTCATGACCATGTAACTTTATCCAGAGTTAACTTTGAAGTTAACACTTTCACTTACTTTGAGTTGCGCGTCGCGTCGGCTATCGTGTAGGTTGTTTCCACGCACTCAACTTTTTTTTTAGGAGTTACTATGATGACTAAATTCACCATTTTGCCGATGCTTATCCTCGTTTTCTCAACCGCGAATTTCGCTTCAGCGAGCGAATATTACGATCGTCAACAAGCGGCCCGCGAACAGAGCGAGCAGACGGAAAAAGAAAACGCGGTCAAGTACCAGATTCAGCACGATCTTAACCTCAAAAAG
>JAYTRM010000146.1:0-10787 GCA_043746165.1 Bdellovibrionales bacterium | reverse complement strand
TGCGTTCTGTTTACCCTCGTTCTTTACCAAAAGCTCGAAAATCCGTTTTTAAAACCTGATGGTATTGTTTTTTGAAACGGAGGTCCTGACATGAATCTGATCCACAAAACAAATGAAGAACTTCTCACAGCACTCAAAACTCTGCGTGATCAAGAGATACGCTCGCAGATTGATATCCTCTGGCACCTCCATGAAGTTCAGAGGCGCGAAATTCGTGCGCCATGGGCGCCTGGAGGAAAGAGCGTAAATTCTGTCAAACTTCTCTTCTGTCAAACTTCTTTTCACCCGAAAACCCAGGAGCGCACCAATTCAAAGAATTCGACGCTCTACACCTGATTCCATTTGAGACGTTTTTATATCAGCTAAATCAGAGCTGAATTTACAATGGTCGTCGCGCATGGCACGACTCTTGGATTCCTAAAGATAAGTCAAGATGAGGGCGTCCGAGATGCAATTGCCAAGATTAGGCCAGCAAATTTTGTCGGTGGCGGTTGCGATGACAATCGCGTTGGGCTCATCTTTTACGAGCGCCGTGCAAATTCAACTTCAGCAGGGCTTGCAATTTCAGTCTCTCACGGAGCAGTCGCAAATTGACTCAAGCCTCATCGCGGCCGGAAGTATCGTCGAGATACCGGATCAGTACCGGGTTTTAGACAGTAACGGCAGGGTCAACGCTGAGCTCACCTTGAACCATTGGCTCAGCACGGCAGGAAAAACCGGCGTCAAAGAAGCGGGGCAAGCCGGTGGACTTCTTGCGCGGGCCGTTGACGGAACCGATTATTTCTACCCAGTCAAGATTGTCTCATTGGCTCAAGGTTCAAGTCTTAAAAGTTACCATGGAAAAACTTACTTTCTGGCTCTTCGAATTTTGGCTCAGACGACCTCGAAAAAAGCGTCCGAAGGAAATCAATTTTCGACAACAGCGCCTGCCCATGCGACTTCGACAGTGAATTCAAGATTCGAGGGAATGAGCAATTGTCCGGATGGAAGCTGCTACGAGCGTTCATCGACTCCGTCATTTGACCGCCTGGTTGCCGACCTCGGGCCGGTCCTTCGCCAAGCCGGCGCCCGCTCGACGGCGAATCGCCGCCGAACAGGAAATGACTTCACATCGATGACCACGCAATTTCAAAGAAGCTGCGGCTTTAGCCTTCAATCGTTTGTTCCCGTCGTGAAAAAGTACTCTCAAGCCTCCGGTGTTCCGCCCGAAATTATGCTGTCAATCATGGTGCAAGAATCTTCCGCTCGCTGCTACGAAACGGGCCGCAATGAAAATAACACGAGAGACACCGGTCTGTTTGGAGTGAATTCAAGAACCGCCTCGCGGTACTCTCAATGCACGGCCAACGAAATTGCACGCATGAAAACGATGTCGGCAGCTTCGCTCGAAAACGGTCCCAATTGCATTGCCAACCCGGTCTTTAATCTGCGTCTTGCGCTTGGAATTCTACTCGCCAAGGTTCACGACTTAACTGATTTATCGGCCGATTATGGTCGTTCGTTCGCGGCCTTTGACAAAAACCAACTGGTCGATTCGCGCGGCCGCATGTCGACGATGGCGTGGCGTCTTGCCGTCTCGTCGTACAATGGCGGCGAAAAGTGGGTTTTCCGGGCGAAAAGCGACCTCGAGGCCTTCAACCGGGTGAACGGAACTCATCTTAGCCCCTACAATTGGCAGGATCTGCGCATATTCTACCTCCGTCGTTTTCTTAGCGAAAACCGAGAGCGGCAGTATTTCGGTCAACATCAAGAGGGACGTCAGTTATCGGCGATCGCCAATCTTGGCTACACCGAAAACGTTGTTCCGCCTGCAGCCGACGACGCGAGTCCACTCTCCTCCCTGGCGAGCTTGTGGAGTGACTACGACAAGGAACATTAACCCCCTTTGGCGGTCGCCCGAGTGCTCCTCCGTTCATTTTGGCGGTCGCCCGAGTGCTCCCTTGTTTGGACGCTCTTTGTCCCTGTCAACCTCATTTACCGTCCCTCGTGGAATTGCTAGTTCAAATAGGTGCGAATTCAGATTGGTCATCTTCTGGCTGGGCTGCCAATTGAATCAAATGCTAGCGCGGAGTTTGGCACGAAGCTTGAAGCCTTTAACGTTATTGAAGTCTGAGAGGTGAGTGGCGCGTGCCTCGAGGTGAAGCAAGACAACGAACTAGGGAGATTATTCGATGGCTGTCATAGAAAAATCATTGAACCTCAACTCTTCAATGAATCGAAAATTCGCAGTCCCGCGCAGGCTTGCACGCACGAACGTTGGTCATATCGCTTTGATTTATGCGCTCGCTTTCGTTTGCTGGCTGGGCTGTCAGCGTTTTTTAACTTCGGAAGGCAGAGCCGGCGCGGCTTCTCACTCAGGTAAGGCTTCTGAGCATATAGGCTCAATACCCTGTTCAATTCAAACACTGAGTTGTGGGGCCGTTGACCCCTCAGCCCACTAACTACTTCAACTTAAACTTTTCGACGGCAGCCATGAGCGCGCGAAGAGTTCCTGGTTCATCAAAAGCATGCCCAGCATCGGGAATCACATGAAATTCCGATTCAGGCCAAGCCGCGTGTAAATCAAATGCGTTTTTGACCGGGCAAACCACGTCGTATCTGCCGTGCACGATGACAGCAGGGATGTGGCGAATCTTATCGATGTCTTCGATGATCTGATTGTCTGATCGAAACCAACAGCCGTGAGTAAAGTAATGGCATTCGATGCGCGCCAGACTCACCGCCATGTCGTCGGCTGTGAACTTCGATAACGTCGGCCCATCTGGAATCAAATGGACCGTGGCGCCCTCCCAGCCGCTCCATGCTTTTGCCGCATCCAAGCGAGTGGCGCGATCCTCGGATGTCAGCTTTCGATAGAAAGCCGCGACGAGATCACCGCGATCAGCAGGTGCAATAGGCTCCAAATACCGCTCCCAAACATCAGGGAAGATCCAGCTCGCGCCATTTTGGTAGAACCAGTCGATCTCGGATTTGCGACAGAGAAAAATTCCCCGCAAGACGAGATGAGAAACTGCGCGTGGATAACTTTGTGCGTACACCAAAGCTAAGGTACTTCCCCAAGAGCCGCCAAAGACCAGCCATTTATCGATTCGCAAATGAACACGTAATTTTTCAATGTCGGCGACTAGATCCCAAGTGGTGTTTTCGACAAGTTCCGCATGGGGGCGGCTTTGACCTGCCCCGCGTTGGTCAAACAAAATAATACGAAAGTGGCGCGGGTCAAAGATCTGCCGATGCTTTGGACCAAAGCCCGCTCCTGGACCGCCATGGAGAAAAAGAAGCGGCTGGCCGAGCGGGTTTCCGACTTCTTCGACGTAAATCTCATGCAAGTCCGAAACGCGAAAATGAAAACTGCGCAGCGGCTGGATGGGGCCGAAGAGTCCGGAATTTTCTGACATCGGTGATTTCTCCTTCCAACAACTTAATCCCTTCGGCCAGTTTTCTCAAGGTCGTTCACTCACGTCAGCAAGAAGAAAACACCCAAGGCGATGAGGCCAATAATCGCGACTTTCAAAAAAGTGACAGCCTCGCCAAACAGAATTCGTCCAAAAGCGAGCGAGAACACTAAACCGAGGGATCTTTTAAACGCTTCAAAAAATGCGACGGGCATGTTGCGTATCGCCGCAAACTGGGCGCCCAAGGCAAACGCCGCAAAAACCACTGCAAATAGAAGCCAGAGGCGATGAGTTTTAACGCTGCTCCAACCAAAGCCTAGGCTTTCTCGCCCGCGCGATTTCCAAAAAATGACAACAGCGACGGCTACGGCCACGGCCAAACACTGCAGACTCGCGTGTTCGGACATCGGCACTCGGCCCAGGCAAACTTTGTCAAAAACCGGAATGAGCGCAAAGAGCAAAGCCACGCCAAGCATCAAAAGTAGGCCGCGCCGAATCTTAGCTTTCTCGAGCGCGCCGCCAATGCCGGGCTTTGCAGTCTTTGCCGGGTGAACCGCCGTTTTCCATCCAAGAAAAGACGTGCTTGCGACGATCACTGCGATGCCGGCCGCTGCTCTCAGGGAAATCGACTCATTCAAAATCAGGTAGCCACCAAGCGATGAAAAAACGGGAGTGAGCGAAAGAAGTGGAATTGCTAGGCTCAGCGGCGCGAGCCGAACTGAGTCGATAAACCAAAGGCTCGAGAGAACATTGAGCGCGAGACTTAAACCAGCCGGCCACCAATAGTCGGACGCCGGCAGAAGCCACCGCTCACTGGTGACGCTCACGGCATAGAGAACAAAAAGAGGGGCTTGAAGTAACATCAGCCAAAAAACCGCACTGAGCGCCGTAAAATGAAGCGAAAGCTTTTTTCGACTGGAGTCAAACAAAGACCACGACAAACTCGAAATCACGACGGCCACAGCCGCCCATCCAGAAATATCCATAATTTTCTTTCTTAAGCGAGCAAACGTCTCGTCATGGCCCTTCGCGAACCGAAGACTAACACACCCATCCAAATTAACAGCGCAGGCACCGCCCACCACTCATAAGATGTTCCCAACGTGAACTCGCGGGCAACTGAAAGAACTGAAGTCAGTGGGAGCAATCGCGCGCCGATTCGAATGGGCTCCGGCAATTGCTGAATCGGAAAGTAAACGCCGCAAAATAAAAACATCGGAAAAATCAACAAATATTGTGGGTAGCTGATCGACTCAATCGTTTTGGAAAGGGCTGCCACGAAAAGTCCTAAACTTGCAAAAAGAACGGCCGCACAAAATCCAATTGGCAAAAAAATCAAACATCCCCAGGGGCTCAGATCACCGATTGCGATGCCGATGATTAAAACGACGATCGCGGGCAGCATCGCGCGCGACGAGCACCACAAAAGTTCTCCCCAGAGGACCTCAGAAAGAGTCACCGGGGTGACTGCGATCGCCTGAAAAATCTTTTGATAATACATACGAATAAAACCACCGTAAGAACCTTCGAAGAAAGCTGTGAACATGAGCGTCTGGCCCACCAGTCCGCCGAGAATGAAAGCCCGGTAAGTCAGCGGTCGTCCGTCGACCTCGATATGATCGATCATGCTCCCGAGGCCAAAGCCGAACGAGCCCAGGTACAAAATAGGTTCCACGAAAGTCGTCACTAGGCCGTAATATAAATCTTTGCGAAAGACCGCAAAGTATCTGAGCCAAACTGCAAAGATCGAAGCCGAAGGCGAAATCACCATCGAACTTGCCGCCGGATGTCCCGGCGAATTTCCCGCCGAATTGACTGGGGTCATGTCGCGTCCCCCGCGCCCGAGAGACTGGCTCCCGTCAGTTTAAGATAGACGTCCTCGAGATTGGGAGGCCGCGTGACTCGCACGCCGGGCCGCATTTCTTCTTCGATCGACTGTCTACCGACTTCGCGCTCGATCAAAACTTCCGGCGCATCGCATGTTAAGATCAGGCCGTGATGAATAATGGCCACCCGATCGCAGAGGCGATGAGCCTCTTCTAAATAATGAGTGGACAATAATATGCCTAATCCCTGCTTGCGCCACTCGAGCAAAATATCCCAGACCAACCGGCGCGCTTCCGGATCAAGCCCCGTACTTGGCTCATCGAGCACCAGAAGGCGAGGTCTATTGATCAGTGCGCGCGCCACTTGCAGCCTTCGCTGCTGTCCCCCAGAAAGGGATTCGATCGGACGATTGCGAAGTTTGTCGAGGCCGAAACGCTCAAGCAATTCATCACTCCGCCTCTTTGCTTCGCGCTTTGCAATCCCAAAAAATGACGCGAACTGGACCATTTGATCGACGACATTAAAGTCGCTGTCGAGATTGCCGTCTTGAGCGCACACTCCAAGCTCGAGGCGAGCGCGCTTGGGCTCGAGGTGCACATCGATGCCGCCGATCAAAACTTTTCCCGAAGTCGGAGCAAAAAAACCTGTGATACATTTCATCGTCGTCGACTTGCCCGCACCATTGGGACCAAGAAGACCGAAACACTCACCTCGCGAAACCTCGAGGCTTAGGCCGTCCACTGCGACAACTGGATCGGGGCCTCCTAGCCCATAGACCTTTCGTAAATTCACGACTTCGAGGGATCGTTCACCCATCGACATCTTTTGTTCCCTCTCCGTAGGACAAGCCAGGTTTTCAAAACAAGGAGGTCAACGTGTGGCAAATCAGCAACACGTTGGCACTCAATGGCATATTCGAATCCGCTGTAAATGTCGCGAAAGAAAGTTGCATGCTTATCGGAAAAGCGTACCCAGTCAGCCAAATGTGATATACGCTATCTCAAGGGTGAGAAATGGCGTACGTCAGACTAAGTCCGGGTGACTGGGTACGCTTTTCCGATAAGCATGCAAAATGCTGCCTTCTGATCAGTCAGTCGTATTTTATCTTGGCCTTTTTGCCTAATAGCCTTAGTTTTTCTTATGGGAGGACGGCCATGAATCTTCAGCAGCTCGTGACCTTTTCGACGGTAATTTCCGAAGGCAGTATGACGGCCGCCGCGGAAAAGCTCTACCTCACCCAGCCCGCAGTCAGTCAGCAGATTCGAAATCTGGAAGACGAAATGGGCGTGGGCCTCCTCGACCGAGGCAGTCGGCACGCAAAGCCAACCGTGCAGGGCCAACTGCTCTATGATTACGCCAAACGCATTATTGCGCTAACCCAGCAAGCCACCGTTGCGGTTCAAACGATGGGCGAAGGGGTAAAGGGTTCGCTCCGAATTGGAACCCTCAATTCACTGGGGCTTCAGTTGATTTCGCCGGCGATTGGCACATTCATGAAACACAATAGCAAAATATCAATAAGCCTTGTTTATCAAGACGGAGCTAAGGTTTTTGATTCTTTGCTCAAAGGCGAACTCGATGTGGCGATCCTTCCAGACGTCACGGTTGAGTTTGGTCACGATGCCAAAGGGCTCAATGCTCACCCCATCCTTCGCGATGAGATGTGGCTAGTCGCCAGTGGGCGCGATGCAACTGTTCCGGAAGAAGCAAGCGTCGTCGATCTCGCGTCTCGGCCTTACGTTCGCCTCACGGAGCGCTATGAAGGGTTTGATAAGATGCTCACCGCGGCGCTCGAAGCTAAGGGTATCGAGCTTACGCCAGCGTTTGAAACCAACAACGTCGGTACTCTTAAACGCATCATCGAGTCGGGGCTCGGCTGGGGTTTTTTACCATCTCACTCGATTCGCAAGCAAGTTCGGATGGGCCGCTTGACGGCGATCGACTTTCCAGAAATGCGCCACGCCATCAACGTTCAGTACTACTCGCGACCTTCGCCCGAATCGGCGCAGGCGATTGAGGTTTTCTACCGCGCTCTGAAACAGCAGGGGCTTGGCCAATAGCTCGGTCATAGGGCTGCGGGCCGACGGCAATCAGGTGAAAAAGGATTGTTGTGGGTCTATAGATGCTTTGCGTTTTGCGTGGCGAGGTTGCTGTTTTGTGCGCCGTTTGCGGTGGTTGGTGCGTCGTCGATTGCTTCTCGCGCCCATTTCACCGATCAGCGCGAGATACTCGTGCTGACTCTCGAGGCTGGCGATTTCATCTTGGACCGCCCTTCGCTCTTCGTCAATTTCTTTGCCGATTTTGCGTTCAAGTACGGAAGTGTCTTTCTTACGCGAAAATCCCCAGGCGGGAAGTGACTTGAGATTTTTAATTTCGAATTCAAGAGCCCGAATATTTGTCTGTATGAAATCCGTACTCTTTAAAATCTCGCTGACCAGCAGATCATTCAATCTGCGCTCGCGGATCGAAACCAAAAACATCAATTTTTGAAGCTTCGGAAGATCCAGCGATCTGTAGGCCTGCTGAACTTCCGACCAGGTCTTCTTTTGCCAAACCGTTTGCTGTCCGGATTCAGATACGTCTGGATGAAGAATGCGAACTAACTTTCTGTAGGTCAGCTTTGCGAGCTCGATGATTTCAGGAGTCTGCCGTTTTGGCTTCGCCGCTTTTGCGTCGCCCATAAAGTTCTCTTGAAAGTCTTGGGCTTCATCGGAGCAGTGTTCCGACAGGTCATCCTTTGAATTCTCGCCTGATCGATCAGTATGCAAATTTTCGGCTTGGCTCACCACCTCGCGAATCTCCTCAATTGCAGAGTTGAGTGAGGTATTATTGTGTCTGAGGAAATCTTTGCTCAATTGCTCCTGAACACGGTTTGAGCACGACTCCCAAATTCGCAGGATGAGTTTGAATTCCAAATCACTGCGGACCAGCTCAAATACCTGCGACAGGAGTTCAAGGGCTTCGTCAAAGGACCCGCAGCGTTGTCTGAGTTTTTTATCTGAGTAGCCGTTTAGCTTTTGAAAAAGGGCCTCGTCGTGACGGTTTCGTAACGGGGCACCGTTTTTGCCTTGAGCCGTTTTCTCATGCGGATCTTCATCAATACCGCATCCCCCTTCGGGCTCGTCACCAAAATCTTGTTCTATTTGCCGAAGGATGTATTCGTCACGAAGTCGTCTCGTTTTTTCAATCTCTAAGCAGGTCTTGGCGTCACCTTTTTTGTAAGCTCGTTCTTCCTCTCGAAGTTTAAGAATGGCTTCAGGCCTTGCGATATCGTCTTGCTCGGAGATGGCGACCATCCAGTTGTGAAAACGCATGAGCTCTCTCAGTTTCGATTGTAAAGTCTCAACCTGCATTCTCTTTTTGTGAAATGTCAGGTTGACCCAGTCAGAATAAATTCGTTGGTCTTCTCGGTGGAAAGCATCGAGATTGCCTTCAAGGCGCTCAAGCTTCTTAAGGAGCTTTTCGACTTCGCGAAAGGCTTCTTTTCTGACCTTGGCATCGTCTATGATAAGAACTGAACTCATGGCGCTCTCTCCAGGCACGCAGTAAAGAACCCGTCGTAGCCTTTATCTCCTGGCCAATACTGCGTTTGACCGCGAAGTGTCCAGTTTTTTTCGTTGCGAGATAAAAAGTTTGCAACTTGACTCGAATTTTCTGAGGGCAAGATACTACACGTGCTGTAGACCAGGCGCCCGCCAGGTTTACAAAGCTCTGAATAGTCCTGCAAAATTTCGGCCTGAAGGACAAGCAAGCGTTTGATCTCCTCAGGGCGTATTTTCCATTTTGCGTCCGGATTGCGCCGGACAACGCCAAGTCCGGTACAGGGGACATCGAGCAGAACGCGATCAAAACTTGCGCCCATGCGCTTCATTGTTTTTGACGACTCAATCAGGCGCGTCTCGGCAATATCAACGCCCGCGCGGGTGCAGCGTCTGCGCAGTTCTTCGAGTTTAAAGCCGTGCACGTCGAGAGAAATGATTTTGCCTTTGTTTTTCATCATCGCCGCGATGTGCAGGGTTTTGCCGCCGGCGCCCGCGCAACAATCGGCGATGCGGTCTCCGGGTCGAGCGTCGAGACAGATTGCCGCTTGCTGGCTTGCGCCGTCTTGAACTTCGAAATAGCCAAGGCGAAAGCACTGAGTAGAAAAGACATTTTTTCGTTCGGATAAAATCAGGCCATCGACCGTGCCAGGTGCTAAAACGCAATGAACGTCCTCTTGAGCCAGCTGGCCTATGAGATTCTCCCGCGTGATTTTAAGAGTGTTTGCGCGAAGCACGACAGGGGCCACTTGGTTGAGCTGGTGGGCGACATCTGGCCAGCGCTCGCCGATTTCTTCGGAACCTAATTCATAGAGCCAATCTGGAAACGACTCGCGAACCACGGGTTGTGATTCAGCCCTCGCAAGATTTGTTTTAAAAGTTTTGAGGTCGATCGAAGTAAATTCCGGCCAATTGGGAACTTCAAAACCGCGCAGTAAAAGCCAGGCATGATAGAGTTTCCACAACTCTTCTCGCTTAGGCTCACGGTAATCGCGGCCGATCAGGCTCCAGACGAGGCGCCAGTAACGAACAATCTCGTAGGTCGATTCGGCAACGATGCGCCGATCGCGCGCGCCGAGCTTGCGCTGAGACTTAAAGATTTTTTCAAGCACGCGATCGGTGTACTGGGCGCGAAGGTCGGAGTTTACTGAGAGCGAATCGGCAAAGATCGCCTCGAGGGCTGAAATAACAATCGCAATCACCGGGCGGTGGAGTTTCATGAGGCCTTTAGCGGTTGGGCTGAAAAGTTAAAATGTGAAGACTGCACCAATCGTCGCGTAATATCCATTGAACTGACCGCTGCTAAAAAGAAAGAAGTTATTTTTCAAACCTGCTTCGATGAACGCTCCCGTGTTTTCGTAGAGGTCGAAAAAACGCACACCCGCAAAAAGAGTGTAATCAAAAGTCATCGTCGACAGGCCGTCAATTTGTTGAAGAAAGACTCCAGGGCCCAGGCCCCCACCGAAATAAAGCGGAAATTTACTATTGGCATCCGGAAAAGAAATAATCGGTGTAAATGAGAGCTTTCTTGCCGTGCCGTCGCCGAGAGTGAAGTTTTCGACTTCCACCCGGAGGCCGAGGTCGGTCGAATTGAGCCACTCGCCAAAGCGGTAGGTGACGCCCGCTTTCCAGCGTCCAACATTGTTTTGACCGCTCGGTGGACCCCATTGATAAGCATTGTCGGAAAGGTAGCTTCCGACATAAATCGCTAGGTAATGTGCACTCGGAGAGCGCGAGGCGATGTCGCGCCGAGGTTCGGGATTTGAAGTGCCAACGGCCGGTGGGCCCGCTTGAGCCGTGGCTGTGCTTCCCTTTTGACCCATATATTTCTGGGCCGCCCGGCGTCCGACGACGGAATTCTTACCAGGCGCACCCTTGGCAGGATATGCCGTCGATGGACCTTCGGAAATTTCGACGGCTCCGCCTTGCGAGTCATCCAAAGACTGGGCGTAAACCGGTTGAACAAATAGAGTTGAGCCGGATAAGAGCAAAGATGTAGTCAGAGCTCGGAAGGCGAACCCACTTC
>JAYTRM010000145.1:0-6106 GCA_043746165.1 Bdellovibrionales bacterium | reverse complement strand
CCCAGTCACCCGGACTTAGTCTGACGTACGCCATTTCTCACCCTTGAGATAGCGTATATCACATTTGGCTGACTGGGTACGCTTTTCCGATAAGCATGTCTTTTTGTAGCTTTTGCAAATAGCGCTGGTAGTCGTCCCAGGTGCCGTCGATGACGCGTAAGTGGTTGCGGTCGAGTTCAAAAACTCGTGTGGTGACCTCGCGGAGAAAGTGTCGATCGTGGCTCACAATCATGACGGTTCCGGGGAAGTCACGGATTGCCTGAAGCAGGACCTCTCGCGATTGGATGTCGAGATGGTTGGTCGGCTCGTCGAGGACCAAGAAGTTAACGGGTTTGGCGAGAATTGTAGCCAGCACAACG
This sequence comes from Bdellovibrionales bacterium, assembly GCA_043746165.1. Taxonomy (GTDB): domain Bacteria; phylum Bdellovibrionota; class Bdellovibrionia; order Bdellovibrionales; family JAMPXM01; genus JAYTRM01. Next base: position 5,747 of record JAYTRM010000145.1, on the reverse strand, counting down.
CGGCTTTTCTCTCCACCCGAAAGAATGCTGATGCGCTTTTCAACTTCATCGCCCGAAAACTTAAACGCACCGAGCAAATTGCGGACGTAGCCGAGATGCGAATTGGGAATTCGACTATGGACTTCTTCCACAATATTGAGTTTAGGATCAAGGACATCGAGCGAGTTCTGGCTAAAGTAACCGACCTCAACGTTGGCGCCAATTGTCGCTTTGCCGCTCGTGGCTTCGGTTTGGCCGGTCACAATTTTAAGTAGAGTCGATTTGCCGGCGCCATTGACTCCGACGACGGCAACTCGGTCCATACGTTTAACTAACGCATTGGCACCCGAGAAGACGAGTTTCTCCTGCCCTTCGTCGCTCTTCCAGACTTTCGTTAGAGACTCAATTTTGAGTACTTCGTCACCACCGCGAGGAGGGACAGGCCAAACAAAATTAATAGCTTTTTCCTCAGTCGGAATCTCAATTCGATCTATTTTCTCAAGTTTTTTGACCCGCGACTGAACCTGAGCGGCATGTGACGCTCGGGCTGCAAAACGCGCGATGAACTCCTCTTCCTTGGCGAGCATATCGTCTTGCCGTTTCGCGGCCGCGATCAATTGCTCGCGGCGAATATCGCGATCTTTCACGTAGAAGTCGTAGTTGCCGCCATAGACCGTGATGGAATTATTTGCGACCTCGACGATCTTTGAAACGATGCGATTCATAAATTCGCGGTCGTGGCTCGTCATGAGCAGCGAGCCCTTATAATTGATTAGCCAGGCCTCAAGCCAAATTATCGACTCGAGGTCTAAGTGATTGGTCGGTTCGTCCATCAGCAGGAGATCGGGTTGCAGCGCGAGAATTTTCGCAAGCGCAATTCGCATTTTCCATCCGCCGCTAAAGCTTTCTGTTGGCCGGTGGTAGTCGTCGGGACCGATACCGAGACCCGTCAGAATCTCGGCGGCACGCGCTTCCATGTCGTAACCGCCCAGGCGTTCAAACTCGCCTTGGAGTTCGCCGTACTCTTCGAGGACTTTCGTCATCACGACGTCGTCCAGCGGCTCGGTTAGTTTCGCCTCGAGAACTTGAAGACGTTTTTGCATGTCAGGCAAGAGCCCGACGGCTGACTTAACTTCTTCGAGCGCCGATTGCCCCTGCATCTCAGCGATATTTTGCGAAAAATATCCAACCACAGTGCGGTCTGGTTTTGAAATGCGTCCCTCATCCGGATTTTCTTCGCCGGTAATGAGGCGAAAAATCGTCGTCTTCCCAGCGCCGTTGGGACCAACCAAGCCAATTTTATCACCTGGATTAATTTGAAAAGAGCCATTCTTAAAAAGTGTTTTTTTTCCGTAGCCCTTAGAGATTCCTGAAAGGTGAACCATTTTACTTCCTTAAAGTGTTAACTTCGATCAGACGGGGATAGAGGAATCGGGCGGGTTTGAGTGGCGACGACGCCGTGCTCGGGTTTGATTTTGCTTTTGCGGAAGTTGAAACACAAGTCGTGTTTGCTCCGACTTAGCATCGAGCCAGATTGTTCCGCTATGAGCTTCGATGATACCTTTTGAAATACTCAAGCCTAAACCTGTTCCTTTGCCGATATCTTTGGTCGTGAAAAACGGTTGGAAAATCTTTTGGCGGCAATCATCGGGAATTCCTGGGCCGCTATCAGAAATTGAAAATTCAACCGAAGTGAGGCCGTTGATATCGATTTCCTCGGCCGTGAGCCGTATCCAACGTACCCTCTCGTTAATGACCGCATCAAATGCATTGTTGAGTAAGTTGATCAATACCTGTGAGATTTGAACCCGCTTGCACTCTAAAAACAAGTCATCTTTGATATTTCCAATTTGCACTTGGATGCCGTTTTTCCTCATTCGTTGATAGCAAAGTTCGAAGACTTCGGAGAGCAGCGAGTTCACTTTAACCTTTTCAAAGGGATCGAATTCCGACTCGCGGGCAACTGTGTGGAGCGCTTTAATAATTTTTGAGATCCGCACTGCCGTCGCTTCGATTTGTGCACCGATCCGTGAGACCGCCTCGGCGTTAACGTCACCCTTAGTGGCTAGCTGGGTAAGCTGGTGAATGCGCAAGTTGATAATGGCTAGCGGATTATTGATTTCGTGAGCAATGCCACCGGCCATTTCGCCGAGGGCCGAAAGCCTCGCTGACGACGCGAGCTTTATTTGCTGCTCAGTGATCAGATCACTCACCCGTTTTTGTTCGGTAATGTCGAGGAAAAAGGTTTCGATCTGGCGCACCGGCGCAGGAGATTTTGAATAGTGGAAGTTTGACTCTTCAAGGGAAATCTCCGCCGTTGTGTTCCCTCTCACATGAAGCCAAAGGGTCTGCCCGTCCTTATTGATGATGCGGAAATCGTGTGAATATCGGCAAGGTGCAGCAAGCACGCGTTGTTGGACTGCCTGGACGGCTTGCCGATCTTCAGGATGAATCAGGCTTGCAAATTTTTTGACGCCCGACAAGAAGTCGCTCGCAGGATAACCCGTGATGCGTTCGCAGGGGTTACTGATATAGACGATTCGCCACTCCGTCTGAGCACTTGAGAGATCGTCGCAGAGGGCCGCGCGAAAAACAAAGCCGGGCAAATCTTCTACCAAGCGGCGAAAGCGCTGTTCGCTGAGGGAGAGCGATTTGGTTTTGCGACTCACCTCGGCTCTTAAAATCAGAACAAAGGCAACGCTGATAAGAGCGACTACGATGGCGATCAATAGTATAATTTGAAATTGACTTCGGTTTCGGTCGCGACGTCGAATCTCAGGATCAAGATTTGAAAACCATTTTTTGTAAATCGATTCGTACTTGCCACTCGCGATGACAGTTTTGAGCCCCTCGTTGAGGCGGTTAAGGAGCTCCTGATTGCCCTTATGAATCGCAAAAGCGAACTCGCGCTTGTAGCCGCCAAAATGCGATTTGTCGGCCAATCGGATATCGTTGAGGTTTTCTTCGCTGAGAATCATGAGGCCGACAACCTGCGAACAGATAACTGCGTCTCCCCCTCCGGCATGCAGCAATTTCAATGCTTGCGCCGGACCCGCTACCGAAATGACTTCGCCGTCGAACAGCGACTTTCGCAAGTAGTCTTCAGCGAGGTCACCACTTTCAACAATAATGCGTTTGCCTTTTAAATCTTCTTGCGAATGGATACCAGTGCTCGGCGACCGAATGAAAATGGCGTCGTAAGCAACGATATGGGTATCGCTAAAGTCGATCGAACGCGCTCGATCAATCGATTTGGCCATACTCGGCAGGACATCAACTTCACCGGTGACGACCATTTCTCGCAGCCTAGACCATGGAGCCAGTTTCAATTTGAGCCGTAAGTCAGTGGTTTGAGCAACGGCTTTGATTAGGTCGACAGCGTAACCATCCGGCTGCCCTGCGGAGTTGATCATCGCATAGGGGGCGTAGTCGAACTCTGAACCCACGTTTACATTCAGCTCGGCGCTTTGAGGTGAGGCGGCGAGAGTCATTGAGGATGAGACGAGTACTGCGACAGAAATAGAGCCGAGCACTGTCAGCAGACGAGCGAATCTTATTGCTCGGCGATAGGGGAGCGGGAACTTTGGGCCCATTGATTGGCAAGTAGTCTCTGATTCAAATGCTTTCGTCAAATGATGGTTCAAGTTGGGCAAGTGCTTTGTAGGTATTACCCCCGCATGAGTGCCTGAACTCGATTTATGCGGCGCAAAGGGTAGAAAAGGCAGCGGTTTTAGGTGAGGAATCGGTTGCTATCGCCTAGGGTCGGCACGAAGATAATCCCATGAAGGTTTCACTTTCTGAAATATCGGTGCTGCTGCCAGGCATGGCACGGTCGCTGTTTGCGATTCGTGAGCTGACGGTAGAGTCAGGGGATCGAGTCTTGATTCAAGGGCCCAGCGGCCGCGGGAAAACGACCCTGTTACATTTGATTGCGGGCCTCATGGCGCCGGAACGCGGTTCGATTCTCCTGGATGGCCAGAGCCTAGCTGATTTTTCCGAATCGGAACGTTGTCGATTTCGGCGAGAGCGCGTTGGCCTTGTTTTTCAGAAACTAAATTTGATTTCTCACCTCAAGGCCTGGGAAAATGTAGCGCTTACCCTGCACGGAAAATCCTTAAACGCGAGCGAACTGTTTGAGCGATCGATGCAATGTCTTCGCCAAGTTCAAATGGCGGAATTTGCCGATGTTTTTGCTCAGAACTTAAGCGTAGGCCAGCAACAGCGCGTGGCCGTGGCCAGAGTTATGGCGTCGCAGCCGAATTTAATTTTAGCAGACGAGCCGACTTCAAGCCTTGATGACGACAACGCCGAGGCCGTCATCAAATCGCTCCTACAGTCCGGAAGTGAAGCGACCGATCCCGCGACAAGCATTGTTGTCAGTCATGATCAAAGAATTCGCCGGCATTTTTCGAGAATCATCGAATTTGCTAGTCTGGTGGGTTCTTGACCCCGTTTCGTTTGGCTTACCTCAATCTTTTTCGTCGACCACTTTCGACTTGGATCGCGATCCTCGGAATCTCCGTCGCGGTGGCCACAAGCGGGATTTTGCTCAAGATCTACACTCTCAGTCATTCGCGATTTTCCACCTTGGCAAACGAAGGCCAATCCGTCGTCGGGGCAAAAGCCGGCGGAATCGATATCTTACTTGGTAGCCTCAATCTCGAGGGTGGATACCCAGGATTTGTTCCCTACAATCTCTTTGCAAGTATCCACAGCCATCAGGCAGTACAGTTTGAAGATGGCGCAGTTTCTTCGCCCAGTTATATTCGCGCCGTCATTCCATTTCTGTATTTCGCCGATTTTGAAGGTTATCGAGTCATCGGAACATCAGCAGACTTTATCCACAGACCATTGAATTCTGACTCTCCACAGCTCGCGACTGGGCAATGGCTGAAGGATGGAGCGCGAGACGATGTTGTGGTCGGTTCCGAAGTGGCGAAGGCTCAGCGGCTCACGGTAGGATCTGAGATTCGAGTGCATACGGCAGTGGGAAGCGTTCCTGAAGGATTCTCGCTTCATGTCATCGGACTGCTCGCTCCGACGGGGCGGATTTGGGATTACGCACTTTTTTCATCGATCGAGGAAGCGCAACTGAGATTGGCAAAGGTCGATCTTCGCGATAAGTCGATTTGGGGTACGAAAGTTCTTAACTATTTTCTGATTTACCACGGTCCGGAGGCGACTCCGGGATTGCGCTCCTTGATTGACCAGCGCACCGTGGGCCAGATGATTTCCGTTCAAAATGAAATTGAACATCTTGAGCGTCTAACCGGGACCGGCCGCAATCTTGGCTTGCTGCTGACCGTACTGATTCTTCTTTTAAGTAGTGCGTCTGTTGCGACAATGATGATTGCGAGATTTGAATCGATGGCTGTTCAACTTGCAATTTTGCGGGCCCTGGGATTTCAAAAGGTGCAAATCGCCTACTGGCTGCTTTGGGAAGGATTAATTCTCGGTTTCATTGCCGTAGTGATCGGCGCGTCTATCGACTTCGCATTTTTCCCATGGATTCGCTCAGTGAGCGGCCTGAATTTGCCATCCTACGTTCCGAATCCGAACCTGCAGAGCGCAACTGTGTGGCTCGCCGCGATTGCTGTTACCGTGCTCGCGGTTGTTTTGCCGTTGTTGCGACTTTATCGCCAAGACGTCAACGCGGCTTTAAAGTCCTAATCAGCTGGCCCCGTTAATTGTTGATGGCGGCTCGGTTAAGCGGTGCCAATCAAGGTTGGGCCAACGTACCTCTGGGTTCTCGATCTGAGGTATGAGGC
>JAYTRM010000144.1:0-8345 GCA_043746165.1 Bdellovibrionales bacterium | reverse complement strand
AAGATCAACCAGTACCACATCCTCATCGACCAGACCTGCATGAACGTTTTGGCTCGCCAGGCTCCGATGGCTTCGGATCTACGCCTAGTCCTCGGCTGCATCAAGATCAATTCAGACCTTGAACGGATGGGCGATCAGGCCGTCAATATCACTCACTGCGGCCGGCACTACATTACCGAGGCTCCCCTGCTCGCTTTGAAGGACCTCCCACAAATGGCGGCCGATGTTCGAGTTATGACCCGCGAAGCGCTTGATGCTTTTTTCCGCAAAGATCAAGAGCTGGCAAAAGCTGTTTTGCTCAAAGATGATCGGGTCGATGCTTATAAAGCTAGCATTTTCGGTGAACTCACGGTGGTCATGAAGAACAATCCGGCGATGATCGACCGTGCGCTCGACATGCTTTTGATCTCTCGCAATCTCGAACGCATCGGCGATCATGCGACCAATATTGCCGAAGACGTGATTTTCGTAGCTTCAGGCGTCGACATTCGCCACGGCACGCACAAGTCGGTCGGCTGATCGACGAATCACCGGGCCCAGTGAGTCGACTCAATCCCTAGACTCATGACTAAGGTGGCCGACGCGTCGCCCGCAGCGATAGCTCAGGCAGCAGAAAACGTTTCTAAATCTCCGCTACCTTTGTTATTTATTAACCGTATCTGTTCGAAGTTATGGGACCGTTTCTCGTCAAGGAGTCTGCGATGCTAGGCTATTCATCTGCGATTTTGCTATCTGCGTTACTTGTCTCTCAGATCATGCCCCAGCCTGCGCGGGCCGAAGAGCCCTCATCAGAAGCGCAAGCTCCGGCCAAGGCCGAGCCGAAAGCTGAGACTCAAACCGGCGAGCACTTTGTGCAACCGCCAGAGCCAACTCTTTATCCCGCAAGCCGCTATTCGGGCTCGACTCCGGTCGATCTGAAAAATGGGCTGTCGTTTAACAACGGAACTTTCGGAAAGAGAAATATCAATTACGAAAAGTGGAGTTCAGAACCCGATTTGGTTCCGAACGTGAGTTCGCTCAATTATTCCTACAATGAAAAAGAAGAGCTGGTCCGCAATCTCGAAGAGAGCGCAAGCTTTGTGTCGGATGCAATCGTCAACTGGAAGGCCACTCCCAGAGAGGGCGTTAAGGAATATGCCAACCAGGCCATCGCAACCATGCAGCCCCTGCTTGATAAATTTCAAGCCTCAATTCACAATCTCTCGTCGAGCAGCACATCGGATTGGGAAAAAAATCAGTCCGATGCCAAAAAAGATTTGATCAGCATGCGCAGTACCTACGCTGGGCTTCATAAAAACGTACACTAACTGAGCTCCTCAAGGCCGCAGGTGTCTCTTCAGATTGCGGCGATGAAGCGCAAACCAACCTGCTGCTCGGGCCCGTGCATGATCGTCCCCATCATGCCGCTCGAAATTTCGGCCCACATCACGTTCGATGCGATTCGATGTATGCGGCTGGGCTCCGTGGTCGACCGGTAATGCAGTTCATATTTTGCGTTTCGCTTGAGAGGAACCTTCGGGGTGACCAGAACCCGTGTTCCCATCTGGGCAAAATCTAGAAACTTCGCCTGAATCCTTTCGCCGCGCTCGACATTGACCAACTCACAATCTCCGGTGCGCGTGACGCGAGGATGAAGTCTCGCTGCGCTGGTCTCGCGACGGACGAATTTTTCCGCGATGAGCGCGATGTCTTCAAGTTCCATCGGCTCAAGAAGTAGCCTATGCCTTTCGATGTCTTTAAGCTCAAAGCGAACAGAGGGGTCGATATTGGGGCTTACCGTAATCAATCCGGCGAATGGAAAATAGACGCGCACCTTTTTAATCATGGCGACATTGCGCAATTCAAAACTCGGCAGGTGCATGATCAGAACATCAAATGGATAAGACTTAAGGCCCGAATTGATGTCCGCGAGTGAAAGAAACTCCCGAACCGAATAGCGAACGGGATTACGGAAGTAACTGCGGATGAGCTGGGTTTCACTCAACTGACTCGCCAAGATCGCGATATTTGTAAACACAGTCACTCCCTTGGGCCCTATCTCAACTCGCTCTGACCCGTTTGCTAAATACAGGAGCAAAAGCCGTACACAGGCTTAGGCAACCTGAGCCCTCAGCTATGTGTGCATTTGAGACGGCTTGACTGAGACTCGACAGCCGTCGGCATTCTGGCGACTGTCAAAACTTTTGACACCGTTTTTGACGCCGTTTTTGACGCCATCTTTGACGCCGCCGCAAGTGCGTCAGTATTGAGCAGTCAAGTGTCACTGGCCGAAGAAGTCCGAGCCGTGACCGTCGAATCCCCATTGGTCTGCCGGATCGTCAAACTGCGAGTAGCAAGAGTTAAAGGCCGCAGTCATAGCATAACCCTGAATCGCGGCTTTCATCGCACAGGCCGCAGTTCTGTCTGACGGGCCAACGAGCAGATCATTTTTGCCGGCGGCGTACTTTTGTGACTGTGCACCGTCAATGATCGCACTTAACATCGGATCGTTAAACGCTTCGCAGGCGAGCCAGATATTGGTCACCCGGGAGCGGAAAACTCCGGCCATCGTGGAGCTCATCGTTTTTGCGGTAATTTCACCGTCGACTGTAATAAATGAATCTGGATTAGAGTCTCCATCATAAAAATTGCCGACCAGCCGAGGGCAGCTCATATAATTCAGATAATTGCTCTTCGTCGCGTTCGTTAAGAGGAGCCGAACTGTTTTCAGACCCGCTGCCTCGTCCGTGTCGGCCACGTCGGCCGTAACCTGCTGTTCTACAGTATCGCGGTTGGGCGCAAAAGCGATAAACTGAACAGAAGAATCTGGGCAGTGCGGAGTTGACAATCGTGAGGCAAGCTCAGCTTGTTCAAAATCTGATAAGCGATAATCACGCTCCAGCGAAACAACTTGCCCCGCGGCATTAACAGAGGCCCTAGCAATTTCAAACCGATGAATATTTTTAGCAAAGAGATAAACGAGAACGTGATCGGACTCTGAGCGTTGTGCATTTAAAGCCTTGCGGATGCGGATCTCGCGGAAGGATTCGAGATCGATATACTGGCTCAGGCCTACGCTCAAAGCCTGCAAGCTCTCGTCGGTGAAATCCCTGCCACTGAATCGAGTGAGGTCTTTCGAGTGCGCTAACTGCACTGTTACCACAATTCCCAAGACGATCATCGCCCGTGCCATCAACATGCCGCTAACCTCCGCTACGAATGCTTAGGGAAGTTTTCGGACGAACTGATGCGTATGTTTTGCGCTAACCGCTTGATTCGGCGTTGGTTATAAAGATCTAGACCACGAGTGATTCAAACTTAAACAAAAATGCTGGAGACTTCTGTCGAAGCTCCAGCATTTCAAATTCTGACTCGACTTTTGGCCTTTTAGACGTTGCCGCCGATCGCCTTCTTGATCGGCTTTTGCAGCGCCAAGATCGCAAGACCAGCAGCCACACCGAGCACCGCAAGCAGCGCAAAGAATTTCTCTTGCGGCATGCGCTCGTAATACATACCGATCGTACCGGCCAGCGAGTTTCCGAAAAAGCTCGAAAGAAACCACACCCCCATCAAGAGGCCAACAAGTCGCGCCGGCGCCACTTTTGTGACGAGACTCAGTCCAATCGGCGACAGGTAGAGCTCTGCCAACGTGTAAACCAGGGTGCAGCCGACGAGCCACAAGAAGCTGATTTTAGTCGACGCCTCCATGCCGTGGGTCGCGTAGATCAGAATCAGGAACGAGGCGCCGAGAACAAAACAGCCGATCGCCATTTTTGCGATCGTTCCCGCGCCGCGATTGCGGTTCGATTGCCATCCCCAGTAAATGTTAAGGAGTGGGGCGAGCGCAAAGATAAAGAGCGGGTTCAGCGACTGAAACCACGTCGAGGGCATTTCCCAGCCGAAGATCATCCAATTGACGTTCTTATCTGCAAAAATCTGCATCGTGTTGCCCTGCTGCTCGTAAACTCCCCAGAAGACGATGTTGAGCGCACAGAGAGCGATCAGCCCCCCGATCGCGCGCCACTCTTTGATCGTCAGTTTTTCGGGCGCTGCTTGGCCCGCTTTGCTCAGCATTTTTTGATCGGCTGCCAAATACTTCTGTCCGAAGAGATAAACCATGAGACCGAGCACCATGCCGACGCCCGCAGCGCCAAAGCCGTAGTGCCAGCCGTAGACTTGCCCGAGAGTTCCGCACACGATCGGCGAAAAGAACGCACCAAGGTTGACGCCCATATAAAAAATCGTAAAGGCTCGGTCACGGCGCGGATCATCAGCTGAGTAGAGATTTCCGACCTGGGTAGAAATGTTTGGCTTAAAGCAACCATTGCCCAGAATCAAAAACAGCAGCGCTAAGAGAAACATCGATTCGATGGCCATTAAAAAATGGCCGATCGCCATGAGCACTCCACCAACCACAACCGTTTTGCGTTGGCCCAGAATTTTATCAGCTAGCAATCCACCGAAAAGCGGCGTCATATAAACAAGTCCGGTGTACAAACCGTAGATTTGCGAAGCCATCGGCTGAATCGCCAGTGGTCCAAACATCGCTTCCAGGTATGTTTTTAAAGCGCCAAAACCAAAAACATAACCGCCGCCCTGAGCACTCGCGATCAGATGCTTGGTCATATAAAGGACGAGCAAAGCACGCATGCCGTAGAACGAAAAACGCTCCCACATCTCTGTCAAAAATAAAACGAAAAGTCCGACCGGGTGGCCGAGAAAGGTCCGGTGGTTGTGAACCGTCGATCTTGGGTCATCAGCACTCAACGAGTTATCCGCATTCAAGGCTGGCGAGTGGGTGTCGACAAGAAGAACATCCATCGGATTGGCCATGGGGGTTGTCGGCGTAAGGCTCACGTCGGCTCCTGCTCGTTACAAGGGTTTGCAAAAAATCCGGGAACAGAAAACTTCGAATGTTTAGAATCTGCAAGAAAAATCAGCATCAACGAGAAAGCTCATCCCTGAGCCAAATTCGCACGCCATCGCCAATAAGTAGAAATGGCCGCCCGACGCCCGGGCGATAGTACCCTTTTAGCTTTAACTTGAGTTTGCGGTATACCGGCGCCGCCACAAGCTTATGGCCAAATAGCTTCTTTCCCGAGGCCTCGTCCATCACCTCGCCGCCTTTTTCGCTATAGCCGAGACCCGCTACAAATTCGGTCGACTCCACGATTCCCTCAACCGGCTGAGAGTTGCCGATGACAACCCGGTAGTTGAATGCTCGTCCGCGGCGGGAGTTAAAGTTACTCATGTAAAGCTCGGCTTCGACGTCACGCTGCTCGGCGCTTGCCAGGTGGGCGGCGCTGCCGCGAAGATATTTTAGGCTCAGGGTCGCTCGGATAAAAATCACCAGGAATGCAAGCGGCAAAAGTAACGTAACGAGCGCCCAAGGATGAAACTGGTGATCGCTCGGCTGATCGGGTCGATAAAACGGCATGGTGCCAAAAATCACCGCCGAAAACGTAAAGAGCACGAGGCTGAGCCTTGCGCGAAGCCGCTTGAGCCTCAGTTCGGGATAGGTATATTCAGGATCAGGCGATTGAGCGTTGTTAGAATTCACGAAAATCAAGGTGCCGATTTAGCCAGAGTTCGTCAATCTCGTCCATGAGTCTCCGGACGATTTCGCGGCGCATTTTCTGCGCCGGTTTGTTACTTTTTACGGCCTCAATATTCCGGCTTTTTAAGCTTCAGTGTGTGGGCTGTTCTGCTGGTTCATTGGCATCCGCACTCCTCGTCAGCCGACAGCCCTTGTGGGGATGACGCCAGTCGAATTCAGCTACCGCCGTATTGAGATATGGGAAAACCAAAGCGTTGACGCGCACTTCTCTTCGGCTCGCATCGACGTCAATGTGCAAGATGCCAAAAAGTGCGCTCGGCAGCTGCGCGTCGTTTTTGCAGTCGTCGAGATTTTGTCCGCTGACGAAAACGCACGAACAAACTTCTTTCGCCATCAGACCTTGAATCAGTCCATGTCCTAGGAAAGAATTGAAGTCGCCCAGTCCCGAAACGACACCCTTCGCCTGCGCCTCATCTGCGAAATACGCAGTCAAACCGGTTGCAAACCCAACCGCGAAAACCATCATTAAAAGTCGTTTCATCGTGCACCTCCAAAGCAGCGGACCGTTTTCTCAACTACCGAATCAACCTGCGCGATTGGCGCCGTCATATCGTGACCCGTGCGGGCGAGGACCAGCCCTTGCGACGGCATGATCATCAACCACTGACCGAGCAAACCCTCGGCATAGAGCATGTCGGCAGGGCCATGCGGATAATATTGGCCGGCGGGAGACTGGCGATTGAGCCAAAAGCCACCTTTGCTGTAAGGGCTAAAGTGGACAAAATCGGCCTTGGTTTTAACATGAGCGATGCTCGTCGGCTCAAACTCGCCTGCCATCTTAGTCCAACCTGTGGGAATGAGACGCTGCCCACTTGCGGTCACACCATCGTTGATAATCAATGTTCCCAAAGTCGATAAGTCGTCGGCCGAGAGATAGATGTACTGAGCGCCGAGATAGGTTCCCGTGCCGTCCTGTTCAAAGCGAGCTGACTTGAGACCTAGGGGGCGAAATAGATTTTGGTACGGCATATCGTCGTACTTAGCTCCGGATCCGCCGTAGACTGTCTTCAGCGCCGCCCACTCAAGAGTGGCATTGGCGCTGGAGTAATTCCAAACTCTTCCAGGATGGGCGACGAAACTGTGGGTCAACACTCCCCTTGTGAAATCTACAGCGCCGCTGCCATACATAAGAGGTAAAACGGAAACTTTCACTGGATCGAGGTCAACCGCTTCGCTCCATTCGATTCCAGAAGTCATTGCCAAAAGTTGACTGATTTTGACGGCCGCGAGCTGTTTACGATCTGCCGCCTCTGCAACGATTTGCCTGGGCAGGTAATTGACGAGCGAGTCATCGAGATGAAGTTTACCATCCTGAATGGCCGTTCCAACCAGCACCGCCGAAATGGATTTTGAAACCGACCACAAGGCATGGGGCGTCGAACGGTGATATTTACCGTCTGACCAAGAATAGAGAAGCCGCCCTTTTGCGTCGCGAACGCTGACCTGATCGGTCTGGAGTGGTTTGAGTGTTCCTGCCGGAGCGTCGACCGAGAGTGGCGGCGACGTCAGTTCAGCTTTCCATTGCCTGCAGGCCTGTGTATTCGGAAGATGACCCAGGATTTCTGGACCCGACGCTCGTGCGGCGAAAGCCGACAAAAACAAGATCGCGACCGCTAAGGACTGTCTCCAAATGGATAACTTTGCCATTTATATCTCCCCGTACCCTTACGTTGGTTATCATCAGGCGTGCGCTCGCGCTCGCATGGCATATCTGCTACTTTTTTCAACATGCGAGATAGCGCGTTAATCCTCGACGGCCAAGGGAAATATCGATGAATGCCGCGGAGTATGAACAAACTTTACTATGGGGTTTTGACTATTTTTTATTCACGATTTTATGGTGTTAAAGTTCCTTCACAACCGCGCCGCCCTCCTGGGAGTTCATCGATAAGACGATGTAAGCGCCGCCCGCAAGCAGGTCGACATGTCCCACCAACGAATGCCACCGACGAATGCCACCGACGAATGCCACCGACGAATGCCACCGACGAATGCCACCGACGAATGCCACCAACGAATGCCACCAACGAATGCCACCAACGAATGCCACCGACGAATGCCACCAACGAATGCCACCAACGAATGCCACCGACGATGCCACCGACGAATGCCACCGACGATGCCACCAAAACGATCCCCACAAGTCAGCCCACAAGCAAGAATGAGGTCGTCGCGAGAAAACAGTTGATCGGGAAAGAACGTGCATTTATAGTCGCGGCTCATTCAAATTGATCCCACTCGTCGCGGGGTGGTAGTTAAGTTGGTTATAACGCCGCCCTGTCACGGCGGAGGCCGCGGGTTCGAGTCCCGTCCACCCCGCCATTTTTCCCCCGTAAAAGGGGGTGATGGTTGGCCTTCGAAGACAGGCTTCAGTAAATATCTAATTGGTTTAACGAATCCTACGAGGGTTTGAGCGAGTCGCTCAAAGTCCTTTTCCGACCAACGTCACACGACATCCCACGAAATCACCCGAGTTTGGCTAAATCTGTGCTGAGTTTGGGCTAAGAATTCAAAGCGCGAACATCTGTTTTCGCTGATGTCTGGTTATCTGGTTACGTCCTCCGAAACCCGCGCCAGATAAGCGTCTCCTTGTAACCAAGTCGATTGTTGGAAAGTAAAACAACCAACGAAGAGGTAACAATGAAGATTAGCGCGAGTACAAAAGAAAACAATGTCGCGACCGTACTGAGAAGGATGCGTGAATCCGCTGGCCTGACCATGAGGCAGGTCGGTGCGGTTGTCGGCATTT
>JAYTRM010000143.1:0-3477 GCA_043746165.1 Bdellovibrionales bacterium | reverse complement strand
CGGGGACTGAATCTCGTGATGGATGTCGCTGGAGTTCCGCTACTGAAGGCACTTTTGCCGTCTTCAATTTATGAATTTAAACCGGACAGCAGTGGATCGAGTCCACTAAATCTCGAACTGCCAATGATTTCTTGGGTCCTCGAATCGATCGCAATCAGCGCGCCTTTTGAATCGAGCGCACCTTGAAAAATCGTTGAAAAACGTCTCTGTGGTGGCGGGTTCTTTCTGGATGCTGCTCCCAAACTAACGGATCCGATGAGACGGCAAACAAGGCTTCGAAATCTTCGGGCCTCAGGGGGCGCAGGTGGAGAAGTTTACCGGTAAGGCTAGGCTGCAGATTGAATACTTCCATCGACGGGTCTTAGCATTTAATTGCCCTGCACTCATCGATTATTTGGAAGATTGTTAACAAATTAGATTTTAATCAGTTTGAATTTTTCCAGTAGCGAAGTCGACCGACTTTGATTGAAGCAGGAAATTGACCTGAGCTTGAGCGCGGGTTGATTCTGCTTCAAGAAGTGAAGCCTGGGACGTGATCAAGTCGATGAAGTTCGCCGAGCCGAATTCGTAGCGGCCCTCGATCACTTCGTAGGCCTTCTGCGCGGCGGTGAGGCCTTGCTTTGAAGCCCGTAATTGCGAGGCGGCAGTCTGGTAACCGCTATATGCCAAGCGGATATCGGCGAGTACTTGATTTCGCGAATCTTGTGCATCGATTTCGGCATTGCTTTGGTTGGCCTGAGCTTGAGTGACATTGAGCTGCGTGACGTACCGATCCCAGATCTGCCAGGTCAACACGATGCCCAAAGTGTATTCCGTTTGCGAACCCCATTGTGTGGAAAGTGGAGATTGCGAATTCGGAACCACGTTCTGTCCCGCAACCGTTTGCGAGTAAAGATAAGCTCCGCCAGCAGCCAAGCCCGCCTGGAGATCAAGGTGAGGAAGGTAAGTTGAGCGAGCGCGAGTGACATCCGACCGCGTCGCCTCAGCAAAATCAAGTGAAGCGCGCAGATCTGCGCGGATGTCGAGGCCGGCCTGTATAAGCTCGTTTTCGTTTGAATAGCGGACGTCGACGTTGTCGGCGGGCATATCAAGATCAACAAAGTGATAATTTTGAGTGACGTCGAGCCGCAATTGTTGAAGAAGATAAATCTGATCGGTACGACGTTTATTTTCGCTTGAAAGATAACGAGCCTCGTCCGAACTTGTTTGTGCCTTTTGGCGAAATAAGTCGGCCATGCTTTTTGAACCGACACGAGTCTGTTCGACGAGCAGTTCTTCTCGGGCCTCAGACTCTTGAAAGTTTTTCTTGGCAATTTGTACGAGGCGGTTATCGAGCATAACGTTCATAAAACTTTGTGCGACGTTGAGGGCAATCGTTTGTTTGGCACGAACAAGCGAAAGATTCGAGGCGTCTTTTTTCAACTTGGCTGATTTGAGACCTGCCGCATCGGCAAAGCCATTGAAGATGTTAAGATCGGCCGAGAGTGCGTAGCCGCCGGAAATTCCGTTATTACTGACCAGTGTCGGCAGCGCCGAGGCAAAATACTGATTGCCACTGTAGAAGGTGGAATTGGCCTGAGCTGTCAGATTCGGAAGAAATTGCATGTAAGCTTGGATGAGCGCCGCGCCGCTCACCTCGGTCGAGTTCTTCTGCCTCATAACGAGAGTCGCGGATCTGACCGCCGAATGGATGCAGTCTTCGAGAGTCAGTTTTGTGCCGTCAGCTTTGTCGAGATTCAAACTTTCCGCGCCGGATCCGTGCTCTTGTCCTTGAGTTTGCCCGAATGAAGCCCTGCCGCTCAGGAGTGCTGTCAGGAGCGCTGTCAGGAGAAGCGTGCCAAGGCGAAGAGCACCGGAAGCCATCGCCGAATCACGCGGCTTCATTTTTTTTCCTCAGCCGCCGCCGTCGTAGGTGCGCCGGAGGCTGGCGAAGCTGGCACAGGCGCGGGGTTCGGTGCGGCCGTTGGTTCTTCGATCGGACGGACCTTGCTTCCCTCAGCCAAAACTGTTCCTAAATTTAAAGCTACCCTGCTGCCTTCGTCTGCGCCGGACATGAAACTAATAGACTTACCGTCGTTTTGTACGATCGAGATTTCTTTGAGCGCCAAAGTGTTATCGGGCTGGATGACTGTCAGGTAAGTTTTGTTATCTTTCATCGCAAGTGCCTCAACAGGAGCTTCGAGATAACTTGCGGATTTTACGGTGAGTGAAACTTGCACGAAACTTCCGGCAACAATTGCCTGGTCAGCGTTTGGAATATCAATTTCCGTGAGCAACATTTTGGTTCGCGGGTCCAACTGCCCGGAGACGCGAGCGACTTTGCCCAGGATTTTGAAGCCGGGACGCTCTGACATCGTGATCGTAACCGGATCATTTTCTCTTACGTAAGTCGCATCACGCTGATCGATGAAAATGTCGATTCGTAAGCGATCGATGTCAGAAATCATGACTACTGGGAGGGCGCTAGTTTCTGAATTCATCGCGTTTTGTACAAGGGCGCCCGGATCGGCATAACGAGCCGTGATCGTTCCCGCAAATGGAGCACGGAGAACTTCGTAGCCCTTGATTGTTTCTTGTGACTTGTGCCGAGCAGAAGAAACTTCCGCGTCGGCCTGTGCTTGGTCAAACTCCTGTTGCGAGACCAATTGCTTCTTAAACAGACTGCGGGTTCTCTCGAGAATGGCTTTCTTGTTTTTCGCATCTGCGTCTGCCGCGATGAACGCCTGGTCCGTCTCTGGCGACTGGATGACCGCGAGATTCTGACCCGATTTTACCTTGTCGCCGTTCTCAACTAGAATCTTGCTGAGGTAACCGCTGACCTTGGCGTAAAGTGTGGCATTTTGGTAAGGGCGGGTTTCGCCGATCACGGTGACGATGTGTTGGCCGGGTCCGCGCTTGACCTTGCTCAGACGGACCTTGGGCCCAGCCGCAAGTTCTGCTTCGCGAAGCGTCTTCTCGTGCGAGTAGGAGTAATACTTGTAAATCGAAATCGCGACCATCAGGAAAGCTGCGGTACCAAGTAAGACAAAGGCGCGTCTTCGCAATTGCGGTGGAGTAGAGGCAAACGCTGCCCGTAAGGATGCGCTCATCGAGTCGATCATGATACAGTTCCTTCCTCTTCAGCTTTAAGTCGCTCGTCGAGAAGATGCTTGGTTGGAAGCTCGATACGTAATAATGAATACACAACCGGCACGATTAACAGTGTTACGAGAGTGGCGATGATCAGTCCACCGACCACCGCGCGGCCGAGCGGAGCGTTTTGTTCTCCGCCTTCACCGATGGCTAACGCCGCCGGAAGCATGCCGATAACCATCGCGAGCGCGGTCATCATCACCGGTCTCAAGCGAGTGCGACCGGCTTCGAGTGCTGCTTCGAGCGGCTGTACCGGTTCGCGCTGGTCGCGTGAGATTCCTCCGTTCTGATGTCGTGATTCCCGACAAAGCGTAAATGGCCAGGATGACGAACGGGTTACCCACA
>JAYTRM010000142.1:0-5663 GCA_043746165.1 Bdellovibrionales bacterium | reverse complement strand
CGGGGACTGAATCTCGTGATGGATGTCGCTGGAGTTCCGCTACTGAAGGCACTTTTGCCGTCTTCAATTTATGAATTTAAACCGGACAGCAGTGGATTCATAGTTTTGACGAATCATGAATTCTGACGAGGGGACAAGCTCATGAACCGCCTAACCGATACACTTAAAACTCACTTTCTCTATGCGGCTCGCCCGTGGTTTTACATGTCGACTGGGCTTTACGCGCTTTTTGCCTTGCGCTCGTCAGAGATCGCTTGCGTGTGCGGGACGGTTTTGACTGTCGTAGCGTTTGCGCTGATTTATATGCGCAACAACGGGCAGAGTGACCGTCACGAGAGGTTGAAGTTTTGATTTGGTTTCCTGGGTTATCTCTAATCTGGAGGAGATCGTTTGCATCCCAAGATTTCGACATTTTTTTAAAAGGAAAGCAAAAACGCATTCTTGAGACACTGAGATTGCATCCTTCTGGTTCACCATCTGCCCTTTTAAAATTGACACTCTCCAAAAAATAAACAATTTCATTCTAAGCTATCGTAAACACTCACCGGCAATGAATTTCGCAGCTCACAATTGACAGTTTTCTTACAGTCGCGATTCATGAGTCGTTGCGCACCCGATTTAGAGTGCCAAGCACCGGATTGAACTGAGACTTTCGGCGGCACGAAAATTGAACTGTCAGAGCATAGGGGGCTGAGACAATGAACTCGAATTTTCTTTTGAACTTGATCATCATAGGCGGTTTAGCTGGAGCTCGCCTGAGCTTTGCGGCAGCCGACCCCTATCAGGAGAAATGTGACCAGGATTCGCAATCGGCGACTCAGGCCTGCACGACGGCAAGCACCTTGAACGGCGCAAGTGGCGATGTCGATTCGCTGCTGGGCGAAAATCGTGAAACTAATCAGGGTCTCAGTAGTGACGATCCATCTTCTCGCGCGAAATTGGACAACGCCAGCCGGTATATGAATCGTCGTGACAATGCCGCGAACCTTGCAAAATTGTCCCAGGCAAAATCAGACGCCTGCATGAAAGCATTCGTAAAATGTATGAGTTCTTGCACGGTTGCTTCTAGCCACATGGGAGGCCTTGCGCAAGTTAACCAGTTACTTCAAAATTCTGGCCAGGCGGCTACATTTAGCCAACTCAGCGCGAACGACAGTCAGCAATCGCAGACCTGTTCTGGTTATCAAAGCAACGCTCGTGCAGCGTCCGAACAGGCACAAATGCTCAACCAAATTGCCAATCAGAACCAAACCGGAGTCGACAAATCTGCGAGCGCGATAGAGACCAATCTCACAAATTCTATGGCCGCTAGTCCCGAGATTGCTGATGTTTCCGCGAGCGTAAAACAGACTGGCTATGGATCAAACCTAGCGCATCGCGAAGGCGGCCAAATTGACACATCGACAGGTGGTTCTGCCGATGTGTCGCGTTCAATAGCGTCAAGTTCGCCTGACGAAAATTCTTCGGCCTCACAGTTACAAGCTGCGCAGGTTCAAGGTGCCGTTCAAACTAACGTTGCGACCGGTGCTCAAAGCGGGTCAGCGATTGACAAAAGATCAGCGGCGCTGAGCCTCGCTCATGGTGGCGGAGGGCGGGAATCCGTCACCAGCGGAGGCGGGCGCTCTAAGTTTATGGCCTGGATCAAAGGCAAATTGGGTCTAGCCAGTAACGAAGTAAAATCGTCTGATTCAATACCCCAAAAACGTTTACTTGCCGGACTTTCAAGAAATGGTGCGAGCGTTAAGTTAATTGACGGAATAACAAGTGCCTTCGGCCCCTCACTTTTTCAAAAAGTAAGCCGGCAGTATCAAGATCAAATGCCGATTTTTATACAAGAGATACAAGGCGAGTTAAATTCAGCGTCGAAGCGTTGAAGGAGAAAATATGCTCAAAATTATTCGCATCTCTTTGTTTACTAGCTTCGTCTGTGCATTTCCAATTTCAGCGCTCGCGATTGGCTTCGACACTTCGCTGGCCGAAGCCGTGCAAAGCGCTAATAAAGATATTGAGCAGGTCAATGCAAGTGATCAGGTATATGACGCTATCAATCAGATCAACAAAATCGGTGGAAGGCACTGCAAATGCCTTAGTTCAACCCAAGTTATCTGTAGGCCGCCTGGAGAATCTTCGACTATCATTAATCTCGGAGTTCTGTGTTCAGGCGGCGCGAACTGAAAGCTGATCATGAATGTCGGCCGCCTCATAAAGAGTCAATAGTTCAACCCGTGGCAATGACGCTCAACCCGAAGCCCAACCTCGATGACCGATGGATTTAACATCGCCTCAAGCCCTGTGAGATGAATGATCTCAAACTGATCGCGGAACGTGAGCTCGCAGAAACCCGTACTCACGTAACAATCAAAATGGCTGGCAAATGCTTTTTGGTCGAGCTCATCGCACTTCACCTGATCGCCAATCTGCAACAGTGCGGCTTGCAGGCAATAACGCACCTTCGGAAACCAAGTCTGAAGATTATTTGACAGCTTGGGTTCATGGTCGAGGTAAGCTCGGCAGAGCGGACCGCCGAAGCTCGTTAAATACCCCTCCGTGCCGCATTGAGCTTGGGTCTCCATACAGGTGTAGAACCCACAACTGTCACTGGCTGGGGTGCATGATTCAGCATGGGCCAGGGTCGAAACGAGCGAGAGAGACAACACAAGGACTTGAGAAATAAGTTTCATATTCAGCTCTTCTACGAAAGTCGAAGCCGAGAGGCAACAGGTAGAATTTTCAAAATATCTTCAACCCAGGCTATTGCGCAATTAGCCGCGGCTTTGCGCCCGTCCCTGACTGATATTGGCTAGCAGTGCTAAGCTCGCCAGCACCACGATCGCCATGACCGGGTGGTGGGTGAGCTGATTGATGGTAGGCGTGGTGGGGTTGCGAAGCCCAATCGTTCGCTCCAAAATCCAAAACACCGCCGCGATGACGCCGGCAAAGCCCCCCAGCACCCGCATCAAGGGGTAGAACTTCGTTCGGCTGAGCAAAATTAACCAAGGTACGATCACGAGCACGAGTGCCAGCTGCATGACTTCGATTCCGAGGTTAAAGCCGAGAATCGCAAAGGCCGTCCGCATTGATGATAAGCCGAGCTCCGCGATGACGTTTGAAAACGCAAGCCCGTGAATGAGTCCAAACGAGGCCGCCACGATCCACTCGCGTCCCGCAAAGAGCGGTCGAATGGCATGAATCGCAGAAATTAAAACGGAGACGGCGATCATGACCTCGACCCATTGGCTCGGCAAATGAACCCAGCCGAGCGAGCCGAGCAAAAGAGTGCCGGAATGGCCCAGCGTGAATGCGGTGACTACGGCACCAATCCGCAGCATTGTCGGCTTGAGCCCGGCATAGCGACTCCAATGCCTTTTGACTCCCCTTCCAATCGCTAAGATCGGTGCCGGCAAGAGGAGCATAAACAAAAATAAGAGATGATCCGTGCCCTCGGCGATGTGTCTTAGACCCATCACGAAGACGCCGCGAAAGCCTTGCCATTCGCTGCCTTCCCCGCGATCGATCCGCAATGACTCAGCACCTTCGCGAATCGTGCCGACCAACTCCGGATCTCCGCGGAAGACCGCATTGCGCCAGTCGCTGCGAACTGACACCAAAGCCGAGTGTCCCGACGCGCTCCCCCTGATTAAGTGATATTGCAGCAGAAAATTTCGCGTCGACTGCCCATCCAATGCGATCGCCCCGCCCGGTGGACTCGACTCGAGCTGCACAGCCAAGATGGGAATTGCGTTCGGATCCGAGCTGTCGACCCGTAAGCTCTCGATCTTTGTTTTCCATCTTTTGCCCGATTCGGCGATGAGAAAAAGTGATTCGCTGATGTGCTTTTCAATTTGGGCCCGGTGTTCAGCGACCGCCTGCGCTGGCTCAAACACCAAAAAGAGATGCGTTTCAGCCTCGAGCTCCTCGAGCGGGATGTGCAATTCTACCCCGACGAAACTTTCATTTAGATCAAGATAAACTGCGGTGCTGCGGTTGAGGTGAGCCAGAGCCGTGGCGCTCGCGAAAAAAATTCCGATGCACAATATTCGCCACGGCATATTGCCACTTAACCTGCTGGCCCTGCTGGGTTAAAAGCCGCAGACCAAATATAGACGGATTGACCTTCGAAGCTCTCAAAACCCGCCTGCGCTTTATCGATGTGCACGTGGAAGAAAGTAAACTCGCCTACTTTGATAACATCGCCCAGCACGGTCACAGACTTGAGTTCACTGGTTTTCAAAACTGTGCCACCGGCAACGCGCAGTAAGGTGCTGTCATTTACCTCCGTCGCGTTAGCAAGGCTTGAGTCGCGGACGCTGACATTGAGCTTTGCAAATGCGGTGACGACCGTCTGTGCTGGCAAGGGCGTCACTGCACTTGCCGGTGCAGCTGGCGTAGTCGGTGTCGCCAAGGGTGGCGGCGGCGGCATGGGAGTCGCCTCTGGCTCCGCAGGCGTAAGTGATCCGTCATTCGGGGTCGGACTCACGATCCCAGCTTCATTTAAGAGGTGCCGCTTGGGAATCATGTGACGGATTTTAAATCCTTCTTTTTCGAGCTCCTCGAGCAGGTAAGGAATCATGTCAACAGTCGCTTGATGCGTGTCGTGGACAATGAGAATGCCGCCGCTCGTCTCCCTCAACTCCTTAAGCGCCTCTTGCAGTTCCAGCTCCGCGGTCATGTGCGGAAGCCAATCGTTGGCGCCGGCGTGCCACGTAAAGTTGGGCATGTTGCTCGCGTGCAAGAAATCGAGAACATCTTGCGCCTGGTTGCCGCCGGGAAAGCGAAAAAAAGGCGTTTTCACGTATTTCTCGGCGTTGGCTGGAGTCATCGCTTTAAACTTGACCATCGACCGATCGAGCAATGCCCCATCACGGGTGACCTCTTCCAATCGCTCTTGAGTCGTTAGCTTCGGCGAATTCAAGTTGTCTGGATGAGTGTAGGTGTGGTTGCCCACATTGTGGCCCATGTCCAATTCGCGCTTGAGTAAAATTTGTCCACCTTCAGTCGCGACACTTTGACCCACCAAAAAAAGTGTGGCGTGCACACAGTGCTCTTCAAATGCCAGCAGCGCTTTTTCGGTACGGCCCGGAACGGGACCATCGTCGAGGGTCAAAATAATTTCCTTCGGACCCAGACCAGGGGGGCGGCTGGTGTGCGGATTGGTGTGAATAGTGGCATATGGACCAAAGGACGGGCCACCGACCGTTTCGATTTCGATGGGGGGATAATTTCCGACTTTGCCCACGCAGCGGTCATCTTCAACACTGCTAGCGGCCGACCGGTCATTCGACTTTTTTTGACTGGCATCAGGATGATGGATAACGCCGTGCTTTTGGCGTAATTCCTCGCGATCTTTTTCGTAGACGTCTTCCATTGCCTTGTGGAGCTGTTCACGGCAGCTTTCGAGGTAGGTATTTTCGTGATCGAGAATTGAACGCTCCATCATAATCATCGTGCGCGCGTCAAGTTTTGATAAAATATCGCAGACCTGTTCTCTCTCGGCTTTGGGCCGCCCACGAAAATCGCCAAAAACTTTTAGGAATTGATGGTGAGCAAAATGCTGCTCCGCCGGGGTTTTCGCCGCCAGACCTCTCGCAATCACTTGCTGAATTTCTTCATCGACCGTAAGTGTTTTTGCTTCGGCTTGAGGGGCACCCTTTTCGCCTGCGGCC
>JAYTRM010000141.1:0-14033 GCA_043746165.1 Bdellovibrionales bacterium | reverse complement strand
CGGGAGTCGTGACTTCGACTTTGAAAAGAGGTTCGAGGAGAATGGGCTCCGCATTGCGCGCAGCTTCGCGAAATGAATTGGCCGCAGCGATTTTGTAGGCCATTTCTGATGCAGCTTCCTGGCTGAAAATCGCGTCGACGAGGGTCGCGGTAAAATCCATCATCTGGTAACCGGCGAGCACACCGTTTTCCATCGACTCACGAATTCCTTGCTCGATTGGTCCGAAATAAACTTTCGGAAGCTTCGACTCAGGCACACGGTTAACAAATTTAAATCCGCTGCCGGTTTCTCCCGGTTGAAGTTCGACGACTGCGTGGCCGAATTGATTTTCGCCGCCAACTTGTCTTTCAACGCGTGCTTCGCCACGCGCTTTTTTTGTGATCGTCTCTCGATAAGTGACCTGAGGCTTACCGACATTGGCCTGCACTTTATGCTCGCGGAAAAGGCGATCAACTAAAATTTCCAAATGCAGTTCGCCCATCCCAGCGAGCAAGGTCTGGCCTGTCTCGGGATCGACACGGAGCCGAGTCGAGGGATCTTGACGCGTGAGTTTCTCAATTCCCGCCATCATCTTGTCTTGATCTGCGCTCGACTTTGCTTCAATCGCAACGGCGATTACGGGGTCGGGAATTTGAATTCTCTCCAGCAAAACCGGATGGGACGTGTTGCAAAGCGTGTCGCCCGTACCGGTGAATTTAAGCCCGACTACGGCACCGATATCACCGGCGCGAATTTCCTGCACTTCTTCGCGGGTATTGGCGTGCATCTTCACGAGACGGGCGATGCGTTCTTTTTTCTCTTCGCGAGGATTGTAAACCTGATCTGATGTCTTCAAAATTCCTGAGTAGACGCGCACGTAAGTGAGAGTTCCGGCGAAAGGATCGTCGGCGATCTTAAATGCAAGCGCTGCGAGATTTGCGTCCCACTCGGTTTTGCAGGGCACTTCTTTTTCGAGGCGAGCGGGGTCGTGGCCGACCATCGGCGGTACGTCCAGCGGGCTCGGCAAAAATGCGACAACTGCATCCAGCAAAGGTTGCACGCCTTTATTTTTGAAGGCGGCCCCGCACAAGACTGGAAATGCCTTCAGCGCAATCGTTCCGCGGCGGAGAGCCGCGCGCAATTCATCTTCGCCGATCGCCTCACCCATCAGAAATCGATCTGTAAGCCGATCATCGAGCTCCGCGATTTGCTCAAGCATTTTTTCGCGTGAACTGCGCGCAACCTCGAGCAGATCAGCCGGAATGTCTCGGCGTTCATAATTGTCGCCCTTGCCTGAGCCCGTCCAAATCAAAGCCTGCATCGAGAGCAAGTCGATCACGCCTTGAAAAGTATCTTCAATTCCGACAGGAATTTGAATAATAATCGGTTTTGCGCCCAGACGATCAATCAGCGTCTGAACACTGCCAAAAAAATTTGCCCCTACTCTATCCATTTTGTTGATAAAGCAAATCCGTGGAACTTTGTATTTGTCAGCCTGTCGCCAAACTGTTTCTGATTGTGGCTCTACGCCGTTAACGCCGTCAAACACTGCCACCGCGCCATCGAGAACACGAAGACTGCGCTCGACCTCAATTGTGAAGTCCACATGCCCAGGCGTGTCGATAATGTTGATTCGGTGCTCGCGCCAAGTCGCCGTTGTCGCGGCGGATGTGATGGTGATCCCGCGCTCTTGCTCCTGCTCCATCCAGTCCATAACGGTATCACCGTCATGGACCTCACCAATCTTGTGGCTTTTGCCGGTGTAGAACAAAATTCTCTCGGTCGTCGTGGTTTTGCCGGCATCGATGTGGGCCACGATTCCGATGTTGCGAGTGAATTTTAAATCTTCAAGTTTTGTTGGGTCGCCAGCTGCCATAGTTTGTCCGCCTTATTGGGAGCTGCGCGATTGCCTTGCCGCGCACAAAAAAAAATCGCTGGATTTTCATCTCAGCGACTTTTTATCGCCACTGGCGACACTCTGTTGGTCTCACCTTCTTTTAGGGAAGGCGTCGCTCGCCGAAGCTCGCTTTATTTGACCATATCTTCTTAGAAAAAGAAACTTACCAGTTGTAGTGCGAGAAGGCCTTGTTGGCTTCGGCCATACGGTGAACGTCTTCTTTTTTCTTGATGGCGTTACCGCGGTTGTTGGCAGCATCCATGAATTCGCCCGCAAGGCGTTTTGCCATGTCCTTCTCGCCACGAGTGCGAGAATTCTCGATCAGCCAACGCATCGCTAGGGCCAAGCGGCGCGCCGGGCGAACATCGACCGGAACTTGGTAAGTCGCACCGCCGACTCGGCGAGAGCGAACTTCAATTTGCGGCTTGGCGTTCTCGAGCGCTTTTTTGAATAAAGTCAGCGGCTCTTCTTCTTGAACTTTTGCTTTCATTTCGTCGAGTGCGCCGTAAAAAGCGGTTTGAGCCGTGCTTTTTTTGCCGTCGTACATCATTTTGTTGACGAATTTTGCTACCACGATGTCGTTGTAAACGGGATCCGGAAGGATTTCGCGCTTGTTGGCGCTCTTTCTGCGAGACATGACACACTACCTTTGATCTTTTGCAGATCGATTTCGCTCACCCAAAAATGAGAGAGCCGGGTTATTTACTATCGCGAAGCTTGCGCCCCACTGTCGCTCTCCCAAAACCTCAGCCGGCTTTGGACTCGCTCATTCAATAACAAAACTTACTTCTTAGGACGTTTTGTTCCATATTTTGAACGGCCGCGCAGGCGTCCGTTGACTCCCTGAGTATCGAGCACACCACGGATGATGTGATAGCGAACTCCTGGAAGATCTTTTACCCGGCCACCACGAATCAGAACCACTGAGTGCTCCTGAAGGTTGTGTCCAATTCCCGGGATGTACGATGTGACCTCGTAGCCATTTGAGAGGCGTACGCGAGCCACTTTACGAAGCGCCGAGTTCGGTTTTTTCGGTGTTGTGGTATAGACGCGAGTGCAAACTCCACGGCGCTGTGGGCAGCTAGTGAGAGCGGGCGACTTTGTCTTGCCTTTTTGCACGGCACGTTCTTGTCGAATCAACTGGTTGATCGTTGGCATTCATTAACCTCAAAAAGTCATTGGTCGTTGCTCTTAATTAAAAACAGACTAATTAAAGGCAAGCGGCTTGTAGGGTCAGGAAAATCCGAAACATGGAAACTACTCGCGAGAAAGCCACCCCGTCAAGGGTTTTACCGACATCTCGGTTGGGCAGAGTCAAAAAAAACCCCTGAACTAGGTTCAGGGGTTCTTAATTCTCGCACGGCGCAAGAGCCGTTCAATAATCGATCAAGTCAGCGCCGGTAAACCGTCGCTATTTTTGGGAGCAGACGACATGCCCGGAAGGACCGGAGCCACTTCGGCGCTGGACTCATCGACGATGATTTTCCAACGTTTGTAAGCAGCAAGACCCGTACCGGCAGGAATCAGACGTCCCATGATGATGTTTTCTTTCAAGCCGCGCAGGTAGTCGGTACGCGAGTTGATTGCAGCTTCGGTGAGAACCTTGGTTGTCTCTTGGAACGAGGCCGCAGAGATCCAGCTGTCGGTCGACAGGGACACTTTGGTGATTCCAAGAAGCAACGGTTCGCTGGTCGGCGGCTGTCCGCCTTCTTTAAGCACGCGCTCAGATTCAACCTCGTACTCAAATTTCTCGACCTGCTCGCCCACCAGGAAGCGGCTGTCGCCGGCGTTGCCAACACGAACTTTCCGCAGCATCTGGCGCACGATCACTTCGATGTGCTTGTCGTTGATACCCACACCTTGCAGGCGATAAACCTCTTGAATTTCGTTGACGAGATATGCTGCCAGCATTTTTTCGCCAAGAACCGCGAGAATGTCATGCGGATTGGTCGGGCCGTCCATCAAAGCCTCGCCGGCTTTTACGTATTCACCCTCTCGAACCGCGACGTGTTTACCTTTTGGGATCAAATATTCTTTTTGCTCGCCGATTTCCGGAGTGACGATCACACGCTGCTTACCCTTGACGTCCTTGCCGAAGGTGACATAGCCGTCGATCTCGGAAATGATCGCCGCTTCTTTAGGTTTACGTGCCTCAAAGAGTTCGGCAACACGCGGCAGACCACCCGTGATGTCGCGAGTTTTTGAAGTCTCACGATGGATTTTGGCGATCAAGTCACCAGCGTGAATTTCTTGGTCAACGGCCACGAGAAGCTGAGCGCCCACGGGGATGATACTCCGAGCGGGAATATCACGACCCGGAAGCATAATCTGCTTACCGTTCTCGTCGACGATCAAAACCGTCGGTTTTTGATCGGCCGATTTTGATTCGGTGATCACTTTCGTCGCAAAGCCCGTAACCGCGTCGACCTGTTCGGTCATGGTCACGCCTTCTTCGATATCCTGGTAAGCAATCTTACCCGAAACTTCGGAGATGATCGGATTGGCGTAGGGATCCCATTCGGCCAGCACGGCACCCTTAACAACAGTGGCGCCGTCTTTAATGCTCAAAACCGAACCGTAAGCGAGCTTAAAGCGCTCGCGCTCGCGACCGTTCGGATCCGAGAGGATGATTTCGCCGTTCCGATTCATGACCGTCAGTTTTCCAGCGCGATTGGTCACCGTGATGGCGTCTTTTAGCGTTACGACACCGTCGTGACGAGCCGAGTGAACCGATTGCTCAACCGCGCGCGAAGCCGCACCACCCAAGTGGAACGTTCGCATCGTGAGCTGAGTGCCCGGTTCGCCGATTGACTGAGCCGCGATCGTGCCGACCGCTTCGCCCATATTGGTGATCGCACCGCGAGCCAGGTCACGGCCGTAGCACTTCACGCAAATGCCACGGCGAGTTTTGCAGGTCAGCGCCGTACGAATTTTCACCGACTCAATGCCGAGTTTTTCAATGACTATGACTTCTGCTTCGTTGATCTCGCCACCCGCCGGAACAATCACGGCTTGCGTGTTGGGATCAAGCACGGCATCGAGAGTCACGCGACCAAGAATACGGTCGCCGATCGGCTGAATGACTTCGCCGCCTTCAACTACCGGAGTGATCACAATGCCGTCGTCGGCAAAGCAATCGCTTTCGGTAATGATCGCATCCTGGGCCACGTCATGCAGACGACGCGTGAGGTAACCGGAGTTCGCAGTTTTCAACGCGGTATCGGCCAAACCTTTACGCGCACCG
Source organism: Bdellovibrionales bacterium (assembly GCA_043746165.1). GTDB lineage: Bacteria > Bdellovibrionota > Bdellovibrionia > Bdellovibrionales > JAMPXM01 > JAYTRM01. The sequence continues at coordinate 8,913 of JAYTRM010000141.1, read as the reverse complement.
TGAGTCGAAATGAAGTACTGGAGAACGGTCAGACCTTCGCGGAAGTTCGCGGTAATCGGCGTCTCGATGATTTCGCCTGACGGCTTAGCCAAAAGTCCGCGCATACCGGCGAGTTGCCGAATCTGAGCCGCCGAGCCCCGTGCACCGGAATCGGCCATCACGAAGATCGGGTTGAACGACGCCGCTTTTACTTTTTGGCCGTTCACATCGAAATCTTCTTTTTCGAGTTCGGACATCATCTCTTTTGCGACGCGGTCACCAGTTTGCGCCCAGATGTCGACCACTTTGTTGTAGCGTTCGCCATCGGTGATCAAACCTTCGTCGTACTGCGCTTGAATTTCTGAAACTTGTTTTTCAGCGTCGGCGAGCAGAGTCACTTTGCTTGCGGGGATGACCATGTCATCGACGCAAATTGAAATTCCAGCTGCCGTCGAATATTTAAATCCGTATTCCATGATTCGATCAGCGAGCAGCACCGTAGCTTTGCCGCCGGCGATCCGGAATGTGGTGTCGATCAAGGAAGCGAGCTGCTTCTTGGTCATAACTTGGTTGACAGACGAGAATGGCACTTCTTGCGGAACGATATCGCTCAAGATCGCGCGTCCACAGCTGGTGTCTTCGGTCTTGCCATTGATGCGAACTTTACAAGTCGCTTGCAGATCGATGTGTCCGGCTTCGTAGGCGTACAGAAGTTCCTGTACCGATGAGAATTTGCGCCCTTCGCCTTTGGCGCCAGGACGAATTCGCGTCATCCAGTACATACCGAGAACGATATCCTGGGTCGGGTTGATCACAGGTTTTCCGCTCGCGGGGCTCAAGATGTTGTTCGTTGACATCATCAAAACGCGGGCTTCAACCTGAGCTTCAACCGATAGCGGAACGTGAACGGCCATTTGGTCACCGTCGAAGTCGGCGTTGAACGCCGTGCAAACGAGCGGATGCAACTGAATCGCTTTACCTTCGTGCAGAACGGGCTCAAAAGCCTGAATGCCGAGACGGTGAAGGGTCGGTGCGCGGTTGAGCATCACCGGATGTTCTTTCACGACTTCGGCGAGAATATCCCAGACCTCAACGGTCTCTTGCTCGACCAACTTCTTGGCTTGCTTAATCGTGGTCGAAAGACCGCGCTCTTCCAGCTTATTGTAAACAAAAGGTTTGAACAGTTCGAGTGCCATTTTTTTCGGCAGACCGCACTGATGCAGGCGCAGGTTTGGTCCGACAACGATCACGGAACGGCCCGAGTAATCGACCCGTTTGCCGAGAAGATTCTGACGGAAACGACCCTGTTTCCCTTTGAGCATATCGCTCAAAGAACGAAGTGGACGCTTGTTCGGACCCGTGAAGGTCTTACCGCGACGGCCGTTGTCGAGAAGAGCATCGACCGCTTCTTGGAGCATCCGTTTTTCGTTGCGGATGATGATGTCGGGAGCGTTCAACTCTTGCAGACGCTTCAAACGGTTGTTGCGGTTGATCACGCGGCGATAAAGATCGTTCAGATCAGAAGTTGCGAAACGACCGCCATCGAGGGGCACGAGAGGACGAAGATCTGGCGGAATGACCGGCAGAGCTTCGAGCATCATCCATTCAGACTTGTTGATCGAATCTTTGAAAGCTTCGACAACTTTGAGGCGCTTGGTGAGCTTTTTAATTTGAGCTTCCGAGCGAGTGTCTTTGAGCTCCAGACGAAGCTTTTTTGACAGGTACTCAGGATCGATTTTGCGAAGAAGGTCGCGAACGGCCTCGCCGCCCATGCCAGCTTTGAAGTTCGGACCGAATTCGTTCAATGCATTTTGATAGAGATCTTCTGTCAAAACTTGGCCCTCTTCGAGGGTAGTCTCCATCGGATCGATCACGACGTAGGCTTCGCAATACAGAACCTTCTCGACGTCTTTCAAGGAAAGATTGAGAAGGTTACCGATCCGCGAAGGGAGCGAGCGCAAGAACCAAATATGCGCAACAGGTGTCGCCAGTTCGATGTGGCCGAGGCGCTCCCGGCGAACTTTTGACTGGGTCACTTCGACTCCGCACTTTTCGCAGATTACGCCGCGATATTTCATCCGCTTGTACTTGCCGCACAGGCACTCATAATCTTTGATCGGGCCGAAGATCTTGGCGCAAAACAGACCATCGCGCTCAGGCTTAAAAGTACGGTAGTTGATCGTCTCAGGCTTTTTCACTTCGCCAAACGACCAACCGCGAATCATCTCTGGCGAGGCCAGTGAGACACGAACGGCGTCAAAGCTCAGTGGATCTTTAGGCTTATCGAAAAAATTTAATAGATCTTTCAAAGCGCTGCTCCTTTTTTACCCCGCCGCTAAGGCGTCGGGTTGTCACCTCGCCCGCCGGGTGGCGGGACACAGGCTCGAGGCTCACAGCCCCGAACCTTCGGCTTCGCCACTCTTAGCGGCTAACCTCTCAACACTTAGATCACTGCTCGATTTCTGCTTTGTCGGTGAGGATGTCGCTCTCGATGAGTTCGACATTCAACGCCAACGACTGAAGCTCCTTCACGAGAACGTTGAAGGATTCGGGCAAGCCCGGCTCCAAAACGTTTTCGCCCTTCACGATGCTCTCATACATGCGAGTTCTTCCGGCCACGTCGTCAGACTTAACCGTAAGGAATTCCTGAAGCGTGTAAGCGGCACCGTAGGCCTCGATCGCCCAGACTTCCATCTCTCCGAGACGCTGACCACCGAACTGGGCTTTTCCGCCGAGAGGTTGCTGCGAAACGAGAGAGTAAGGACCGATCGACCGCGCGTGGATCTTCTCTTCAACCAAGTGATGAAGTTTCAACATGTACATCACGCCGACTGTCACTGGGTTATGGAACGGCTCGCCCGTGCGTCCGTCGAAAAGAACCATCTGGCCATTTTCGGGAACCTGAGCGCGACGAAGCAATGTCTTCACGTCAGTTTCGCGAGCTCCGTCGAAGACTGGGGTGCCAAGGTGGACACCGTCAATCATACGCGACAGCATTTTCTTCAGCGACGCATCGTCGGCTTTCTCGATGACCGCAGAGATTTCGTCATCGGCGAAAGTGTCTTTGAGCTGCTTGCGAGCGGCATCCGAGTTGTATTTATCGATATGCGGCTGCAGCTGCTGGCCCAAGTTTTTTGCGGCCCAACCCAAGTGAACTTCGAGAATCTGTCCGATGTTCATCCGCGAAGGAACGCCGAGTGGGTTCAAGACCATGTCAACCGGGCGGCCATCCGCCAAGTAAGGCATGTCTTCTGACGGAAGGATCTTCGACACAACCCCTTTGTTTCCGTGGCGGCCGGCGAACTTATCACCGACTTGCAGCTTGCGCTTAATTGCCACGTAAACTTTGACCATCTTGATCACGCCTGGAGGAAGTTCATCGCCCTTTTTCAGACGATCGAATTTCTCACTAAACACCATTTTAACGGCGTCGAGCTGGTTGCGGGCACCGTCGATAATTCGGCTGACCTGATACTCGAGATCTGATTCGAGCGGGATATAGTTGAGAAGCTCAAACGGAATCGTCTCAAGGTCGGCGTCCGTAATGCTTTGACCTTTGGAGAGCAACTTTTGCGTTCCATCTTCATTGAGCAAGACACCCGAGGTGATTTTGCCAACGAGGACGGTCTTAAGCTTAGAGAGCGCATTGTTACGAATGACGTTTTGCTCGACCGCTAAGTCTTTTTCGAGCTTGCGGCGCTTGTCTTCGATGATGCTTTGCAGACGCTCGTCTCGCTCAGCACCCTCACGCGAATAAACCTGGGCGTCGATCACGGTGCCGTAGACACCCGACGGAACACGCAACGAAGTGTCACGAACGTCGCCAGCTTTTTCACCGAAGATCGCGCGCAAGAGTTTCTCTTCAGGCGAAAGCTGTGTTTCGCCTTTTGGAGTGACTTTACCGACGAGAATATCACCGGGCTTCACTTCGGCACCGATGCGGATGATACCGCTCGAGTCGAGATCCTTCAGCGCTTCTTCTCCGACGTTGGCGATATCGCGCGAAATTTCCTCTTTGCCAAGTTTCGTGTCGCGGGCGACGCACTCAAACTCTTCGATGTGAATCGAAGTGTAGGTGTCGTCCTTGATCAGACGCTCGGAAATTAAGATCGAGTCTTCGTAGTTGTAGCCCATCCACGGAGTGAACGCGACCAAGATGTTCTGACCCAAAGCCAACTCGCCAAGCTCCGTCGACGGACCATCGGCGATGATGTCGCCTTTTTGGATCCGGTCGCCGATGTAGACGATTGGCTTTTGGTTAAAGCAGGTGTTTTGGTTGGTGCGCTGATATTTCGTGAGGTTATAAATGTCGACATTGGCACCGAGCTCGCCACCTTTTGCAAAACGGCGAATCACGATTCGGCTGGCGTCAACTTCTTCGACCACGCCGTCATTAAGCGCCACAACGCTGGTACCGGAATCGCGCGCCACCAGACGCTCGACACCTGTTCCGACGAGCGGAGCACGGGCACGAAGCAAAGGCACAGCTTGCCGTTGCATGTTCGAGCCCATCAGAGCTCGGTTGGCGTCATCATGCTCGAGGAACGGAATCAGCGACGCCGCGATCGACACCAACTGACTCGGAGAAACGTCCATCAACGTGACTTTGTCGCGATCGGGAATTTCGTACTCGCCGTTGATTCGGCAAACGTTGTTCCCTTTGACGGCAGTGTCACTCGACATGTCACGACCCGCTTGCGCGATGTAGTGACCGGATTCTTCGAGAGCAGACATGTAAGTGATGTCGAGCGAAACTTTGCCCGCCTCGACTTTGCGATAGGGAGTTTCGATGAAGCCGTAGTTATTGATACGAGCATAGGTCGCAAGAGATGCGATCAAACCGATGTTCGGACCTTCTGGAGTTTCGATTGGGCAAATCCGGCCGTAATGGGTCGGGTGAACGTCACGAACTTCAAAGCCCGCGCGGTCGCGAGTCAAACCACCCGGTCCAAGTGCCGACAAACGGCGCTTGTGGGTGATTTCTGAGAGCGGATTTGTCTGATCCATGAACTGCGAGAGCTGCGAAGAACCGAAGAATTCTTTCACGACTGCATTGACCGGTTTGGCGTTCACCAAGTCATGCGGCATCATCGTCTCAACGTCTTGCAAGCTCATGCGCTCGCGAATCGCGCGTTCCATACGCACGAGTCCAATTCGGTATTGGTTTTCGAGAAGCTCACCGACCGAGCGAACACGACGGTTACCGAGGTGATCGATATCATCAATCACGCCGCGACCGTTTTTAAGTTCAATCAAAGTTTTGACCACAGAAAGAATATCTTTTTTGGTCAAGGTGCGGTGATCGACCGGAATTTCTTCAAACGGAATGCTGAAACGGTGGTTGATTTTCAAACGACCGACTTCAGAGAGGTCATAAGTCTCGGGATCAAAGAACAGGCGATTGAAGAACGCCGTCGAAGCCTCGGCTGTCGGCGGTTCGCCGGGCCGAAGGCGCTTGTAAATTTCAAGCAGCGACTCTTCGCCAGTGGCAACTTTGTCGACCAGCAGAGTGTTGCGCAGATAAGGACCCACCGAGAGGCCGTCAAAGAAAATCAGGCTCAACTCGTTGATACCCGCTTCCGCCGCCTTGGCGAGAATATCTTTAGTCAATTCGGCATTGGCGTCGGCTAAAATCTCACCGGTCGACTCGTCGATCAGCGGACGCGCGATAACTTTGCCTTCGAGATCATCCGGCAAAACTTCGACTTCTTTAAGATCAATTTGCTTCACGCGTTTTACAATCGCGCGAGTGATCCGACGTCCAGACTTTACTAAGACTTCGCCTGACTTCGGATCGATGATGTCGACGAGAGCGCGTTGGCCGGCCATGCGATCGATATCGATCTCGCGCATGTACTTGCCTTTTTTTACGATCACTTTGTCGAGATCATAGAAGTATTCAAGCAACTGCTCAACGTTATAGCCGAGTGCCTTAAGCAGGATCGTCACAGGAAATTTACGGCGACGATCGATGCGGACATAGATTAAATCTTTTTGGTCGAATTCAAAGTCGAGCCAAGAACCGCGATATGGAATCACGCGGGCGGAATAAATTAATTTTCCGCTGGCGTTGTTTTTTCCGCCGTCGTGATCAAAAAACACACCCGGGCTGCGATGCAATTGGCTGACGACGACACGTTCAGTGCCGTTGATAATAAACGAGCCGTTGGCCGTCATCAGTGGGATCTCTCCCAAGTAGACTTCTTGTTCTTTCACGTCTCGAATTGAGCGAGCTTCAGTTTGCTCGTCGACATCGAAAACGATCAAACGCAAGGTGACTTTCACCGGAGCCGCGTAGGTCATGCCGCGCTGACGACATTCATCAACGTCGTATTTTGGCGGTTCGAGAGTGTAGCTGACAAACTCGAGGCTTGCCGTGTTGTTAAAGTCAGTGATCGGAAAAACGGAACGAAAAACTCCGTTGAGGCCCGCTTCGCCACGCCGATCCGGATCCATGTCTTTCTGCAAGAAAGTCTCGTACGAGCTTTTCTGCAGTTCGATCAAGTTCGGAATATCGATAACTTGTTTATTTTTGGCAAATGACTTGCGGATACGGAGGTTAGAGGCCGTGACCGGAATAGTTCCCATTCCCTCTCCTTAAAGAATCGTCTTCAGACAAAAAATGCGCCGACGACGAGGATTCAAAACTGACGCCCGATCTCGCTTAACGGAAAATCAACAAATATTGTTGATTTCCAAAAGCGCGACCGAGGCCAACTGTCGATCAAACAAAAATTCCATACTTTGAGAAGATTGATTTAACGCATTTAGATCAAAAATCATGCCGAAGCAATTGTGAGCAGCATCGAAAATCGATACTGCCCATTTTTTCAACTGCGATTGCACAATTCGCGCCAAATCAACCTTCTGCCCTAAAATTTCGAAAACACTATCTATTACTTAATCTGGACTTTCGCGCCAGCTTTTTCGATGACTTCTTTCATCTTGGCAGCTTCTTCTTTAGAAACGCCTTCTTTTACTGTCTTCGGAGCGCCTTCAACGAGATCCTTGGCTTCTTTGAGACCGAGGCCGGTAACGGCACGGACTTCTTTGATTACGTTGATTTTGTTAGCGCCTGCGTCAGTAAGAATGACGTCAAAAGTCGTCTTCTCTTCAACCGGAGCACCGGCAGCGCCGCCGCCATCAGCAGCAACCATTGCAACAGGAGCAGCAGCCGAAACGCCCCATTTGTCTTCGAGCGTCTTGATGAGCTCAGCGAGCTCGATAACCGGCATGTTCGAGAGATAATTGACAACATCGTCTTTAGTGAGAGCCATGATTTCATTCCCTTTTTTCTGTTCTACAAAGAACAGGTAATTATTTTTAACAAAACTTCTTCAACCCTAATGGCTGAAAGTTTTTCCAGCCTCGCGACTGGCAGAACTTCAAAAACTGCACATAACTGGCAAAACCGATCGCGAATTAAGCTTCGGCCTTGTCTTTATGCGCCGCGAGAACCCGAACAAAACTCGACGGAACTTCGTTGAGCGTACGGACGAACTTGCCCATAGGCGCTTGGAAGAGTCCCAAGAGTTGAGCACGCAAGACGTCTTTGGATGGAAGACTTGCCAAAGCTTTAACGCGACTCGCGTCAAGCTTGGTACCGTCCATCACTCCAACTTTAACTTGCAGCAACTCGACTTCTTTGGCGAAGTCGACAATTGCCTTCGCTGATGCTGACGCATCGCCGTAAGCAAAAACAATGGCGTTGTTGCCAACGAAATCATTTTTGAGGACTTCCGACTTCGGATTTTCAATCAAAGCGCGAATTGCGAGCGTGTTGCGAACAACCTTCATCTCGGATTCAACAGGAACGAGTCTTTTGCGAAGCGATGTTACTTGCTCCACAGTCATTCCTTTGAAATCGACGAGGAAAGCCGCCTTTGAACGTCCGAATTTTTCTGACAGAGACGTAATCTCTTCAGCTTTAATGGCCCGAGTGATCATAACTGACCTCCTTTCATAGATTTTGAGCGACCCAGAGTTTTTCACGAAGGAACTTACCAGAAAATATTTCTGATACACTTCTTCGCTCATGCACCATCTGAGGCGGTTAGTCGCTGATCGAGATTGTCTCTTCGGAACCGATGCAATCGAGTTCTCAAGACAATCGGGAGGGCCTTGCTTAAACCATTAAGCTTGTCCACACCTATCTCGGCAGGGCGGCGCTCGCGGAGCTCGCTTTGTCTGACCCCACCTGTAGGCGCGGGACCCACGATTCGGGAGCCTTTGGCGCCTGAATCCCTTCGGCTTCGCAGCGCAATCCGCTGCTGGCCTCAACGAGAGCTTCGTCTACTTCCGATTAAGCGCTCGGTTACCCGTGCGCCCCTACTGTCTCTGACCTGCGTGTTTAAATTCTTCTCTTCAATCAGTCGAACTCAAGCCGACTGACATCATTAATAATATTTGTTTGAGCGACACTCAGCCTTGAGCCCCAAATCACTCAGGGAATCACTCAGCTACGCTTGCGGCCTCAACCTTTATGCCTGGTCCCATTGTCGACGCAACCGTAATGCCCCTCAGGTAAACGCCCTTTGAGCTTGCCGGTTTCGCTTTGAGCACCGCGCCGATAAAGGCCATGAAATTTTCACGGAGTTTATCTGCGCCCATCGACTTGCGGCCGATTCCAGCGTGGATGATACCGGCTTTATCAACGCGGAAATCAAGTTTGCCGCGCTTTTCAGCCCTAACCGTGTCGCCGACGTTCATTGTGACCGTTCCGACTTTCGGGTTTGGCATTAAGCCCCGAGGTCCAAGGACCTTCGCAACTTTTGATACCGTCGCCATCATGTCAGGTGTCGCAATGGCTTTATCAAAATCGAGCCAGCCACCATTGATTTTGGCGACCAAGTCATCGGATCCGACAAAGTCAGCGCCTGCGTCTTTTGCTTCTTGCTCTTTCGGGCCTTTAGCGAAAACCAAAACGCGAACCGT
>JAYTRM010000140.1:0-30326 GCA_043746165.1 Bdellovibrionales bacterium | reverse complement strand
CGCGAGACACGGAGTTGCCCGATTGGAACTACACCATCAGGCCGCAATGAAAATCGTGCTAAAAGTCTGTGATTTTATTTTTGCGCGGCCCCTAAGCTTGGCCTCCGCACAAGAATCTGACATCGAGTCTCGACATTTTTTACGCTCGATGAGTTGAGCCCCGGTCACCATGGCTCGAGCTGCTTTTATTTGGTGGAGAGTTTCGTCAGAGAGTTCCGGAAACACAATCAATCTCTCGCCGCGAGCTTCGGCCGCCCTTTCGGCGGCTTCGACTTCAGTCGGACTATTGTTGAGATCAACAAAAAGCACATCAGCTTGAGCCGACATCCCCAGAAAAAAAATTAGAATTATCAGGACGTGCTTCACTCGCCACGCTCCTGAGCCATTCGCTTACGAATTTGAGTTTGCAAGCTTTCGAGCTGAACACGGGGGATGCTCGGGTATTTGCTGGTCAGTCTCTTCAGCGAATAACTTTGAGCGCGCAAGAAAAGTCGGTCCTTAGCGAATGAATCCCAGCCCGAAACCGGGGCGCGCAAACCGCTTAAGTTTAAGATCGATTCGCGTAGGCTGGGACTCGGATCTTGCCACGCATGGGCCGAATCGCTCAAGTTGGGCTTTGCACTGCGCCGACCAAGATGGACTCTACGGGGACTCCAACTTTGCGTCGCAAACCCATAGCGGTTAAGTTCCTGAAAAGAGACTTTTGGATCGACACTCAAAACAGAGATGCCGTTAAATAACGAAGGCTTCTTAACTAACCCCGGCATTGAACCCGCCACCGATTCACGCATAAATCCGCCGACTGAACTCGGAGCCCGAGATGAAGGCGTGTCTTCGCACATCGGCGCCGCAGCATCGAGCCGCGAAGCCAAGAGAAGTGCTGCCGCGATTGCCACTCGCCGTGTTCTCGATGCGAATCTCAACAAGGCCTGCATCAATCCTCCCCAGATCAATATTTCGGCAATAAGATCAAAGACCTAAAGGGCCGGCATAGACAAAATGTTAGGCTGGAAAGTGGCGCTTGCCTGATGGTTTAAATTGATGTTTTATGGCACGACCGCGTGCAAATCGCCTGGAGGAAACCTTGATTCTCTCAGACCAGACTCTCAAGACTATGCTGAAATCACGAAATCTTGTGGTCGAGCCGTTGGTCGAGGAAAGTATCCAACCTGCTTCCATCGATTGCCGCCTAGGAAATCATTTCCTGATCGTCGATAACTTCAACATGAAGACCATCGACCTCGACTCAAAAATCAGCTACCGCGAATTCGAAGGCGACGAAATTACACTCCCACCGCACACTTTCATTTTGGCGACAACGATGGAGTGGGTGAAATTACCGCATGACCTTACAGCTTTCGTCGAGGGGCGGAGCTCGATCGGCCGGCTCGGACTTTTTATTCAAAATGCCGGCTGGGTCGATCCGGGCTTTGAGGGAAATATCACTCTCGAACTCTACAACGCAAACTCCTTACCCATCCAACTGCGTGCGGGCCGGCGTATTTGCCAACTCGTATTTTGCAAAATGGACCACAAAGCCGACACTCCCTACCAAGGAAAATACCAAGGTCAGACCCGGTCAGTTGGCAGTCTGGTGGCAGAAGATCGCGATTCGCAAAGAGGAAGCCAGAAATGAGCAAAAGTGCTGACCTAGCTCGCGAGATTTTCAACGTGGCTCACTTGACCGGAAACTTTCTGCTTCGCTCCGGAAAAACTTCGACCGAGTATTTTGATAAATATCAGTTTGAAAGTGACCCACACCTCCTCCGTCGCATTGCTCTTGCGATGGCGCCACTCGTTCCGAAATCGACCGAATACCTAGGAGCACTCGAGATGGGCGGCATTCCGATAGCCACTGCAATAGCAATGGAAACCGGACTCAGCGTGGTCTTTGTGCGTAAGGAAGCTAAAGAATACGGCACTTGTAAGTTTGCCGAAGGTCCGCAAATCAAGGGACGTAAGATCTGCCTGATTGAGGATGTGATCACCACCGGCGGACAAGTCGTCGAGAGCACAGCTTCACTTCGTTCCGAAGGAGCAATCATCGAGCACGTCATTTGTGTCATCGACCGAAGCGAAGGCAAGACCGAGAAGATTCACGCAAGTGGGCTCACGCTCACTGCGCTTTTCACGATGGCCGAGCTCAAGCAGGCTGGCGTGAAACTCTCATAGGCGCTCCTCAGGGATCTTAATTGAGGCCAATGGCGCGCAATCCGAACCATTCAAAACGGCCAAAGATCACACCGTTTCCGGCAACCGTTGGATCGGTGTACTCGCCAGCGCCCACCGTGAATTTGTAGTCCAAATGATTGTCAGTATGATTATCCGCATGATTATAAGAGGCGACCGCGGCGAGCAGCACGCTGTTGGTTCTTGAGCCTTGCATTATCTGCTGACGGTAATCGACGCCAGCAAAAATCTGCGGATCGATGCGATAACCGAGAACGTAATCCTGGATCATTAACGTGTCGCCACCCGGGTTTCCCAAGAGATCGCTCCACTCATCAAGAAAAGCTTGTGAACTAGCCGGAGCTTGAAGATTTTTCCAAGAAGCGTTTCCCACAAAAATAACCCCCGCGAGTTCATAGAGTAACCGCGCTTTCAGGTAATTACCCTGCACGGTTCCCTGACAAACGACGAAGGAGCATTGATAGGATCCGACATTGCCTGTGCGCGAATCAACAAAGGCCCCAGCGGTAAATCCAAAAAAGGAAATCGGATAAAGGTCCAAGTGAACATCTGCTGCGTTTACAATACCGGCAGCAAAAAGCGTCACCGCCGGCCGGATATAGCCGTAAAAAACTTTTCCCGGCTGGGCATCGCCCCACACTGAATACCCGTAACCACCGTCGGCAAATAGCGTTGCATTTTGCGGAATTGTTCGCGCCTCAGCCCCTACCTTATAGTCGAGGCCATCAGCGTGAACGCTACTTGCTAGCAAAAGAACAAAGAGCACCTTAAACATTGTGATCCCCCTGCGAGCAATCATCACGTGCGCAGCAAAGCAACTCAACTAAATAGTTTTAAGGAGAAACTTTAAAAGCTTCGACTAGTTTAACTGTCTCAGCATTAAAATCTTCGAACAGATCCTTTTTTGCCGAAAAAGTTGCGATGACTACGGTTTGACCGATAATTGAAGCAAAATAGCGAGTGACATATCCTGGAACCTCACTTTGATATTGCTCACTGTCGACCCAAATTTTTCCTGAAATTTTTCGCTCGCGCACATACTTCACAAGTCCGGTGTACTTGACGCCGTCGGGAGCTGTAAATGACTTGGGGGTCTTAAGGTGACGGTGAAATGATTTGATCGAATCTTGAGCGGTCTTGTTTCGGGCAGTCACGACGATCAGTTGATCGCGATTGGAGTCTTTTGGGTTTTCGGGGTCGGTCTTGACGCAAACAAGTTCCGATCCTTCGAGGCTGCAAAACCAAGGAGACTTAACCTCAAACGACAGTCGACCAACTTTTGCGGTTTTCGCGTCGGCTGTTTGAGCCCAACAAGCAAGTACGAGCGACATGCCAAGTAAGGGGCCGAATAAGGGGCCGCCCAACAACAATTTGAAGATTCGCTGATTCATTTCGGTTCTCACTTTTCGCCAACGACGTAGGCCACCCAGGCCTGGCAGTCCTCGCCCTTCTCGACCGCTTTGAAGACTCCGTTTCCTGAACCTTTACGGTTCGTGCCTTCCCAATAAATCGTCGCTTTTTTAAAGCCGCTTTCAACCATGATATCTCTAAGCTCGGGCAAGCTCCACATTCGCCATTCATAGGAAAATACATTCTTAATTTTTGGTTGACTGTCGATTTTAAAATGAATGTGAAAAACCGCATTGTTGGTCACCGGATCGAAACTTTCTTGATCCCAAAAGTAGCGAAATCCGCGAAGCTTGGTACTCTCTTCATTGGGGTGCTGGCAAAGACTTCCACCGAAAGCATCGGCGATGAGGATTCCGCCTTCTTCTAACGTGCCGGCACAGTTGTGAAAATAAGACTTTAGCAGCGCGCGTTCTTTAAAAATGTAATGCGAAAAATTCATTGCGCAGACGATGTCAGCTTTTGGAAGCCCTGGGTTTAAGACATTTTCTTGGTGGACTTGCAGACGTTCTCGCTGAGCCCTCGAAAGCTTTGGCGCGTAGTTTGTCAGGCCGTATTGAATGGGCTCGTAATCAAGGTCAATGCCGTGCGCGCGATTTTTCGAGGAGAGTTTAACCCATTCGCAGCACAGGCTGAATGTTCCGCAAAAATCCTCTCGCAATATCGTCGCATTTCGACCCCGGATTTGCTTGTAGGTGTCGCGAAAAAACTCAACGTCGGTCTCGGGTGATTGCACAGCTCGCAGGTAATAATTGTACCGATCAAAGTTAGCGCGACTGTCTTTTTTCTTCGCCATTATGGCACTTCGCTTAGCAACTCACGAACTTCGTGCATCACATCTTCAAGTTGGGGAACACTGGCTTCTTCGAGATTTGGCTGTAGCCCGATTCCGGGAACCTGGCGACCGGCGAGAACTCGCGGACGGGCTTCGAGTTCGTAGAACAACTCGGTCGTCGTTCGGTAGCAGAGATGTTCACCAAAGTTGGTCACTTCGGTATCTTCGTTAACAAACAAAACCCGTTTTGTTTTTTGCACGGAAGCCTTAATAGCGGCCCAGTCGTAAGGATAGAGCGAGCGCAAGTCGATCACGTCGACGGCTTGCCCCTCTTCACGAACCATGTCTGCCACCTTGTTAGCTGTGTGAACCATGCGGCCATAGGTGACCAGCGTTGCCTTATCGCCTTCGCGAGTAACCGCCGCCTTACCGATCGGAATCTGAAAATCCGTGAGGCCCTCAGGCCAATTCGGCCTCCAGCTGACTTTGCGACCAGATGAATTGATACCAGCAACCGGCTGGTCGATGCGTGATTTCAGCTCTTTTTCATCGCTCGGCTCACCAGGAATCAGTTCGGTTCCACGCACGCGCATCAAGGCTTTTGGATTCAAATACATGACTGGATTCGGATCAAGGATCGCCGAGATCATAAGCCCATAAGCGTCGCGTGGCGTTGACGGCATCACAATCTTCCAACCCGCCATGCGCGTTGCCCAAGAGTCAAAGCTGTGGCTATGGTAAATCGAGCCGCGAATTCCTGCGCCGACTGGGGTCATCACCACAATCGGAAGTGGGTACTGACCGTTTGAGGCCCATAGAGTATTGCCGGCGATTTTCAACAAATCGATCGTGTTAAAAATATAATCGGCAAACTGAATCTCGGCGACGCAACGGTCGCCCGCGAGCCCAATGCCGATCGCAGCAGAGATAATACCGCGCTCATCGAGCGGCGTATTCCAAGCATTTTTTAGACCTTGAGTTGCAGTGAAGACGCCACCAAGTGGGGCCCCGACGTCTTGTCCAAAGATATCGGTCACGTTGAGGTGACTTTCGCCATAGTGAAGGGCCATGCGAATGGCCTGGGCCATGCTTGCCATTAGAATTTCCTCCAGTCGGCGTTTTCGTTTGCAAAATAAACGTGATCCCAAATGCTTTCACGCGTCGGCACGGGTTCGCTTCGCACCTGGTCGGCAGCGAGCCGTGACTCCTCATCGTAGTCATTCCATAGAGCTTTGACCGCCGCCGAAGTCACTACCTTGGCATCGACAAGTTTTTTCTCGAACGCCTCGACGGGACAAATATCCGATTCGCGATTGGCGCCAGTCGCCGAAGAATGCCCGTACAGACGCGACACATAGAACTCCGCTAAGACTGGTCTTCCGGTTTTACGAATATAATCCATTTCTGTTTGCAAAGCGAGGTAGGTCTCGATGGGGTCGTTGCCGTTGACGATTGCGGTGCGAATTCCGAAAGCTTTGCCTCGGTCGGCCACGTTTTTTTCGGAGTGCTGGGTATCGTAGCTGGTTGAGATTCCCCATTTATTGTTCTGAACCGTGATAAGAATTGGAAGCTCAGCACCCGGGCGGTTCGCCCACACTAGGGAACTTGCAAAGTCACCCTCGGCAGTTCCGGCATCGCCGCCTGTGACGATCGTGATCGGCGCCTGAGTTTTTGCGGATTGGCCGGTCCGTCTTCGGCGCTGCGCGAGTGCCGTGCCGATCGCCATGCCGTACTGCACTTCGATCGGCGAACTCACCGGCACGACATTCCATTTCGGAAAGCAGTAGTGATTGCAGAAATTACGGCCTCCCGTTGAAGTGTCCGTGGTGCGATTCATCATCAAGCGCAGAGAATCGATCATTGGCATGCCCATCGCGATGAGCGTTGGCGTCGCACGGTAATGCATGTGCAGGTAATCAAATTGCGGGCCTTGGCCTTTGTGAACTAAGAGCCCGAGAGGCACACCGAAAGCTTCTTCGCCGGCGCCACCAATCCAAAAGAAACTATCTCCAGTTTTATAAACCTTAATCAGGCGCTCTTCGAGAACGCGAGACTTAATCATGAGCTCGAGCATTTTAATTTGCAGGTCTTTTTCGATCGTCAATTTGGAGGATGTCGTCACTTTCGGGCTCGGACCAGAGCTCCGACCAGGTCTTTCAACCAGACGCGAAACTACTCTCGAATTGGGCCGGGGAAGCGGCTTTTTTGCTCCTGCGGGCTTTTTGGTAACCGTAGACTTGCGCATGCCTCGACCTCTCGTGCCTGGTGAGTAAACGTAAGCGGACTGTTTAAATTTTAACAGTAAAATGGTGACAGTCTTGATCTACTCAACACCCTTATTATTGTCAATTTCCGTCCCCCCAGCTCCGGCCCTTTTGCCCTTATCCGTGAACACTTGCTTGCCCTAAGGCTGGGAATCGATGACGATAGCAAGTCCGGAGGGCGCGTGCTCGATCCTTATCGCTGCAAGAAGACCTCACCCAGGGCTGTCAGATTACTCATGGCTTCTGCCGCCCTTGCGCCACTCATCGTTGCAAGCTCTGCATGGGGCGAGTGTAAAACATGTGTCGTGTCAAAGATGACCCTTGAGACACCGCAGGCGACTGGCGCCGCTCAGGTGTCAATTGAAGACCCTGCCCGCGAACTTCTGGTCGGTGAACTTTACTACGCTGTCGACGAAAATGGTCGGCAAACAGCTCTTATCGCAATAACCGATGCGATGACCCAGCCCGCAGCTGCGAGTTTGATCAAAGGGACGGTCACCCCTGGCGAAGCGATCCTCCTCCGCACACCCAGCAAACTTCGCAAAGCGTTTGCCAAGGAAGATTCTACAACTCAAGCGGAGCAAGGAAAAAATTGGCGATTCGGTCTCGGAGTCAGTTTTTTCACACTCAGTGGAATCGGCTCGATCGACGGCAATAGCGTATCGCCCGGTCTGAACATTATGCTGGCCGCTCGAATTGAATACGAATTCAAACCCTCCCTACGTTCTCGGTTGGCCTTAGGCCTTCAGTATTACCAAGGCGGCATTTCTTCAGGGAGCTCATCCAGCGCAGCTTCTGGCATTTCGGAATCGCTCACACTTAACTATCTTGGGCTGCCGCTCACCTACAAATACGTTTTCTATCGAGGCACCGATACAAATTGGTTGGTCAAAGGTGGGCCAATGATTTCGCAGTTGCTCAGCTCCCAATATCAGATCGGCAATGACCAGGTCTCATTGAACAAATCCAATGTGATCACGGCAAACCGGGATTTCATGCTCACGGCAGGAATCGAATTTATGACTTTGCCTTCAGCAATCTGGGTGGACGTCACTGTCGACTACGGCCTTGTCAACGTCGGCGGCCCCGCCACCGACAGCACAACAATGTACAATTTCGGCGCAATTTTAATGGCAGGAAAAGGATTCTAAACGGCCACCGCCAAGGGCGATTCGTGCCGCCCTTCTGGGCGGCTTTGTGTTTCACCAGAACTCCAGCCAGCCGCTGGAGTTTTCTGCTGACTCAAACTTTTAGTCGTTCGACTTGGTATTTTTATCGAGGCTCAATTGAGCTTTTTTCTTTGGGTCTGCTGGAATCGTAACGGTATTTTCGGTCAGCGCGATTCCGCGCTCAATCGCGAGAAGGTCGGCGGCGACATTGATGGCTTCCTGAACTTCAGCGCGTTTGTTGTAGTCGGCCAATTTCTCTTCTTTGTTCATATCCTTTTTCTTATTGTCTTCGCTCTTTTTCTTTTCGCTCTCTTTTTGCGAATCGGAGAGTTTAATGACCTTGCCCTTTTCTTTGGACTTCTTAAGCTCTTCTGTAATTTTCGTGAACTCGGAGTTTTTGCTCACGCGAACTGCTGATCGAGCTTTCAGTTGATCGATGATGGGCTGATCGATGCGCTTCCAAGCTCCGGGCCCTGAAGCAACATAAGCGTCGGGAGAAAGGAATGGCTTGATTTGCGCCGCAGGCAACGAATAATCGAGATGCTTTTCGCCAACATCGTCAGTTGCATACGGTCCCGGAAGAACGACATCACCTTCGACTCCGCGCCATTGGGTCGAATAGCCGCCCGGCGTGAAGAACATTCCGACGGTTACTTTCACCGCGCCAAGCCCTTGCGGAAGCGGAATCACCGATTGAACGCTCCCCTTACCGAAAGTTGAATCTCCGCCAACAATCACGGCACGCTGATAATCTTTGAGGGCGCCCGACACGATTTCAGAAGCACTTGCCGAAATTCGGCTGGTCAGTACCACCAGTGGACCAGCCCAGTCGACCATCGGATCGCGATCGTCGAGCGCAAGTTCGCCCTGACTCGGGTCGCGAGACGACTGCTTCACGACGTTGCCAACCTTGAAAAATAGTCCGCCAATCTTGACCGCGTCGTCCAGGGATCCGCCGCCGTTTTGTGACAGATCAAGTACCAAGGCATCTGCTCCGTCAGCGTTGGCCTTTTTTAGCAAAACTTTCATATCGCCAGCGCTCGAGCGACCACCGCGTTTCGCATCCGCATAGAATGATGGCAGCGTTAACACGGCGATCCGCTTTGGCTGTCCGTTGACATCGCGATCGATGTAACTCAAGACGGCTGCTTCATCTTCGAGCTTAATTTTATCGCGGGTCAGTTTAACGGTGAATCGTTCGTCGACCCGACCGTCAGCTTTTTTGCGGAGAATACGCAAGTTAACTTTCGTTCCCTTTGGACCGCGAATCTTGCGGACGACATCTTTAAGATCCATTTCAACAACGTCTTCCATCTTCTCATCGACTTCTTTGCCAGTGTCATCGGAGATTTGTCCGACCGCGATGATTTTGTCTTGGGCCAAGAGTTTGCCCGAAGCTTTAGCACTTCCGCCGTCGATGAGTTGCTCGATCGTTGTAAATCCGTCTTGAAAGCTGAGTGTCGCGCCAATACCCTCTAAAGAAAGGCTCATCTGAATTTCGAAATCCTCAAGTGACTCGCGAGAAAAATAACTCGAGTGTGGATCGAGTGCCCGGCCGAACGAATCGAGATAACCCGAATAAATTTCTTCCGTCGATGTCTCTTTTACGCGCTTTACGCTGCGCTCGTAATTTTTCGCAACATGCTCTTCAGCGTCCTTAAGTTTCAGTCCGGTTGCCATGTAATTGGAAACCTGGAACTGTAAATACTTTTTATGAAATTTATCGGCTTCAGCCTGGTTCTTTGGAAAAGTTCGCGATTCAGGGTCGATCATCAATTCAGTGGTTTTCTCAACTTTAAAGCCGCTGTCGAGCACGACTTTCTTTGCGTACTCGGCACGTTCCTGCACGCGCTTGAGATATAATTCTTCGACCTTGTCGATCGGATCGCAGTTTTCATTTTGCAATTTTTCGAAAACACCAGTCATCATTTTTTTAATCTCAGCGATGTCAGGCTCGAGCAGATAGATTTTCGAGCCATCGATATGCTTGATGTACTGATCGACGGTGCGTGCCTCGAGCTCGGGAGTCGCGTCTTTAAATTTGATATGATCTTTTAAAAACTGCCGCTGAATTTTATCGATGTATTTGCAGGTGAGAACCTGCGCTTCGGCATTCACGTGCCAGCTCAAGACGAACCCCGCAGCCAGAGCTAAGACAGCCCGACGGAAAATTCGGCTTTGAGAGGGGTTCGCGGTACAAGAGTTCGCGGGAGAAGATAAGTCTGAGTTAAGGACATCTTGACGCATAAGTCTGCCTTTCGAGTCAGTCGCAACGCTGCTTCAGGACATAATATCACAGTAAGAAAAATTCGGTGATGATTGCGCTGAGGTCAGGTCCAGGAAAAAGCGTGCTGACTTTGCCGCATCGCTTTTAAGTTTCACTCTGAGATTGTCGGAGATTATTTGGGATTATTTGGGCAGAAGTTGGAGCTGGTCGACCACACCAACATCCTGCTTGTTCGCGCAGAGCGTTGCTTCGGTGTGATCGGCGTAGACTTCCCACTTGGTGAATCGCTCAGCTTCAGTCTCGATCACGAAGAAAGACATTTGCGGGTAGCTGTTTTTGAGTGCGGTCATTTCTTCGACAATCAGCTCGATATTGTGCGGATCATCATCAGACATTCCAAAACGATGGAATGGGTTCAGTCCGTAGACCTCGATTGCGCGCTGGACCGAGGCACGTATGGCCGCTTTTTTCAAAGCTGCGACCGAAAGCTCACCTCGCTCATCGCCAAGTTCAGTACGAACCTGCGGGTGACTGACCGGATAGAGACTCAAATAGTTTGGCTCTTGGGGCAAATAGCCACGGTCGACAAATAACTGAATGCCTTCACGGATTGTCTCGGGTCGATGACCACGCGCCGTAATCAGTGAAACGGGCCGTTGGTTCAATGTCGCGTGATAAAAGCAGGACCAGGACGGTCCCTTCCACTGCAGATCTGAGTGGCCCAGGGCGGCCGCTAAATCTTGAACGAAAACTTGCTTTCGGCCGAGAACGTTCTTCTCCAGCCACGAAAGGTCCTGATCGCGAAAGTTGCGAAAACTTCCAGTCTGATCCGACATCTCCAATTTATAATCCAAAAAAGGTCCCGAATGACCGACGGTGCGATGCACTTTTGCAAATTCGCCACTGCTCAGGGCAAGTTTCTTACCGGTCGCTTTATGAAAAATATAAATTGGCGTTGAAAGGTAGGCGACGTTGTCGTCAAAATCAAAAAAGTAAAAGCTACGTCCGCCCTTGTCGGCATTGCGATCAGGAATGATTTCACGAGCGATCGGAAGTTCCAGCTGATTGCTTGGTGGCGGCGCCGACCGGTTTGAGCCACGGGTGGGGCTATGAAGATTCAAATTTTTCAGTTTCTCACGTGCCACGTATTTATCCGATATAACAAGCGTGTCTCGCATTTACCAGTTCACACGGACACTACTGCCATAACAATGGGCAACCGTCAAAGGAAGCGATTTTCTGTCAAGTTTTCGATAGGATGGCATCTCATCCCAGCAAATTTTTTCTAAAAAAACTCAGACTAAACCCGCTTCTGAGCCGCTTTTGAAGCTTTCTTGGCTGGCGATGGCACAGGCGCAGGAGAACTCACTGGACCTGCCATCTTCGAGCCAGTCTTCGCGGCAGTCTTCGTGGCCGACTTTGCCGCAGTCTCAGGAGCCGTCTTCGGAGTCGTCTTCGGGGCCGTCTTCGGAGCAGCCTCCGGTTCAGCCTCCTTTGCCGCCGTTTTTTTGGGAGTAGACTTTTTCTTGGCTTTCGCACCCGCGTTCTTTGAAGTTTTCGCTGCTTTGGGTTCGATCGCAGCACTTCCCACCTTGGTCTCAATGACTTTGAGTGCGATTTCGAGGGTGACGTCTTCAGGCTTCATATCTTCGGGTAGCGAGGCATTAACCTTGCCGAATTTAATGTACGGTCCATATTTTCCAGAAAAAATCGCGACCGTATCTTCGTGTCCAGCGGGTTTTCCCAAATCTTTAATGGGTGCTGCCCGACCGCGGCCCGTCTTGGGTTTCGAGAGAAGCTCAAGGGCCCGATCAAGTAAGATGGTAAACAAATTGTCAGTCTTGGGAATCGATCTAAAATCGCCGTCGTGAACAATGTACGGACCGAACCTGCCAAGGCCCGCTTTGATATCCTTGCCGGTGCCCGGATGCGGTCCCAAAACTTTCGGCAGTTCTAGAAGCTGCAGAGCTTGATCGATTTTTACATTTTCTGGTTCGGTTCCGGGAGGAATTGAAACCCGCTTTGGTTTTGCGCCTTCTTTCGTGGCATCACCTAGCTGTACGTACGGTCCATAACGGCCGGTGAGAACATACACAGGTTCGCCCGTCGTCGGATGTTTACCGAGGGCATCTGAACCATTGATTTTTTGGTCAATCAGTTTATTGGCGATTTCGGCCGTGATATCAGCCGGTGCCTGGGCTTCGGGAAGACTGGCGCAAGCTTCGCCATCACCTTCTTTACGGCAGACATAGGCTCCGTAGCGTCCGACCCGGAAACTCAATGCTTCAAGGCCGAGAAACTGAATCGACCTTGCCTCATCGGGATCAATCTTTTTTTCTTGGACCTCAACTTGGCTCTTGAGCCCTTTGACGCCGAAATAAACTGACTTCAGATATTTCTGCTGATCGAGGTCACCCCCGGCGATGTCGTCAAGCGCCCGTTCCATTTCACTGGTGAAACCGAGATCTACGTACTGAGGCAGATGCTGCATTAAGAGTTTAGCAACAACCATTGCGGTAAACGTGGGTGCAAGTGCATTGGCCATTTTTTTCACGTAGCCGCGATCGATGATCGTGCCGATAATCGAGGCATAAGTGGAAGGACGTCCAATCCCTTCGCGTTCCATCGTCTGTACAAGGCTGGCTTCGGTGTAGCGCGCGGGCGGCTTGGTTTCGTGCTCTGAGGCTTCAATTTTCAGGCAACTCACCGTGTCGCCAACTTTAAGTTGCGGAAGGCGCACTTCACGTTCTTCAAGCGCCGCATTTTCATCATCGCTGCCTTCGACGTAAGCGCGAAGGAATCCCGGGAACTCAATCGTCATTCCGTTCGCCGCAAAGACGGCTGTTCCAGCGGAAAAGCGCACCGAAACTTGCTTTTGCCTAGAATTGACCATTTGGCTCGCCATCGTACGCTTCCAAATGAGTTCGTAAAGCTTAAATTGCATTCCGGTCAAACCCGTCTCTTCGGGAGTCGGAAACTCTGTACCCGAAGGGCGAATTGCTTCGTGGGCTTCTTGAGCACCTTTAACTTTTTTGCCCTCGTAAGTTCGCGGCTCAGGCGGCAGATATTCTTTGCCGTACATTTTCAAAATTCGCTCACGCGACGCGGTCAGCGCCTGTTGTGAGAGAAAGGTTGAATCTGTTCTCATGTAGGTGATGTGACCCTGCTCGTAGAGGCTCTGCGCCACCTGCATCGCTTCACGCGCCGACAAGCCAAGTTTACGGTTGGCTTCCTGCTGAAGCGTCGAAGTGATGAACGGCGCCGGCGGCTTACGCGACACCGGCTTTTCTTCGGCCTCAGTTACCTTCCAAGGCTTACCTGTTAGCTCGGTCTGAAGGTCAGTGGCGGCCTTGTCACCCAATTGAACCACATCGCGACCCGCAATCAGCTCGCCGGTGTTGGAATCAAAATCCTTTCCGCTGGCGATGCGTTGTCCGCCGCTACTGATCAGTCGTGAATTGAAGCGGACATCGTCTTTGTCATTTTCAGCTTCGAGGTCCCAGTAGACGGACTTACGAAACTTGAGCCGTTCATGTTCACGCTCGACGATCAGTCGCACGGCAACTGACTGCACTCTGCCGGCTGACAGGCCGTAGGCAACTTTTTTCCAGATCAACGGCGAGATCGTGTAGCCAACGAGGCGGTCGAGAATCCGCCGCGCTTCCTGCGCGCGCACCAAGTTGATGTCGATCGAACGCTTTTCTTTCAAAGCTTCGAGTATCGCCTCTTTGGTGATCTCGTTAAAGACCATGCGGCGAAACGGAACTTTTGGCTTCAAAGTCTCAACAAGATGCCAGCTGATCGACTCCCCTTCGCGGTCTTCGTCGGTCGCGAGAATCAGTTCGCCGGCACCTTCGAGACGATCCTTGAGCTGCTTGATTATTTTGACTTTGTTTTTCGGAACCGTGTAAATCGGCTCGAAATCGTGATCGACGTCGACGCCCAAAGTAGCCCAGGGCTGCTTCTTAAATTTCTCGGGAATATCTTTGGCACTTTGCGGAAGGTCGCGGACGTGTCCCATGCACGACTCCACAATGAAGTCCTTACCCAGAAATTTGCGAATGGTCTTCGCCTTTGTCGGCGACTCCACCACCACGAGGGTTTTGCCGATGACAGCCTTACCCTTGGTTTCGGCTTTTTCACTCTGAGCGGTTTTTTTGGCCATTCCTTCTCTTTCAGTAGATTCTTAGCTGAGTGGTTTTTTCAGTGATTTTTTCAGAGGCGAGGGATAGAAAGCCTGAAAGCCCTTAAGCTGTGCGATCGGCCCGTCTCATCAGCTCTCGACGAAAGTCGGGAGGTCCTTTATTTTCAACGGTTTCAAGTGCAGCTCTGCCATTTTTGTCTCTTGCCGATCTTTTCGCCTGTCTTTTTCCCTATCTTTTTACCTATCTTTTTACCTATCTTTTTTAAAATGAGACCTTCTACAATCCGATGCAAGAGGAAATTTCTGACGCGGCATATTTGGGACCGACGAACGTCGGCGACCAGACAGGGATTTCTTCGTACAATCTGAACATGAAATCTATTTCTCAATTTCAGAGACCCGGCATTCGCTACTTATTTACCGACATCGATGACACGCTCACCGACCACGGCCAGCTCGGCCCAGAGAGCTACTCAGCACTCTGGGAGCTGTCGCGCAACGCCATCGAAATTATTCCGGTCACAGGCCGGCCGGCGGGATGGTGCGAAATGATCGCCAGGTTCTGGCCGGTCCACGGTGTGATTGGCGAAAATGGAGGATTTTACTTTCGCTACCACGATAAAAAAATGCAGCGTCATTTCGCCTTCGATGAAAAAACCCAACAGCAAAATCGCTTGGAGCTTAAGCTGATTCGCGAAGAAGTTCTGCGTGAAGTACCCGGTTGCGCTATAGCAAGCGACCAATTTTCAAGACTTATGGATCTTGCGGTCGACTTTGCTGAAGACGTCGGTCCGCTAACTGAAGCACAAATCAATCAAATTCTTGCGGTTTTTAGCCGCCACGGCGCTCAAGCCAAAGTGAGCTCCATTCATGTCAATGGCTGGTTTGGTGACTACAATAAACTCTCCATGTGCCGCGAATACGCTACGCGCGAGCTGGGTCTTGATCTCGACTGCGAAAACGCCAAATTTGCTTTTACGGGCGATTCGCCAAACGATGAACCCATGTTTGAGTTTTTCGAGAACTCCTTCGCAGTCAGTAATATTCGCAATTTCTTAAACCGCCTCAAACATCATCCGGCTTACCTCGCAGACAAGCCGGGCGGCGAAGGCTTTGTGCAAATTGCTCATCGATTGTTGGAAGTAAATCAGGCTAGCGGCCGCTAGGTCGCTTTTGCCAAATCTTAAGGAATGTGGCTCGATGCCGCGCGTCTCGTTGCGCAACGACGGATTGCCAAGCACCAGTAAACAATAACTATTTTTATTGCGCAATGAAGGCATTGCCGGTCGCACAAACGACCGGCCGCCAGAGCCCGCAGCCCAAGGCCGCAGACCGAATTATTTATTCTTTGAATTCGCGGGGGGCTTCGCTGCATCCCCGCCAAGTAAAGCCGCAAACGGATTGTTAAATGGCGACCCTCCGCGCGGTTGAGCTCCACGCTGATTTTGGCCATCGTGCCGAGGACGCGGATCCTGTCCACCTTGCGGGCGACGATCCGGTGCGCGACTACCACGTCCAGCTTGCTGGCCATCATTGGGACGAATCGGGCTTGGACCGCCGCCACCGCTCCCGCCGCCACCGCTCCCGCCGCCACCACGCGCCGCCGTCCGAGGTTCCGGTCGCGACAGCGGACGCGGGCCTGGAGCACCGGCTGGCCGAGGACGCGGGCCACGGCTTTCATTTGCGCCGCCACCGCTTCCAGTAGCCTCTTCTCGACGAGGTCCGCGGGGCGCCTGCTGCTGACGGGGGCTCGCAGACTGACGCTGCACGGGAACCGAATCATCCAAAATCATCGAAAGCGAAATCTGGTTTTTGTCGCGATCGACTCCCAAAACCCGAATGGTCACCGGATCGCCAGGGTTGACGACTTTGCGGGGATCATCAACGAACTTGTGTGACAACGCCGAGATGTGCACGAGGCCATCCTGATGGACGCCGATATCGACGAAGGCTCCGAAGTTCGTCACGTTGGTAACAATTCCGGGGCAAATCATGCCGTCTTTCAGATCTTTAACTTCAAAAATATCATCGCGGAACGAGAAGGCCTTAAATGGATCGCGGGGATCACGTCCTGGTTTCTCTAACTCCTTAATCATATCGTCGAAGGTAAACGAGCCGACAATCGCCGACCACTTTGTTCGAAGTTCGAGAAGTTTCTTTGCACCGTCGCCGGTGATTTGTCCGATCGAAATACCCAGCTCGTGAGCCATGTCTCGGACTGCGGCGTAGCGTTCGGGGTGAATGCCCGTCGAATCGAGCGTTTGCTTTCCACCATGAATACGCAAGAAACCCGCGCACTGCTCGTAAACCTTGCTCGAAAAGCGCGGAACTTTGAGAAGGTCGCTTCGATCTTCAAAAAGACCAGTCGACTTGCGGTGATCGACAATATTTTTCGCAAGCGCTGGGCCTATACCCGCAACATACGAAAGCAGCGGTGCTGATGCGGTATTGAGATCAACACCGACACCGTTGACGCAACTTTCGACGACTTGCTCGAGCGATTTTTTGAGGTGAGTTTGCGAAACATCGTGCTGGTACTGTCCCACGCCGATGCTCTTTGGATCGACCTTTACGAGCTCGGCAAGCGGGTCTTGCAGACGACGGGCGATCGAAATCGCACCTCGCACGGTGAGATCGAGATCAGGAAATTCTTCACGCGCAACATCGCTCGCTGAATAGACGCTCGCTCCGGATTCGCTGACCAGAATCACCGGCACCGAGGACTCAAGCTCCTTGAGAATCTTGCGTACGAAAGCTTCGGCTTCGCGGCCACCGGTACCGTTACCCACAGCAATAGCCTCGATCTGAATCTGCTTGAGAACTTCGCTAAAAAGTTTTTTACCCGGTTCAAAAGCTCCGTCACCGAGAATCTGTAAAATCGTATGCGAAATGAAATTACCTTGCTTGTCGATCAACGCCAGCTTGCAGCCGGTCCGTAATCCAGGATCCAAGCCGAGGACGCATTTGGGTCCAAACGGGCTCGATAGAAGTACTCGCTTCACGTTCTCGGCAAAAACCGAAATTGCATGCTCGTCGGCCTTCTCTTTCAGGACACGATGCACCTCGTTGGCGATCGAGGGGTGGACATGCACCGTGAGAGCAATCTTGGCCGCGGCTTTCAAGAATTCGGCCGCAATCGAATCTGGCTTTGAACAACTGAAGCGCTCAAATTGCGCGGTCTGCGCTGCCTCGTCACCTTCAATCATGACGGTCAGCTCTTCTTCATTCCAGCCGCGGCGCATAGCGAGGTATCGATGCGACGCCTTAGGCTCCTGCAGATTTTTAACCGGCTCGGAAAACTCAGCATACATTTCATATTTTGAGTGAGCCTTGAAATTTTTTGTTTTCTTGGAAGTGATTCGGCCGTTAGTAAAGAAATCCTGGCGGACCATCTCACGTAGCTCAGGATTATTGAAGATGCGGTCGACGATAATGTCTTGGGCACCTTTAAGCGCAAGTTCGTAGGTGACGAAACCTGCCGAGGGCTGAATGAAAGCCTTGGCCTTCACTTCCAACGTCATTTCGTCTTGAATTTCGCCGTGACCCAGTTGCCAAATCCAATCGGCGAGCGGGCCAAGGCCAGCTTCGCGTGCAAGCGTCGCACGGGTTTTCTTTTTCTTTTTAAACGGACGATAAATTTCTTCGAGCTCTCCGAGATCCATCGACTTCGTAATCCGCGCGGTGATTTCGTCGGTGAGATTTCCTTGGGCAGCAATTTCTTTGACGATAAAAGCCCGGCGCTTGTTAATCTCGGCGAGAGTCTCGCTCGACTCAATAATTTTGCGGATTTCCACTTCGTCGAGACCGCCGGTTTTTTCTTTGCGGTAGCGCGCGATGAATGGAACTGTTCCGCCCTCGCCAGCGAGTTCCAAAACGGCCTGCGCAGATCGGAGTGGGATTTCAGGATGAAAAGCCGAAAAATAAGTTTGGAAACTTGTCTCCATAGTTCCTCACATGATCCGGTTGGTTTTATTAGGAAATTCTCGTCGTTGTGAATTCTTTGAAGTTTGGGGCATCTTTCGAGCCGTGTTACTTGTGGCGATAAAGGATCAAGCCGTTCGAGGGATCATAAGGAGACACACCCACGGTCACGCGGTCGCCGACCACAACGCGAATATTAAAGCGCCTCATTTTTCCGCACAACCGAGCCACGATTTGGACTTCATTGTCGAGTTTCACTTTGTAGAGTCCGCCGGCGCCGGCGTCCACAATTTTACCTTCAAGCTGCGCGAGATCGTCTTTTGCCATAGGGTTAAAGGGATAATGTAGAAACCTAGTCCAGTCTATTGAATTTTTCGGTTCTCAAGTCTTGTCATCCTAAGTTGAGTCAAGTTTGCCGCTCCGTCTGAAGCCAGGTCCGCTGGCGGCACTCTCTCGGCTCAGAACTCGGTCGGCTTCCGGAGTCGCGATGCGGCTGCTTGCCGACGCATCGCCCTCAGGCACCCACCGGAATTAGCTTTTCCGATTGGAAATCAAAAACTTAATTCCTTCGGCAAACAAAACCTCGAGGCGGTCATTTTGTGACGTCAAGATGTACCCCCAGCCCAAGACCTTATGAACAAGTGGACTCCTGGCCTCGTAGCTATCGGACATTTTATAAGCCGGCGGCTTAATGCCTTTTGATTTTTCAAACAGGGTTTTCCACTGTTGCTCAAGATCTCCGGTGCGGTCAATTTTGAGCTCGTCCTTACGCTTGACCTTTTTTTCGGCCGCTGCTGAAGTGGCGGCCTCATCGCCGCCTTCTTCTTTGTCCACAACCTCGCCTGCTTTCACGGCGGCGGTCGCTCGGCCTCGATGAAGAGCTTTCCGCAAAGCAGACGGTCTAAGCTTGCCGTCTCCGTCATCGTCATCCACGACCAGATCGTCATCCACCACATCTGCATTGGCGTCGAGATCGGGGTCGCCAAGCGCCTCAAGATCCTCAGCCAGAAACTCATCCTCATTGCCGACCCCGAAACTGTCGTCAGCCAAGTCAACTGCACTTTCAGGAGTCTCGGCTTTTGCCACTTTTCCAGGCTTATCCGGCGCTTTTTTCTTATTGCTGGGAACGGCAGATGAAGGGGGTTTTTCTGGCAGTACTTCGCGTTCAGCGGTCCGACCCGCGCTCGCCGCCTTTTTGGGCGCCACTTTGGATTCAGATTTTGCTCCGGCTTTGGGGGACGACTTGGCTTCAGCCTTTGCGCCAAAACCAGAACCAGAGCCAGAGCCAGAGCCAGAAGCAGCACCAGAACCAGAAGCACCGCCAGCTTTGACATCAGATTTTGGAGCTGGCTTGGTCGCCTTTGAGCCTTTCGCGTTCGCTGTCGCAGATTCAGCGGGACGCCCAGGCACCGGCTTTCCTTTTCCACCAGATACAGGGCCAGATCCTGGGCCAGATCCTGGGCCAGATACAGTCCGGCCAGAACCGGGCTTTGCAGCCGCTTTTTTTTCCTTTGCTTCCGACTTGCCCGTCGCTTTTCCGGAGACCTTTTTAGGTCCAGAAGTCTTTCCCGAGGCACGAGGAGCCGACTTAGCCATTTTCGCCATCTCTACTCCGTTAGCTAAACCTTAACACTTCAAACCTAAGACACTCATAAACGGAACTCAAGCCAATAAGTCAACCTTCCGGCACACCTACGTGCGGTGCATAAATGATTGTTGATCGGCGATCAGAATTGCTAGCGTCGGCCGGCGACGGATTTACGTCCGTCGCCGCTCCCGATAAGTTTGAAAGGAAGCCCCCATGGTGGTCAGTTCCCAAAAGGTCTCGTGCCAGGATTTGCAGTCCGAATTCCCGCAACTTTTTTCAGGCTCCAGCGGCGATCTCGACCGGCGCATCTCCGGCGTCGCGGCTCCGGCCGAGGGATCACCCGAACTCGCCGTTTTTCTCAGCACCCCGAACGCCATCCAGCAAGGGCTTGCCTCGCAAGCTTCCGTGCTCTGCGTTCCGACAAAACTCAAAAGCCAAGTTGAGTTACAAGCGTCTAGCGGCCGGACATTTTTGTTTTCACCCAACCCAGAACTCGCCATGGCTCGAGTCATTAAAAAGTTTTTTCTCACCACTCCGTATGTCAACCGCGACCTTAAGGGCATTCACCCCAGTGCGGTGATCATGGAAGGGGCCGAAATAGCCAGTGGCGTCTCTATCGGGCCAAACGCTTTCATCGCTCGCGGTGTCAGCATCGCCACCGGTTGCACGATCGGCGCTTGTTGCGTGGTTGAAGATGATGCCGTGATCGGTGAGGGCACCGTTCTTCATCCACACGTCTACGTCGGTCACTCGACCGTTATCGGTAAAAAATGTGAAATCCATGCACAAACGGTCATCGGCAAAGAAGGATTCGGCTACGCTCACGATGAAAAGTTCAATCACTTCCGCATCGCCCACCTCGGACGCGTTGTGCTCGAAGACGATGTCCACATCGGCAGTCACGTTTCAATCGACCGCGGAACTTTCGGCGAAACTCGAATCTGCCAGGGCGCCAAGCTCGATAACCAAATTCAAATTGGTCACAATTGCTCGATCGGACGGAACTCTGTTATTACGTCGGGATTTTCAGTCGCGGGTTCGACTAAAATTGGTGCCAACTTTCTCGCCGGTGGCCGAGCCTCGGTCACGGGTCATATCGAAATCTGCGACAATGTCCAGGTCGCAGCGCTTTCTGGTGTCAGCAAGACGATGACAACTCCAGGGCAATACGCTGGCATTCCGCTGGTTCCACTCAAGGACCATATTCGTATTAAGGCGGCGATGGTTCATTTGCCAGCGATGAGAAAGCAGCTCAAACTCGTTCTCACTAAGCTTGGGTTAAAGACTGAGCTCGAGGAGGAGTGAGGGGACAGAATCAGTGACGGTCGCAGCCGCAACACCAGTAACGGAATCGAATTCAGGCTTCAAACTGAACTGAACTGAACTGAACTGAACCGCTGCCGCTGCCGATTCCGCGACAGATACCGCTACCGCGACCGATTATTATCTCACCCGAACATGGCTCTTAAATTTCAATCGCAAGAAATCAAAATTCTCCTCAAGCGAAGTGCAGCTCGGAATCTCGGGCCAATCATAGAGCTTTCGGCAGGTTGAAAAGTCCAGGCGAGTGTCGGTCAGATCTCGGAGGTAATCTAAAAACTTTTCCGCTTCTTCGCGGCTGGCAACGTCACCTTCAGCTGGGACAATCTTGGTCGGATTAAGTCTTTTCAGTAACGAGTCGAATTTGTTGATCCACAGCGCGACGTCGAGATCAGGGCGCAATATTGGATGAATCCGATTGTAAAATAAAGCGCCCGCAAAAAGAATTGAGCGAGTTTCGAGATAAACGGCAAGATCCGTTCCAGAGGCCGAAGCGCCGACTGGGATCAGACGAATTCGCTCGCCCGCAACTTCGATGACCTTCTCTGAGACCAGCTCCTCAATTTGTTCACCTAGGCTCTCAAGGATCGCTAACGACTGGTGACGCAATTTGTTTTTGCCGCCCTCTGCCACGAAAATTTTAGAGGCTTCGGCAAATTGCCTAAGACCGCCCGAAAAATCAGAATCAACCGAGCTTAAGACCACGGTCAGTTGCGAAATTGCTTTTTCGCTCACCCATGCCCGAAAGAGCTCCGCGGGCCGGGCCTGGTTGGTATTGATGACCAGCGCTTCATTTCCTTTGCTGAGCAATCCGCAAACCGCGCTGCCACCGAGAAATAAACTGAGCTCGCCATCAACTTCGAGACGATGAGTCGGAAATAAATAGCGATTGTTTGGCTTCAGATATGGCGTCGATGTTCCCATAAAGAGGCCGTAGGTAAGGCGAATAAACTCTTTGAAATTCACTTGCCCGCCTCGCGCAATTGCCGGGGGCCAAAAGGCTTTGGCAGGAGTTCCGAAAAAGTGTGCATGGAGCGAATCGACCTGATGTCGGCAACCCAGACTCGCGCCTCCGGCCGTAGAAACTCAGCCATCATCTGCAGGCACAGAGCACACGGGAACGCGGGCTGTGTGGCCTCAGTCACCACCACCACGTCTGTAAATTGGCGTTCGCGCTCCGAAACCGCTTTTAGAATCGCGACGCGTTCAGCGCAAATTGTTGCGCCGTAACTGGCGTTTTCGACATTGCAACCGGTGTAAATCCGCCCGTCGCCAGTCACCACCGCCGCGCCGACTTGAAATTCCGAATAGGGAGCATATGCCAAGCGGCGGGTCGATTTCGCCCGCACGAACGCTTTACGCACACGGGCAGGAATTTGAGCAACGGATAAATCAGAAGATTTGGATTTTACCATGCCGCGATTATTTTCGATTGCCGGCAAAAAGTCACCCAAAGCCTCTTGGCCAAACTCAATTTTGCGTTCATACTCTTGCCTTGCAGCTGGGAGGCCCAATGCCGCTTGAGTTTTACAGAATTCTCCATCTCGTCGGAATCTTCATACTCCTCTTCTCGTTGGGCGGCGCCTGCCTCCACATGATGAATGGAGGAACGCGAAACTTTCCCCACCGCAAATGGATCGCCATGAGTCACGGCATCGCCCTTTTGCTCATTCTTGTCGCCGGTTTTGGGATGCTCGCGAAACTCGGTCTGATGGCATCGATGCCGGCGTGGGTCTTCGCTAAACTTGCAATTTGGCTCGTGCTCGGCGGAATACCGGCGTTGGTCTACAGAAAGCCTCAATGGGCCAAAGGATTTTGGTTCGGAATTTTAGTTCTGGCTTGTGTCGCCGCCGCACTTGGCGTTGCGCACACGTAAGTGATTTGCCCTGAGCCAGGTTCGTGGCTCGGGTTGGAGTTTGCTCGCAAACTAAAACATGTTATATTTAAGCAGACGGCACTCGATCGGACCATTGTGCACCGGAAATTTGCGCTCGGCCTTAAGCTTCATTGCCGCCGAGAGTTCCGCGTTACCCGAAAGCACAAAGCAATCCCACCCCTTAAAGCTAGTCTTCATGACATGGGCTAGATTTTTATAGGTCTCGATCAACTCGCCTTGCTCACCAAGGCGCTCACCGTAAGGTGGATTAACCAACATAATGCCCTGCTCGACAGGAGCCTTCAGAGTCTCCATCGGATGACGACGAAACTCAATGTACTCAGATAACCCAGCAGCATCGGCATTTTGCTCCGCGATCTCAAGTGCCCTGCGATCGAGATCAAAGCCGTAGAATTTAAACGGCAGTTCAGCCTTCTCTGTTTCGGTTGCGAGCTCGACTTCTTTTTTCCATTCGTCTTTTTTAAATGCGGTCAATTTTTGAAACGCAAAACGCTTGCGCATCGATCCCGGAGCGATGTTGAGGGCGATCATCGCAGCCTCAATCAGGAGGGTTCCCGAGCCACACATCGGATCGACGATTGGAGTATCGCCTTTCCAGCCGGTCATATGCAAAATTCCGGCGGCGACGTGTTCTTTCAGGTGGGCGTCAGTCATTCCGGTGCGATAGCCGCGTTTAAAGAGCGGATCGCCCGAGGTGTCGATGCTCATCGAAAATTGATTTCTCACCGCGCGAACTACGATTTTCAAATCGGGAAGATCGGTGTCCACATTCGGACGCTCGCCGAATTTGTCGCGAAACTGATCGACGATGGCATCTTTGACTTTCATCGCCACAAAACGCTGATCGCGAAATTGTCCTGAATCGCGGACACTGGCATCGACTGCGATCGTTCCCGATGGTGCAATATACTTGGTGAAGTCGTGCTTGAGCACATTGTGATAGAGCTCTTCGGGCTTGTAGGCCGGAAAATCGAGGATTGGAAGCAAGATGCGGGTAGCGATTCGAGAGCGAAGATTGGCGCGATAGCAACTGCTCCAGTTGCCATCAAAGTAAACCCCTCCGGGGCCTTTGAGAACTCGGTTAAGACCGAGTTCTTTAAGTTCCGCTTCAAGAGCGTCGGACAGTCCCCTGGAGGTCATCGCAAAAAATTTTGGCATAGGGCGAATGCATTACCATGAATTGCCCTCAACCGCGAATGAATTGCTTAATCCCACTGCAAATCCACGAAGGCGCGACCGTCACATTTGCCATGAAACTCGTGATCCTGAGCACGCGCAGTTGGCGCCTGCTCCATCATTTTGCGTAAGCCTGGTACGTTGACCGACACGAGAGTCTGCAAATCGGCATCGCTCGGCGAGTGAGACTCACCCAGTTCGAATAGGAGCGACCAAATGCCGTGTTTCCAGAAGACGTAATCCTCATAAGTTCCAGGCGCTGGATAGATCGCCGCTGTCGAATTGCCCACAGTGTACTGGCTGACAGACGCGGCAGCGTTGGCCAAATCTATGAAAATTTTATCATAGGGCGTCGACAGATCGGGGGTCGCAAATCCCCACGGATAGGCGACGACGGGCCAGAATGTATGAAGCGTTGCCGTCGCAATGATGTCTTCCTTATCGACAAAATCCGCCAGGGCCTTCGTGCTCAGCAGGTGGAAGGGGCCATTTGTACCGCACGGTCCAGGATAATCGCGATTGGCATCGGCCGTCTGATCTTCGCTGTTTGCAAGCAAGCTTTCTTCGCGGCGATTTTTATTAAAGCCTGAGATATTGAGCACCGGAATCACATATATGGTTTTTCCGTCGAGCGGCGTCTGGGCAAAATCGGCGATGGCCCCGAGCGCAACTTCAGTGGAGCCGTATTCATTTCCGTGGTGGGTCGCAACGATCAAGTGATGGGTGCTCCCGGTGCCGATCTTGATTCCGTCAATACTCTCTCCGGTGCCCGAGACACCGATTGAAAAGAGCGTGGTTGTCTGTGGGTACTGCGCATGCACGCTTTTCAGGTAATCTTGAACTTTGTGGTAATCGTGTTCACTACTGACTGTCGTTACCGCCGATGCGGCGGCTGCGCAAAACAGACCCGCGAAAATAATCGTGGCCCTGACTAAACAACTCGACATGAAACCCCTCCTTGGCTATGGCAGGTCAAGTCCGTTAGACCCGCGCTCAGTTTTTAAGTCTCTTTGTACTGCGGACCTCCGCCCCCCTCGGGCGTTGTCCAATCAATATTATCGTAGGGACACTTGATATCGCAGGTCTTGCAATGAATGCAGTTGGTGTAGTTGACCTGCAAATTCTTTTTACCCTCGCGCTGCGGATCCGGAACCATTTCGTAAACGCTTGCTGGACAGAAATGATTGCAAGGAGAATTGAATTTTTCATAACAGACTTCGCGACAAGTGTCAGTGTTAGCGACGAGCAGGTGGTTCGGTGAATGCTCATCGTGCATCGTCCCCGTGAGGTAGACGCTCGAGAGTTTATCAAAAAATAAAACTCCATCAGGCTTAGGTAGAATATTTTCTTCTTGCTCCCAAGGTAACGGCCCCCATTCGTCGAGCACGGGCTCAGTGGTCTCGAAATCCTTATGCTCAATCGCCATGGGATCAAACAACCCACGCCCACCGGTAATTTCTTGCAAAGCTAAAAACGGCGCAGAGGCCACAA
Organism: Bdellovibrionales bacterium; assembly: GCA_043746165.1. Lineage (GTDB taxonomy): Bacteria > Bdellovibrionota > Bdellovibrionia > Bdellovibrionales > JAMPXM01 > JAYTRM01. The sequence goes on along the minus strand of JAYTRM010000140.1, from coordinate 4,757 downwards.
CACCTTTTGAAATCGTCTGATGAAAGTTACGTGTCTTCCACAGATCACTTTTAACGTAACTCTCATCAATTCGACGTTCATAACGAGAAAGAATGGTGCTCGAAAAATCACCACTGATGATCGCCTCGAGCGCCGTCTCGGCAGCGAGCATTCCGGCTTTCATAGCCAGGTGAATGCCCTTAAGTTTTTTGACATCGACCATGCTGGCCGAATCTCCGACGACCACCATCCCGTCGCTGTAAAGTTTCGGCATCGAATACCAGCCGCCAGCAGGCAAACTTTTTCCCCCGTAGGCGATCACTCGGCCACCTTTGATCATGTTGTAGACAAATGGGTGGGTCTTGAGCTGTTGAAGATTGCGATGCGGATCAAAGAGAGGGTCTTGGGTATCGAGGTAACCCACGAGCCCCAAAACCACTTGGTCATTCGGAAACGTGTAGATGAACGTTCCGCCAACACCTTTTGTTAATGGAAAGCCGAGCGTGTGGATCACGTGACCCGCTTCGACCGTTCCGGGAGGGCATTGAATCACCTCTTTCACTCCAAGTTCGTAAACGTCGGGATTGCTATCTTTCATTAATCCCAAACGATCGGCAACTTTTTTAAAGAGCGATCCACGCGTGCCTTCGGCAAACACCGTTAATTTAGATTTTAAAATCAGTCCGGGCTCGAAGTTTGGCTTGCGAGTACCATCTTTATCGAGACCCTTGTCGCCGGTCTGCACTCCAATAACACGGTCACCGTCGTAGAGCGCACGGGTCGCGGCAAAGCCCGGAAAAATATTGATGCCCTTGGCTTCGCAAAGACCGCCGAGCCAGCGATTGAGCTTCGACAGAGAAAAAAGCAAATTGCCTTCATTCTGAAAAGGCGGAGGCGTTACCGGAAATTTAAACTGGCTCGTTTTCGAAAGATAATAAACGGCATCATGCTCGACAACGGATTCGACGGGGCAGCCTTGTTCCTTGTAATCGGGCACGAGCTCTCTCAATGCAATCGGATTGACTACCGCACCGGAGAGCGAATGTGCACCGACCTCTGAAGCTTTTTCGAGAACCGCGATCATTTGATCGGGAATCGCCGTGCCCGGTTTGGCTCCGCTCGCCACTTGTGCGTTATGATGAGCTATCAAGTTCTGCAGGTGCAGCGCCGTCGAAAGGCCGGCCACTCCCCCACCGACGATAAGAATGTCGACGTCCATGGTTTCGCGCTGAACATCATCCGCAATAGGGATATCTTGACTGTGTTCCATTTCACTTCCTTACATAACTAATCGGTTGCCGGCTCAGTCTGATCGGGACCGTCTTCATCATTATTGACCGGAACGGTTAAGGTGACGCCCTCAGTGGCGCGGGGGGGCTGCGGTAAGCTTGCCTGAATTTCAAGTATTTGCTCATCGCGCGCGCCCGGGTACGAACGTTCTTTGGCCTTTTCGCTCTTGGCTTTGAGGCCGTTTTCAAAAAAGTCATCATCGTTGACGGCCTTAGCGGGCCCAGCAAATGTCAAAAGCAAAGCGGACATGAAAATCAGCCAAAAACGCATCTTACCCTCCCCATGGGTCGCCAGTGTAATGCGCTCTTAGTCTTTCGTCACGGCTTCGACTCAGCAAGACAAAACTCGACCAATGTGCGGTGATTCTTCATCGGAATCTGCGCGCGAACGGTCTCGATGACCTCACGCTCCAAGTTGACCCGAAGAATTTTCTCGGGATTGGATGCCGTGTCCCGGACGTCATCTAAGCACTCCGCCAAAACAACTCCCCAAGGATCGACGGCAATCGAATGACCGAAGGTGCCGCGGGTTGCGCCGTTAATACCTCTGTGTATCCCGCCTTGCGCCGCCGCAAGAACATAGCATTGAGATTCGATGGCACGTGCCCGAATCAAAACATGCCAGTGCGCGCGCCCGGTAGGGACTAAAAAAGCAGAGGGAATCAAGATCGCATCGACCTCCTGCCGTGCGTACTGAATGTAAAGCTCAGCAAATCGCAGGTCGTAGCAGATTGAAGCTCCGAATTTCCAACCTTTGACCTCAATCACCGCAGGCCCTGGGCCTGGCGCAAAGACATCAGACTCACGAACTGGGCGGTGCCCTGCAACATCGACGTCGAAAAGGTGAATTTTCTGATAACAGTTGCTGATCTCGCCTGAGGGTTTAATCAAAATCGATGAGCTCCGAATTTTTCCTTCGGACTCCATCGGTACCGAACCGAGGTGAAGCGCAGAACCAGTCGCTTTTGACCACTCCGCAAGCTTTGTAAAAATAGCTTCACTCAAGGAAAAAATCTTAGCGTGAGCCCCCTCTTCGATTCGCATGTACAACGTGTTTTCAGGGAAACAGACAAGATCTGGAGGATTTTGTTTAAGCTGGCTTAGGAGCTGAAATATCTGCTGGACATTACTTTCAAGATTGTCGCTTGAGGTAAGTTGGCAAAGAGCTACTGAAAATTGATCGGGACGGGGCTCCTGGCTCAATGTCTCAGGTGACGCCACATTGGACCTCTCAGTCGGCGCCGCTACTGACCGATCATTCACTGTCGACTCAACTCAGAGCCGGTGGTCACCATGGCAGACTGCACGCTTCGGCAACTCCAATGCGAAGTTTCTAAGTTGTGTTGAATGCCCTTGAGAATGGATCTGCAGGAATTGACTGAGCGATTGTTGCCCACAACTTGCTCGTTTTGACCTTTTGAATAGGTGATGGTGCAGCTATCTTGCTTTTCACCATCGGCAATGATGCGGATCGTACGCACATCTTTGCGATTTTTACAGAGAACAAAAGCCGTCGCCTTTTGATCCAGGCTCGCGAAGGCATCGCTACCCGCGAGCATGAGGAGTATCAGGGAGAGAAGCAAGATGAGAATAGGAGACTGACGTCGAGCTACGTTCATCATTGCTTCACCAAAAGCGCTTACGCGCCCTTTGCCTTGGACGATTTCTTTTCCGTCTTCTTTTCAGATTTTTTTTCTGTTTTCTTGGCCGGAGCGTCGATCAGTTTCACGTTTGAATAATGGATGTAGCCCTCGCTTTTCAGCAGGCCATCTTTTTTCGAATGGTGAGTGACGATTTTCACGCCCTGTACACGCACGCGCATCGTCTGGCGGTTGACGGCGAGAACTTCGCCGCGCTTACCTTTTTCAGAGCCCGTGATCACTTCGACCGTCGCGCCTTTATTGACTTTCAATTTCATTGCTTACTTCCTCAGACTTTCTTTTTTTTCGCCGACATTTTCAGACGAATGCGGCTTTTCACGGCCATGGCGCGCTTCGAAAAATTGCCCTCGTCGAGCTTCATGACATATTTATCGAATCCACCGACATGCTCCATATCGCGAATGGCGCTGGCCGCAATCCGAAGGGTCACCAATTGTCCCAGCGTCTGGCTGAAGAGACGCTTTTTCTGAATATTTGGCTGGCTGATCGACTTCGTCTTAATATTGGAATGGCTGACCAGATTCTTAACAACCGGGCCTTTTCCAGTTAACTCGCAGCGTCCCATGGTCCTATCCTCTCATACATCCAACAGCTCAGCGGCGCTCTTTACGCGTCATGGCTGACCTTACTTTTGGGCGTCAATTGTGGTGTTTCGCCGTTTGAGGGGTCAGGTATAGGGGAAAAAGGACCTTGTTGGCAACGGATTTTTGTCGTATACCCTTGCCCTCTAAGACATAAACGACGGCTAAGCAGCTTTCAAAGCCCATGAGGTAGCAAGTCATGAAGAAAAACGTCCGTTCGAAGTATCGCCCTGAGTTTCCCGGCGACTACCACTTCGACTATAAAGATCCGCAAACCCTCGCCCGCTTCATCAGCGAAGGCGGAAAAATCACTCCGGCGCGGATTAGCAAACTTTCGCTCGCCCAACAAAAACAAGTCGCTGCAGCCGTGAAAAAAGCTCGGAATTTGGCGATGCTTCCGCTCGGTCAAGAAGCCCATGACTTCTTTGAGCGCCCGGAGCCAATCTCTCCAAAGCCTTTCTCACTCTAGGCTGAGATCTCAAGTCATTTTATTTGCCTGCGCAGACCTGCTTACAGGTCCGCTTTGTATTTGTGCATGGTCTTGCATAGGTGGCATTATTTAGTGGCATCATTTAGTGGATTTGGTCGCCCTCTTTTTACGAGCGAAAAACCAAGCTAAAGCTAAGTCGATGGAAGTTGCGACTATAAGCACGGTGTAAACGGAAGTCGAAATGCGGTGAAACTCAGGTCCTGAGAATCCCATGATTCGAACTTCTTCAAATTGTAAACTAACATTCACAAAGCGCGTCACCATCAGTGGCAACGCAACAAACAGCAGATAGACGAGGCCGATCCAGAAAGTTCCCGAGCGGATCAGAGCACGCGTGCGCAGTGGCGAAGTTACAATCCATAGGCCGAGAGCAACAAACATGATCCCGGCGATAAATCCGGCGACTCTTTTTTCTGAAATGATCGCGAAAAGGACTCCCGCCATCGCACCAACAAGAAATTCAGCAATCAAAAATCGGAGAAAAGATCGAATCATATAGACGAAGTCTGCCCAAGACTCTGCTATCTGACAACGCGCTCGTGACTCAAAACGGCGTTGCGTCGGCGTCCTTCGAATATCCGGATTTCGGACGCATCCGGACAGCATCGTGGAAAATCCCCGAGGCCATTGGAAAAACAGTCCCTTTTCTCAGCTACTTAGCTCGGATTGGCATTGGCATTCCTCTTGCTAAACGACGAATGAGCCGTCGATCCGTCCATGATGCAAACTAACTGAGGGTTATTCCATGTCCAATGAG
>JAYTRM010000139.1:0-15313 GCA_043746165.1 Bdellovibrionales bacterium | reverse complement strand
GATGTTTGAGCGGCGACGGCTTTGCGCAGCTCGGGAATTCCTGCGGGAGGCGCATATTTCGTAAGGCCCACGCGAATGGCCCCGATCGCCACTTCTTTGATATGATCGTAGGTGTCCCAATCGGGCTCCCCGATCGTCAGCGAAATCACATTGTGGCCAGCTGCTTTCATCTCACCGGCTTTGGCCGCCAGCATGAGAATCGGTGAAGGTTTCAGAAGCTGGGCCCGCTTGGCGAGAGTGATGGAACTCAACTTAGACTCCTTTTAGATTGTTTATGTCGTTTGCCTGCACGGGCACCGGGTTGTTCTTCGCCAGTTTGAGTTTTCTTCAACTGGGCTCGAAGCGCTCTCTCAACAACTTTGGGAACCAGGCCGCGAACCGAGCCACCGTGCATGGCGACTTCTTTTACCGTGCTACTGGCAACGTAATAGAACTCGGGCGAGGCAAAGACAATCATTGTTTCGATTTTCGGTGCGAGCTTTTTGTTCATGTTTGCCATCACTAACTCGTTCTCAAAATCGGTGACCGCACGAAGTCCACGGACAATGACGCGGGCCCCTACAGAGGTGAGGTAATTGACGGTAAGCCCCTGATGAATCTGCACGCTGACTCCGGGTATGCCTTTTAATGAGTCGCAAACGAGCTTTCGCCGCTCCTCCACAGTGAAGAGCGATTTCTTATTAGGATGATGCGAAATCAAGACGGTAATTCGGCCAAAAATCGGCTGAATTCGCCGGATGATGTCGACGTGACCGAGCGTGATCGGGTCAAAACTACCGGGATAGACGACGGGTCTTTTCACGCTTACCTTCTTTCATTCATTCCTGGTCACCGGAAGCCTGGTTATCTGCCGAGGCCTGGTTATCTGCCGAGGCCTGGCTATCTGCTGATGCCTGGTTATCTGCTGAGGCCTGGTTATCTGCTGATGCCTGATTATCTGCTGATGGCTCCGGCGCCGCCAAAGAAAGCCAATAGCTCACTCTTTTATCACCGTAATCGCGCTCATCTTGGCGAGACAACCCTGAGTACGATTCGCGAACAAGTTCGTGCGAAGAAGACTCAATCACGATCAGAGTCTGCGCGCCGATCACGCGACTCTTTGAAAGAGCCTCGAGCACGCGGTCGGCCAGTTTTTCGGTAAACGGAGGATCTGCGAAAATCAGACCAAACGGCTCGCCGCTATACGTGCGCAGGAATTTCAGCACGTCTTGTTCCATGACCTGCACTTCGTTTTCAATCTCGAGTAGCTCAAGATTCTGGCGTATGATCGCGATCGATTTGCGATGGAGTTCGACCGCGACAACTTCGGCAGCACCGCGCGAGATCGATTCACAGCTCAAATTTCCAGTCCCCGAAAAAAGATCGAGCACACGGGCGCCTTCGAGTTCGCCCTGCAATTTATTAAAGATACTTTCCTTGATTCGATCGGTGGTCGGGCGAATATGATCAGCCTTGAAGCTCACGAGCGGGCGACCTCGAAATCGTCCAGCGATAATTCGCATCAGCTCTTCCTTTGCGCGACTTGCAAAAATCGATCGATGGATTGCAGTGTCTCTTGCGACGGCTGAAGAAAGTGCGCCTCGATAATTCTGGTGGTGACGGCTTTGGGCCCGCCCGCGGCGGCCAATTGGCCAACCTTATCGACCACCGCTTTGGTGTGATTATAAACCTTGATGATGAGAACCGGACCTCGAATTTGTCTGAGCGAAGTTTGTGAGATGGGCAAATCGGCTGAAAATTCCAGGCGCTCACCGGCATGCAGATTGGCGCTTCCCACTTCGACTAGCATTCCCGTTGAACTGAGATCGAGAACACTGCCTAAAATGGCTTGCGCCCCGGCTAAAAAACTCGCCGGAAAGGGTTTGAAGCTCGGTTTTCGTGCTTTTGGCTCGCCGTCTTTCACGACTTCCTTCTTTTTGGCCTCTACTTGGCTCTTGGCGATTTGGCTTGCAGTTCCTCGGCCTTGGCTACGACGGAAAAGATATCATCAAATGGCTTGGGAACAAAGAGATCCGCACCGACTTGCTGGGCCGTCGCGACATTGTGCTCCCCTGAATACGCCGACATTAAGATCACCCAGGCTCTGGGAGTCAGCTGACTCTGCTCGGAAACTCTTTTGAGAACCTCGGGACCGCTGAGCCCCGGCATCAGCACGTCGAGAAACACCGCTTCAGGCTTTTGCTCTAGCCAAGTCTTTAAACCCTCAAGACCATCTGATGCTTCGAGGACTGTGTGTCCTCTGGCCGCGCAGGCCCTTCCCAAAGATTTGCGCACGAGAGGCTCATCATCGACGATTAGTATTTTCATCGGTCTTTCCATTCTGGCAATCGCACGGTGAATTCAGTTCCCTCAGATATCTTAGTTTTCACATTGATTTCGCCGCCGAACTTCAAAATGACCTGACGGCACATGCTTAAACCCAGCCCGGTTCCTTGACCTTTTTCCTTAGTCGTAAAAAACGGCTCAAAGATGCTATCGAGAATCTCAGTTGGAATACCGACTCCCGTGTCCTTGACGTGCAGTTGACACCACCTTTTGCCCAGTTCTTCAATCACGTCAGTTTCAATTGAGATCGTTCCGGGGTTGGGCATGGCCTGACAAGCGTTGTTCACCAAGTTAAACACGACTTGTTGCATGAGGTGGGGCTCGACACGAACGCTCACGCTGTCTTCGGTGAGATGAATTTCGCTCCGATGCTCACGCATAGCGGTCTTAAGCATCGGCAGTGTTCGCTGGACTACGTCATTGAGCGAAATTTGAACTTGTTTTTGCTCACCTCCGCCTTTGGAAAAATCGAGCAAGTTCTCGATAATCTTTTGCGAACGGCCGGCAGCTTTTTCAACTTCCTCGATGTCGCCGATCAGCTGTGCATTGCGCGGATTTTCCCTGCGCAGCTCTGAGATCAAAACTTGTGACAAGCTGCGAATTCCAGTGAGCGGATTGTTCAACTCATGAGCAATGTTTCCCGCGAGCAGGCCGATGGCCGCCATCTTTTCACTCTGCACCATTCTGCCCTGAAGCTCGCGCGATGAAGTCACGTCCACGTAATGATTGATCACGTTGGTCGACACTTGATCGTTCTTGAGGCGAATCGGGTAGCTGAGAACTTCAAAAATTCGCGTGCCCCGCTTAATTAAGCCTTTTTGTGGATCTCCCTTGGCTAGCGCATCCGGCACGGGACAGCCGCGGCAGGCGCTTTCGGAACCAGAAAATACCGAGTGGCACTTTGTTGCGAAACTTCTCGTGCCGCCGCTCGTGGTTTTACTGAAATGACGGTTCGAACGTACCAATTTGAAATCGATATCAATTATCGCAATCGGATCTTTAATGCCGTCGAAAGTACTCTCCCACTGAAGCGAGGTATATTTGAGATGATATTCGAGCAAGATCCGGTCAAGCGCAATCGACAGTGGCTGCAGTCGCTCGGAGACAAAGCTCAGAAATTTATCAACGGCATCATCAGCCAATGAATGTTCAAAAAACAGTGTGGCGGGCGGCTCGCGATCATTATCGACGGCAACCGCGCGGCGCTTAAGCGGAACCGCAAGCACTTTGACAAAGGGTCTGCCAAATTCATTGGCTAGATAATGACGATCTTCGCTTTCGTTGGCGCGGATTCGCGAGCGGTTGGGCCACTGATTGCGCGCCTCCCGCTCGCTGAACTGTTTACCTTGAAAAAATAAAATCATCGGCCGACGCTCAGTCACCATGTAAGCGAGAAGTGGCGATCTCACCTCATGAAAGGACTTCATTTCTTTTTTGATCAATCCCAAGAGTTCGTCCACCGCAGTCAGATTCGAGAGCTCTTTGATAAAGTGAACGAGATCACGAAGATTACTCAGTTGACGTTCAACTTCGATTTTGCTGCTCTCAGCGTTCAGCGTGCGCTCCATCACGATCGTCTCAAGTCCCGAAGTCAAACGCTCGAGCTTGCGATTCTGTAAGCTGACCTCACGGAGAAGCCCGGCCTCGGCCATTTTGAGCTCGTGATGCTCAATCGCTTTGGAGATGTCTACGATGAGCTGTTCGTTTTCCCAAGGTTTTGCGATGAAACGAAAAACGTGGCCACGGTTGACGGCCTCTTCGATCACCGAAGTTTCAACTCGACCCGTGAGCAGAATTCGCGAAGTGCCCGGAGATCTCTCTTTGGCAAACGCCAGGATGTCGATGCCGCTGGCAGCTTGCAGGCGCTGATCGGCAACAACGACGGCGAAACTCTCGCGAGCGAGTTGCTCCTTAGCGGCTTCAGCCGATTCGACCGCGACCAAAGTCCAGCTACGTGAGCGAAAGAGGCGGAGGGCAGCTTCTAAGATCTCGCGGTCATCATCGACCCACAGGATTTTCTGACTGACCATTGCCATGACCCTCTTCCGGCTCCCGCGAGAGCCCGAGTCCGGCGCGATACTCAAGTTCGGTCTTCAAACTCTCTTTCCAAACCGAGAGGGCGCCGGTCAGTTCATATTCCATCAGATCGGCGACCAAGACAAAATCACTTTTTGAATAACCTTCACTCAATTCACGAATCACGCGGGCGATCATGTTTTCAGCTTCAAACCAGCGCTCTGGCTGTAAAATCGCCTTGCCGATACCTGAAGCCGCCGACCGAACGTGCATCAATGTGTCGACAAACCACTGGCAACCTTCGAGACTTTCATTAAATCGTTTTTGCGCCTTCGGCAGATCAGATCCCCGAAAAGCCTCGGCCGTTGCCAAACAAGACGCCTCGAGATCCGGCGCGAAAGCCAATGCCGAATTGAGCGCCTCGACCAGCAAATCGGCCGGCCGATTGCTGACAATGGCGAGCTGGTTGATCTCACGCGCCGAGCTTTGAGCAAATTTGGTTTCATCACCCTCGCTAAGCATCACACCGTTGACGCGAATTTCGCAGATCACTTCGCCTTTTTGGGAGAAGTCGAGCTCCACTTTCCGGATCACATCATGAAGCGTCGAGCAATCGGAAAACTCACGCCGAATTTCTTGCTCATTCCACATTGAGGTCGTCATGTTCGGCTCCTTTTTGAAGTTTCGAATCGAGATAGAGATCGAGAATCTCTTGCAGCTTGATATGAATGTTTTCAGTTTGCTGAATCACGGTCGCCATGAGAGCCGGCCCAATACGAATTTTTTCCGTCTTAAACCAGCAAACGATGGGCTCCGCACTGACGACGATCCGGGCGACATGATCCATCACTTCGTCCACCCGATCTAAGATCGAAGAGGCTGCCGTGTTCTTTGGGTTTTTTCTCAAGGACGCAATTTGCTGGATTGCGAGTTGGTTGACTTCGCTCAATTGTCCAAGGGCTTTCGCAAAGACGGCATCTTTCGATAGCGGAAAAGGTTCGCCCATATAGATTGCGCGAAGTAACGCCCATTCGAACTCACCGGCCTGCGGGCGGGCCTCAAGATACGGAAACAGGCGCCCCAAGACGCGAATCGCAGGGTACGCCGAAATTCGCCCACCGAGCATGGCAAGGGCCTCACCGGTGATTTCTTCCGCTGAGATCTCGGCCTCCGAAGCAACTCTTAAAATTCGGCTTCCAGTCGATCGCGGTCCAGTCTCCCAAAAGGAAACGCTCGGAAGACTAATATTGAGCACTGGGGTGCCGGTGAGCGAGGCGATTTGTACCGGAGCACTGTCGCCGCCGATCACGAGCTTTGCTCCCTGAATCAGGCCTACCAGCTGCGGCAGAGTGGTCTTTCCCGTGAGATTGATGGGTTTGCGCTCACCACTCACCGCGGCGATATGCTCGGCTATTTGCATTTCGCCTGGTGATCCAACGAGCACCAGGTCACCTGGCCAAGCCCCGAGAAAACCGCGCGCAATCGAAAGCCATTTAGAAGCCGACAAGGTCTTAGTCATATCGCTTGCGCCGATATGAAGTACCGCGTAGTCGGTTGATTCAAACGCTAAACCTTCGCGTTCAAATTTCGGAGGTTGAGGGAAAACCCAATCATCATCCTGAAGTTCGACGTCAGCAACATGAGCAAATAAATCCGTCACGTGCAGGCGATTGAATTTACCGACTCCAACTTGCGCGTAAAAATACGCACTGCCGTCGTCAGGAATGCGCAAGTAACCATCGGTATAGCGAGTGTAGCCGCGAACGCGATCTGCACCGGCTTCAATCTGTGACATCAAGTAGCTCGAAAATGGCGAAAAGCTGAGGTTGATGACCTGATTAAATTGCTCTGCCTTTATGCTTTGGCAAAAGCGTTCAAGAACAACCAGAGACTCATCAATTTTCGGAATCTCGTCGATCAATGGCGCGATAATACTTTGCGTATCCAAGGCCCAGTGGCGACTTATGACTTCCAGTCCTGTGGCGGCGGCTGCAAAACTCCGCCGCGTGAGCAGGTGGATTTCGCTCTCGGGAAACTTACGCTTTAACGCGCGCAACACCGGCCAGGTCTGATAAATATCACCGAGACGAGCCAGTTGCAGAACGAGGATCTTTTTTGCCATCGGAAATTTGCTCCTTCACCAGTTCTTCGAGAAGACGTAACTTGGCGATTTCTTCGCCATAGATCTGATTCTTCTCTTTGCGCATAATCTGGCTGCGCAGTTGCGCTGCCGCTAACATCAAAAAATGCTGAAGCGCGTGCTCCGATTCAGATTTATCGATATTCTTATTCATGGATTTTCCAACTCCGATTCATTTTCGACCGTTACCAGGAGTCCGCGGATTAATCTTAACGAGAGCTCTGTGCGAACTTCGATCTCATCTATGAGGCCGGTCATTTTCCGGATACGCGTGAAACCGGGGCTGATGTCGTCTTCAATCACTTGATCAAGTGAAAGTCGAAATGGTCTTAACAGCGGAAAATGGCGAATTTTCTCGCGAAAGGCGATGAGCCCGCGGATGAAATCGCGCATTTTTTTTGCGTCCTCGTAACAGCTGCGAAGATACTGAAGCCCGACTTTAAAACTATTCAAGCGCCCCTCGACCAGCGTCGCTTGACGCTCAAAATCTGAAAGTAAGTGACGCCATTCAATGGTTGAGACGCCAGGAAAGACCGACTTAAACAGACCCTCGAGCTGGCGAAGCTCAGTTCCGCGCTGACTCAACTGATGACCTCGTGAACTCATCAATGAAACTTGTTTGTCCGATTGACCGATGGCTTCGAGCCGAAGCTTCTGAACTGTCAGATTGAGCCACCGCGCCACGTTGCTTTCAGATAACTCCTCATTCACTAAAACGGCCGACCAGAGACTTAAATTCCGAGTTTGCGCGAGGTAAATTTCGACTCGGTCTTTGTATTCTTCGGCTAGATTTTTTAACTGGAAACTGCGACCGGAATAAACTTCGCTGACCACCGCTGTCACCAGTTCCTGCGGCAAGCCAAGTCCGCATTCGTGACTTGGGCGATGGCAGGATTTTGAATGGGAGCACGGAGAACAAGCTACTTTGGGCTGAAGAATGACGCTTCCGTGAAGGAACGTACCAGTACGGAAAAGATCACTCGAGCCGAGACTCAATTCGACGACCCGAGTTTTCGCAGCCGAGGCTAGATGCTTAATGCTGGTATCGCCAGTCAAAAGTAGACGGCATTTTTTTAAGAAACTAAAGGCGCCGGCGAGCGAGAAAATACCAAGCTCAATCAACACGCCGTTTGCCTTGAGGCCATTTACGAAACTAACCAACGAATCTCTCTCGCTCGGTGACCCGAGAACCACAAATCCCACTTTGGGATAAGTTCTCACCAGCTGCTGCATGACGGTTGAAAATGAACTCAACTGCCAATTCTTTTTCGTATCGCTCGTCAAAGCCTGAATCGAAATCAGACCTTCCGCTGAGGCAAAATCGGAATTCTCGGCGAAAAACCTTTCGACTTCAGCTCGACCTCCTGCGGTCTCCGCAATGCCGAATTGGGTGTAGACCTTGGTTTCATCGAAGCCGAGCGCAAGTCGAAAAACGTCAGCATAGTGGAAAACTTCACGACTGTCGAAATCGACTTGATCGTTAAGGTACTTAAACCAGCAGTTACCAAAACTCGCGCGACCATGACCATCGAGTGACAAACCAAGTTTTTTCTTAGCCGCGATCAGCCCCATCAGCCAGCCGCTCAGTCGGTTGTGAGTGAGATTGATCGCGACGTCGTAAGATTGCGAATTGATTTCATCGATCAGGCCGTCCAGCCGTGCGTAGGATTCAAAAACGGGCACGCTCACTTCACCGAGACCCCTCTGCAAGGCCTCGCGGTCAAACTCGTGAATTTGACTGATGCCGCTCAACATATCCGCCATGGGTCGGCACCCGCGATTGACCAAGAGATCGATCCTAGCATCCGGGAATTTTTCTCTAATTTCGGCTAACACGGGAGCCGAGAGAATGAGGTCGCCAATTCGCAGTAGTTGTACGACGAGAATTTTCACGTAATGAGCTCCTCAAGGGCACGCCACAACCTGCGTTCGCGGCTCATTCGTGAATTTTCATGAAAAAGCCCGCAAATCTGCTCGAGGCCGACGGCCTCACCGACCTTGTCTAAGCCAATCGGCTGCTTGCCAAAATTTTCGATGGCTTTTGAATCGAAAAGCGCCAAAAGTTCGGGGCGAGTCTTCAAGAGATGCAAAAAAGACAGTTTATCGCGCCCACGCAGCAACGACTCAACGCCTTGATAAAATTCGGGTTCGAGCTGCGTCGAAGGACCGTGAACAAAAATGTCATAAACATTCACCACAGCATCTCGAAAGTCGGGATTCAAACTTAATTTTGTCCAATCTGTTTCGACACAGATTTTCAATTCCGCGGCGTTCAGCCCCGGCTGCCCCAGGATTACGCGCTCGACGAGCTCTTGGTCATTTTCGATGACCAGAATCGGAATAGATTTAACTTGTTTATGCATTTCTAGGACCTGATATCCCGAGCCAAGACCGAGAATAATCAGCTGTTCACATGATCCCCGGCGAAACCGCCTACTTTCATCGAGACGTTTAAAATAGGTCATGGCTTCTCGAATCGGATCGATTGAGGAGTCTAAAAGGCGGCCATTTTTTCTGATCACAGGGTGGCCAGTTTTTGAGGTCTCGATTAAAATCAAACCTGTGGTTTCTCCTTGTAAGCCGTCAATTCATGGTCGAGCGCCGCGGCAAGCGCTTCGCCACCTTCAATCGCGGGATCCAGCGCCAACACTCTTTCCATTTCCGTCCGCGCGTCCATCAAACGACCGAGATGGGTGAAAATCTTGGCAAGGGTTAAGCACATTTCAGCATCTTCACCCTCAGCTTCCAAGTAATCTTGCACCCGCGTCACGGCGATTGCCAACTTGCCGTCAGCGACGCCCCAATCGACAACCAGGCGTAAAGCAGTTCTATTGATCGAATTGATATCGAGCGCGCGCTGGACGTTGGCCCAGGACAGTTCGAGATCTCCCATTTGCCGGTGCACCAGCGCGAGGCCAACCCAACCCTTATCGTTTTGGGGGTTAAGATCGACCGCACGTCTAAAGCGATTGACAGCATCTGAAAAATTATCGCGTTGGATTTCGAGAGTGCCATAATTCACCATGAGGACATCCGATTCAGGGTGGATCACGTAAGCTTTGTTATAAAATTCCTCTGCCGATTCGTAATCGCCCGCGCGAACGTGGACGTTGCCAATATTTTTGTAAATTTCAAAAAGCTGACGCTGATCAGAAACTACCGATTTGAGAACTTCGCGATAACAACTGAGCGCCATATCGTCTCGCTCGCACAGATAAAGGGTCTCGGCCACGAGCATCATGCCTTCCGTGCGCATCGCGGTCTTTGCGAGCGCCTTAAAACACTTCAGCGCTTCGTCATAGCGGGCATCCGAGCGAAGTGACAGCCCAAGATGTCGCAACGCTTGAGCGTGTAAAGGCTCACGCATCAGAACATTGCGAAGAATATTGATCGCTAAGCGATGATCGCCAGCCGCAATCAGAATTTCTGCGTTCTTCATCAGAATTTCGATAATGGCCTGCGGACTGAGTGCTGGTTTTAAACCAGAATCATGCGGGGTCTGATCAAACTCGCTGATCGCTTCTTCCAGACGCTCGACAGGGCGTGCAATGCCAGCGCGGTCGAGAGCAGGTGCATGAGCCGACATTGGCTCGCAGGAATACGGGAGTTCTGAGTTTCGCTGGAGTTCGCTCAGCTCGATTTCAAATTGCGTCATTTCAATCCTCGTTTCACGGTGCGACGTCCGTATTCTTACCAAAGCAACGTTGGTGCCAACGCCATTTGGTAGACTCAGGGCGAGCCCAGAAAGAAGAGGGGTCAAAGAATTGATTATTGGGCTTCGATGATTGGTCTAAGGTCGAGAAAGCCGCGCCAATTCCTTGACGAGCCCGGTGGGATTTCAACGCGACATCAGTCGGACTTCCATGGTCGATAGCGGTGAAGAACTGGTCGCGGCAAGGTCGCGCTTGGACTCGCGGTGTCTGCCTCGACGCTGGTACGGATTAGTCCTCGCGCTCGAGTTGCTTCATGCGCTCGGATTGTGCGTAAGCACCAACCGCCTTTTTGGTCGTTTGGGTCGATTTGAGCTCACGGATAATTTCGGATTTTTCGCGATCCACAAGACCTAGAATCTGCATGTCTTGATCGAGAATCGAGCGCACAAGTTCGTCTTTGGCTTGCAAGATAGCCTCAACTTCGGCCGCTGTTCCTAAAGAAGGTACCGCGTGCGACTGCTGTTGCGTTAATTTTGCGAGTTCATCATCGAGCAGATTTATGGCTTCGAGAATGCGATTGCGAGCGAAATAGAATTCTTCGATCGAGTCGAAGTCCCCGACCTTCATCTTTACCATCTCTGTCTCGTTAATCCAATAATACTTTTCGAGACAATGATTCTTCTGCCGCAAAAGATCGACAGTTCTGCTGAGATTGAGCTGAAGATTCGTCGTCACATCTTTTTTCATTTCTTCCCCCGCAAGTGAAACTATCGTTCTAGGCTTTGCTGCCAGACGCATTTTTTTCAAAAACATTTTTTTCCATATTTTCTTTTTTCAACGCCTCGACGGCCTTGGTCCATCCGTCGTAAAGCGTCTCCAAAATTCTTAAACAATTTTTCAGGTACTGTGGATCGCCTGTGACATTTGCTTTGGTCAATTGATCGGTGATGAACATGTACAGTTGCTCGAGATTTTTCGAAATCTCGCCACCGACTTTATGATCGAGTGTGTTGTTGAGCTCGAGGATGATGTCAAAAGCCCGACCAATGTTGACTCCACGATCGGCAATTTGCTTTTGTTCAGCCGCAAGAATTGCTTTCTTAACGAAGCGAATCGCTCCCTCGTACATCATGAGGAGCAGCTTTTCGCGGCTGGCGGTCTGAATCGACTGGTTCTTATACTGCTGGTACGCGTTTTTCATTCCGGCTTTGTTCCTCATCTTTCAAACGAACAGTTCGCATTGATACTTCTCGGTCTGCTCAATCAAAAATTCGCGTCTAGATCATCATTCCCGGTTATCCCGGTTATCCCGGTTATCCCGGTTATCCCGGTCTATCCCGGTCTATCCCGGTCTATCCCGGTCTATCCCGGTCTATCCCGGTCCATCCCGGTCCATCCCGGTCCATCCCGGTCTATCCCGGTCCATCCCGGTCTATCCCGGTCCATCCCGGTCCATCAACCGCCGCCGCCGGCGCCCATCAAGTTGCCGCCGCCCCCCATGGCCCCGACCTGTGCGCCCTGGGCTTTTAACTTGGACATCGTCTCTTCGAGGCGAGAAAACTTTGCGCGCAGAGTTTCTTCTTTTTTCGCGAGCTGCTTTTCTTGGTTCTCGATGCGCTGATCAAATTGATCGATCTTTTCCTTAAGTCCCTTAGATCGATTGCTCAAGGGGCCAAAGGATGGGTTGAGAAGATTACTGATCTCACGCTTGACCGAGTTCACAAATCCGGTCGAATAACCATCACCTACGAAGAATCGTTCAACACTGTCAGGATTGCTCGCCAGCACCGCATTGAATTTCTTCTGATCGAAGTCGAGTAGACCGTTACGATTGTATTGAATGCCCAATTGGTTCAGCATGGTGATGCCGCCCTTAAGCCCATACTGCGGGTTCTGTACCATCTGGCGCATGCGCTGCTCGACCGTTCGGATTAACGAGTCGCCTCCGAGAGTCCGCGACGTGTCAGTTTTCTTATCGAGCTTGTTCTGTGCCTGGATAAAAGTGAGGACACCATTCATGCCGTCAACGAACGTTTTGATCTTGCCGCTGACGACTTCCATGTCTTCTTTGACGGTAATGTTCACCGACTTGCCGGGTGCCGCAGACTTAAGTTCCAGCGTTACTCCGGGAATCACGTCTTTTAGAACATTGTCGTTAACTTCGACTTCAAATCCGTCAACTTTGACCGTGCCATTTTTCGCTTCGATCTTTGAGTCGAAAAAAATGTCTTGATCGCCATCGAGCATGTAGATGCGCGGATACTCAACGCTCTTGTCTTCACCGACTCCGCTGGCAGAAATGACCATCTTAAACGGATTGTCTTTGTCTTTGCGATCGTTGAGCACGGTGGCTCGAACGCCGAGTTTAGCTGCGTTGATAGCATTTGCAGCACCTTGAAGGGTGTTATTTTTTGAATCAACGTAGACGTCCTTATTTCCGTCAGGAGTTTTAAAACGAAAGTAACCCACACCGATCTGCGTTTTATCCTTGTCGGGAAAACCGTTGGTGACGGCCGCGGCCTTGCGCGCAAGTTCGGTAACTTCGATATTCCAATCGCCGGGCTGGTAAGCCGACGGATCCACGGTACCGTTGATAACGTTGGGATCACCCGATATTAATTTGATATCTGAGAAGCCGCGAGTTCCCGCAAGTTCGGCAAGGCCTTTACGAATGTCGCCGACTTTGGTGGTGAGGTCTTCGACCAATTTCAATCGGTCTTCTGACTTCGCTTTTTTATCTTGGATATTTTTAATAGGAATCTTTTCAGCTTCCATCAGCTGTTCGACGATATTTGGCGGAAGGCCTGTGTTGATCGAACCGAACTGAATCGCCACCGCCGGTCCTCCTGACCAACAAAGTCACTCCGCCCTTTATGGGCTTCCCGAAGCGGCCTCTGGGTGTGACAACGAAAGCTGCATTTAGTTTCTCAGAGACAGAGTTAAACAGTGAGTCAATTAAATGGCTCGGACCATTTCGCGGAGATGTGACGGCTGTTGGCTTTTTGACGGACCGGAGACGGACCGGAGACGGACTGGCGACGAACCAGAGACGTAGGCCAAATGCCCTGTGGCGAGGCCACCGGCAGAAAGCGGCCGTCACCGGTTGCCACCCGACGTAGGTTGATTTTTCCTCGGAGCAAAGGCCAGCCTAGAGCGCCTTATTGAGCAAATGTCCGCTCTTACGCTGGCGGTTGCTCGTCAAAGCTGCCAACTCCGACTCTGGAATGCGACGGATGACCTTGCCATTTAGGTCCTGAATGTAAACAACAGCTGTACCACCTGAAGTCTCAAGGCGAACAGTCAAATTATTTTCTTTTACTCCAGGAAGTTCTTTCAGGTAATCGACCGCTTCGCTGATCTCTTCAGGATTGAGCTTCTGGCGCTTATGCTCTTCACCCGAAGCTGCTCCGTCGCCGTCGCGATCATTGTTTGCGTCGGTCTTCGAACGCGTGTTGGCAGACTCTTTGACGCTTTTGAGTGTGGCTAGAGGAATTAAATTTCTGGTTATCCCTTTAATATCCATCGCAAGACAGTTCGGTCGAGTGACCTTAGTTCATGACAGGACTAGAATAAAACTAGTCTAAATACCTATATGAAGTACCCTCGAGAGAGAAACCTTAACGATCTCTCTCTCGAGGTAGGTGGGTACTAGAGGGCTGGAGTACTCCCTCACAATTTTGTTTCACCAGGAACTAGAATGAACAGATCAAGCCAGTTCCTCGAAAAACAAACCCATCTCTTTGCGAAAACCAGTAGGAATCAATCAGACTCGAATTACCCGCGGTCAGAAATTCGAGTCTGACTTTGAATCGATCAAGCGAGCAGTTTCAGTGCTAAACCAGGCGTTTGGTTTGCTTGCGCTAACACACTGACCGAAGCCTGCTGCATAACTGAGTTCTTGGCGAGGTCAGCCGTCGAAGCCGCCATATCCGTATCGCGAATTCGCGAGTTGGCAGCCGACATATTTTCAACCGCGACACCTAAGTTATCGGTCGTCGAGAACAAGCGGCTTTGCAGGGCTCCCAAATTCGCGCGCTGACCACTGACCATTTTTTGCGCACCATCGATGACCGAGAGAGACTCACGAGCACCATCTTTTGAACCGTAATCGAGCCCGTCAATGCCGAGGGACGATATAGTCGCGTTTTGCATGCTTGAATCGAATCCGATGCGATCATTCTCACTATTATTAATGTCGACTTGGAAGTCGAACGAACCCGACGTTCCGTCGAGCAGATGAACTGAGCCGAACCGAGTTGTTTTCGCGATCCGATCTGTTTCGGCTTTTAATTGCGTCACTTCTTTGTTGATAAACCCTCGCTCCTGATCTGAAACCGTGTCAGAAGCCGCCTGTACACCCAACTCACGCAAGCGAGTTAAGATATTTGAAATTTCGCCGAGTCCACCTTCTGACGTCTGAATCATTGATATGCCATCGTTGGCGTTGCGCTGAGCTTGCGAGTATCCGCGAATTTGTGATTTTAATCCTTCGGAAATCGACAATCCCGCCGCATCATCGGCAGATTTCGTAATCCGCGAGCCCGAGGACAATTGCGCAAAGGACTTCTGAATGTCACGTTGAGTGCCGCCCATTTGTCTTTGCGCAGCGATCGAAGCGACGTTTGTACCAATTCTCATTCCCATAAAGAACCTCCAAAAAATGCACGCACATTCCTCACGCGCCTCGAGCTTCGACTCACCTACTGAGTACCCGCCGGGAGCGCCATACTTGGCGCTGTTGGGTTGAACACGTTGGACCTTCGCAAACCTCGATCAAATCTTGGATCAACGGGTCATCGCTCGCACATACGCAGTCACTCGTTTGTGTTTGCTCGCCGGTGAACTTTTGAATCCGTTCGCTGCTTGCAACAAACCTTTCGGCGAGTCTGGTTCCGGCTAAAGTCTCGGCTAGCTAAACTAGACCATCGTCGCGCCCAAACTAGACTAAGGTTTGGATTTTCGGGACGTTGGGCCTGATTTTTCCCGACCTTCGGTGGGTTTATCGAGGTCTGTGGACGGAGGTCGATCAGACTATAGTCATCCTGGACCAGACTTTCTAAAATCGTGTGGCGATCGGTCGCGATTACGTCTCCAAGAGCAGCATTCGTTGCGCAACGAAAAACTATCTTTGTTTACCCACCGTCGGCTTGGATATCCGGCGTCCGGCGTCCGGCGTCCC
>JAYTRM010000138.1:0-7720 GCA_043746165.1 Bdellovibrionales bacterium | reverse complement strand
TACATCCTTCGCAATGAGCTTGAGGCCTTGGGAGTGATTGCTTACAAGCCTCGGGAGAAGGCCAAGAGGCGCGGTCGCCGGCAAGGCCCACCGATATAGGTTTAAGGCGGGTACGCGCCTCGGCTACACGCTAGGCGTCCAACGGTTACGCGTACAAAAGATATGGTCGCCGCTCGTTCTCCCATGCTTTCTCGTCTGGAACACAAATCGCATCGAGATCTGCGGCTCCAGCAGAATTGTCGTCAACCCATTCGCGCAAGTTTGGCCCGCCGTTGATCAGATCGAACGCGAGGCGAGTTTTTTCGTACTCGTAATGAAAATCGCGCCAGATTTGATACTGCGGGTGATGTTTGCGAATCGCTTTGAGCCACAAGCTGACGAGACGATAAGGTTTAAACAATTGTGGATTATACGACTGATCATCGACGTGAAGTTGCACGCCTGAGATAATTTGACCGGCATGCTTTTGAAACGTCGGCATGAAATGACAGGTGCGGATGTGGCAACCGGCGAGCCAGTGCGGGGCCATCTCGTTCATCGTCCTCAGGAGTTGTAATTGATCGAGTCCTGGTCCGCCAAAAGTTTCGAGGGGCCGCGTTGTCCCGCGCCCTTCCGATAGATGCGTGCCTTCAAGAAGCACCGTGCCCGGAAAACAGCGGGCCATACTCAGCGTTGAAGCGTTGGGCGACGGATTGACCCACGACAATTCGCCTTGTGGCCAGCCGTAGCCAGGCCCAGCCGTTGGATCATAGCCTGTCATTTTGATTACTTTGAGATCGATATCGAGCTTGAACTTTTGACGAAACCAATGAGCCGCTTCGCCCATCGTCAGGCCGTGACGCATGGGAATTCCCTCGGCGGCGCCGACGAAGCTCACCCATCCCGGTCGCAATGCCGATCCTTCGACCTCGCGGCCCGCTGGGTTGGGGCGATCTAAGATCCACACCGATTTTTTATGCCGGGCCGATTCTTCGAGAACGTACAGCAGTGTTGTGAGGAATGTGTAGATGCGCGTACCGACATCTTGAAGGTCGACGAGCAGCACATCAAAAGTATCCATCATTTTTGCTGTTGGTCTGCGCACTTCGCCGTAAAGGGAAAAAACTGGAATTTTCAAAATCGAATCGATTTCGTCTGCGGTCTCGCGCATATTGTCTTGAACTTCACCGCGCATTCCATGCTGCGGCCCGAACGCCGCCGCCAGTTTCAGACCAGAAACTTTTGCGATCGCATCCATGCTGTGCTCAAACTTTCCAGTCATCGATGCGGGATTACCTAGAACGGCTAGGCGCTTGCCAGCGAGTTCTTTGATGAGCACATCCGATTTTAGCAAGACGTCAATTCCAAGCTCAACCACTCTAGCTCCTCTCGAAAAGATCCAGAGGCTAAAGCGTGAGACGGAAGCCTTCGCGGCGGTGAAAATCGGGTCGATCGGCCACGTGAACCAAACTCCAGTACTCGCGCTCGCCAGAGTTATATTCCAGCACAGCCGAGACCCCCATGACAAGGCTACCCGACGAGAGCCAAGACGCAAACTCGCCCTTTGGACCCTCAGTCCGCAGAGTTCCGTGCCAAGACGCTTGATCGCCGCGCGGGTCTAGGTGAGATTCATTTAAGTAAACAACGGTGTCCGCGGATTCGCGCATGCCTTGGCGATAGCCATCAAAGACGTAGCAATTCCAATGGCCCGACGGCGACAAATTGATTTCGAGATAAGACTGTTGTCCAGCGGGGCCTAAAAAAAACTCAAGGCACGTCGATTTCCAAAGCTCATCTCGCCTTCGCCTCGCCGGTGGAGACTCAACTTGCGGCAAGACAAGACTCATCAGGTCCGAGGCAACGCGCCCACTGAGATGAAAATGGAAATCGATACGGTCGCGCCACCGACTTGCTCCGAAATTCAACGCAATGTTGGCTCCAGATTGGGTTCGGGGCGCGGCCCCAGACTCGGGCCCAGACTCGGGCCCAAATGGCGACAGTGCGACGTTGCGGAGCTGGCTCAGCGGCTCGGCCGGGCGCTCGCTCAGCATTTTAAGACCCCTTCGGTTTATCTTGAGCGTTCTCAATCGGGAAGGGATTGAAAATCAATATTCTCTGTCGTGGATTGTTACCGGGGTGAAGAACGGCCCGCTCCCACCTCACACCCTCAGATCGGACTTCGCCGAGTTCAACAATCGCTGGATAATTGTCACGAACGTCATGATCTCGCCACCACTGAGCGAACTCGACGCTTTCTAATTTCATACGATCGACAAGTTCAAGCACCCAAGGATTATCGAGTGACTCTGAAAGTGAAGAGCGAAACTCCGCGATCACGCGCCGCGCCACGGTCTCCCAGTTCCGCACGCGACCCCGACTCGGAGGCCAGCAGAAAATCAGATCGAGCCAATTTCGCTGACCTTCTGGCTTCTCGAGCAGACCCGGAAAAGCTTTTTCTGCCGCTTTATTGAACGCCAGCACATCCCACCTTGCACCGAGGACGACCGCAGGGACATTCAGTGCATCGTGAAGAAAGCGTAAAATGCTGGGATCGACCATTTCCTTTTCATCACCGATCTCGATCGACAGAGACTTGCCGGCAAGCAAAAAGATGTGCCGAACTTCGGCAGGCTGAAGCTTCAATGCCTGCCCGAGCCGGCGCAAGACTTCAGATGAAGGCTGAATGTCACGCGCTTGCTCGAGCCAAGTGTACCAAGTCGTGCCGACGCCTGCGAGCTCCGCGACTTCTTCACGTCGCAAGCCTGGTGTTCGGCGACGCGCACCCTGCATGATGCCCACCTGCTCAGGTTTTAGTTTTTCGCGGCGAGTGCGCAAGAAGTCAGCAAGCTCGCGACGCCTTTGTTCACTATGTCCTGATCCGGACTCCGCTTGTCCGGCAGTTGAATCTACCGCCACGGTGTCGCGCGACGCTCCACCCGCGATCTCACTGGTTGCCTCAGCCTCGAGCACGTTCAAGCCCCTTTTCATCGCTTATTCCTCTTTCACAGCACACGCGCCTCGGAATAGAGGCAGCCTGGCTGAGAGTTCGACATCTTTTGATCATATGATAACACAAACCGGCCGTTCAAGTTCCCTAAGTCCAAAGATGCGACATTCCATGTACTAAAATGTCGCGGCGGATCTTGAATGCCAAGAACGTCCGCAGGTGGATATAATGATGATACGCAATTGCCACAAATCGAGTCATCGCTTACAACCTTAGGATGGTCAGGCTCCTGCACACTTCTGATTGGCATCTTGGGCGTTCTCTTCATGGTCGCAGCCTGCTTGAAGACCAGTCCTCTGCGCTCCAGCGCGTGCTTGAGCTCATCGACCGCGTCAAACCGCACGCTCTCTTGATTGCCGGGGACGTCTTCGATCGACAGCTTCCCCCAGAGGGAGCCGTTTCACTCTTTGATTGGTTCTTAGCGGAGGCCGCCGGCCGGCGTGATTTGCCCATTTTTATCATTCCCGGTAATCATGATAGTTGTGAACGCCTCGGATTTGCCTCCGGACTTTTGCGTCAGCAAAATGTCACGATCTTTGCGCGCTTGAGTGACGCTTTTCTACCGGTGCTCATCCAAGGAGATGAGGGACGAGAGGTCTTAATCTCGGGTATTCCTTTTGTAGAACCGTTGATCATTGCAAGATTACTGGGTGACGAATCGTTGCTGACTCCCCATCTTGCGCTATCAGCTCTCAGCGGGAAAATTCTTGCCGAGAGACCGCGTGATCTTCCCCACGTCCTCTTGAGCCACGCTTACGTTGTCGGATCTGAATCGAGTGAATCAGAGAGAGAGCTTTTCATTGGCGGGTCAAGTCTTGTGCAAAGTTCGGCCTTTGCAGGTTTTGATTACGTAGCCCTGGGACACTTACATAAGCCTCAAGCCGCAGGCGGACCCAACTGCCGCTACAGCGGCTCGCTTTTGCAGTACTCTAAATCAGAAGTCGACCATATCAAGTCGGTGACTGAAGTTGAAATTGGTAAACGTGCTGAGCAAACGATCGTGCAAACTCGCCTTCACGCAATCGAGCCCCTGCGCCGCTTGCGCTCGGTAGAGGGGCCACTTCAGGAACTCCTAACAGGAGGCGCATGCGACTCCAGACCGAACGATTTCATCATCGCCACTTACACAGACTCCGGAGCGGTTCTCGATGGCTTCTTGAAACTGCGTGCTCTCTACCCGAATCTCCTTCACGTGGCACGGGCAAAGCGTGACATTTCAATAAGCGCGTCAGCCCATCTCGCGACTGATTCGGCCTCTCATTTTGCGCCGGGATCGGTTGCGGGTTCGGGGCCAACGCGCGCGCAAGAGATGGAGCAACTGACGGACCTCGAGCTGTTTGGCGAGTTTTTTGCCGCCGTTGCCGGCGAGCGCCTCAACGAACATGAAGAGACCGAAATGGCCCGCATCTTTCAGGAACTCAATCGGGTGAGCCCGTTATGAGGCCAATTTGCCTTTCGATGCAAGCCTTCGGGCCCTACCCTACAGTTGAAAAAATCGACTTCAGTCGCCTTGCGGCAGGCGGAATATTTTTAATTCATGGTCAAACCGGCGCCGGCAAAACTTCGATACTCGACGGAATCTGTTTTGCACTGTTTGGAACTTCCAGCGGCGATCGAAGGAGTGAAAGCCTGAGATGTGATCTCGCGGATCTCGATCATCGGACCGAAGTCACCCTCGAGTTTGCGCTCGGACCTAAAACGTACCGAGTGATGCGGCAGCCGAGACAAGCCGTCAGAAAAAAACGGAGCGCAAGTGGAGGATTGACTCTTCAACCTCCCTACGGCGAACTCATGCATCTCGCCCCTAACGTCAGTGACGGCAGCAGCAATGCTAGCGGCGCACTGAGCACTATGAGCAATATGAGCAATATTAGTGCTGTGAACGCTACGAGCGCTACGAACTGGCAACCGATCGCGATTGGCGAGCGTAAAACAGATGAGGCGATCGTCGAGCTTCTCGGCATGAGCGAAAGTCAGTTTCGACAAGTTGTGGTTTTACCGCAGGGCCAATTTCGACGTTTTCTGGCCGCCTCGAGTGACGAACGTGAACGTCTTCTCGAAGTTTTGTTTCGCACCGATCGCTTTCGCCTGGTGACCGAGACACTTCAACAACGCGCCGACCTTGTCAAAGTCGAACTTTCCAATGATCGCGCGCGTCTTGAGGCCCTTCTCACGCAGCTCGAGATCTCCACTCCCCTCGGAATCCGCGACCGAGTGTCGACCACCCAGAATGAACTCGAATCCTTGACTGAAAGCGAAGGTAAACTTGAAGCGCTGTTTCAGCAGGCCTCGGAACGCCAGCAGGTCGCGCTCCGACTGAGTCAGGCAGTTCAGGAGAGGTTGAACGTCGAACTGACCAAACGTGATCTGGATCAGCGCCTTCCTGAGGTCAGTTCGCTTGAGCTCTCGATTCAACGCGAGCGCACCGCAAGGCCAGTACTCGAGGCCCACGCGACTCTCGACAAAATCAAGCGCGAAGTCGCTGAACTTCATCACGAAATCGAGCTGCAAAGAGAAAACCTCAAACAGTGCGTCGAAAAACTCACGATTGCGCAAAAAGTAAAAGATGAAGTCGAAAGAGAATCGAATTCGCCCGATTCGGGTCTTGATCAACTCAAGATTGAACGCGAACGACTGCGCGAAACCTGGAAAAATGCGGAGCGCCTCAAGCGTGAAAGCGAAATCGAAAATCAAGCTCTTCAAAGCTTAGCTGTTGCTGATTCCGAACTCGCGTCACGGCAACAATCTCTACAGACAAAACTTCTCAATCAGAACCAATTGAAAACTGAACTCGCAAGCCTTGTCGAGCAAAGTCGGGAAGCTGAGCGTTTACAGGCACAGCTTCAGTTATTGTCAAAGGAAAGCCAAGAGATCGGAGATGAGCTCAGCGGGCACGCGGTTTTAAGTCAGCAGCTGGATTTGAGCGAGAGTGTTAAGGCTCGAGCCGAAACTGAACTTCACGAAAAAAACGAAAGCGTTCGGACTTTGCAAAAGAGCTGGCAGTTGGCCACCCATCTCTCAGCTGCAGCGGCACTCGCCAAAGAATTAAAGGTAGACACGCCCTGCCCCGTCTGCGGAAGCCAGTCTCATCCTCAACCTGCCCATCCTTATGCAGGTCAGGCGCCAAGTTTTGACGACGTCGAACAAGCGCGCGGCGAGCTTCAAAAAATCTCAGATCATTTCGCTAAGACCTTGGCCCAATGCGCGCGGGCAAGCGAAGCCAAAGAGCAGCTGCTCACAAAAATTCGCGCGCGCGCAACCGTCAATTCCGCTGAAGGCGGCAGTTCTGAACAGCAGATCTTTGAGAAAATCAAATTGCGCAGCGACGAGCTAAAACCACTGCTGGCGAGCATTGCGGCCCAGCTGACCTCACTCGCGAAAGCCGAGCAAAGTGCTGAGAAAAAAAATAAGGAGCTCGGCGCCCTGGTAAGCTTGATTGCCGCAAATGAGTCGGAACTGCGCGATCAACAAAGTCGGCGCGAAGCCGCCCTTGTGAGCCTTGAGACCAGCCGCGCTCGTGTCAAAGATCTCAATGAGCGTGTTTCTCCTTCAAACCGTAATCTTGACTCGCTCAAGACTCAAGGCACCCAGATCGCAACCCGAATCGAAAAATTGGAAGCTACACTTGCAGCGTCAGTCTTGGCCGCTGAATTGGCGTCGCGAGCTTTCGCCGCAGCTCAGGTTGCGCTGGCCTCACTCGAAAATCGCCTAACACTTAAATTGCAGTCGTTGGCAGCGGCTGAAAAAGAACTCGAATCGCAGTTAGGCAATTCCGGCTTCAAAGACTTGCAAGCGGCGCGCGGCTGTCAGCTCTCCTCTGATCAAGTGAAAGCCATTGAGTCGCAGGTGCGCGGCTTTCGCGATCAGTTCGCCATCGCCGAATCTAGGCTCGCCGCGCTCATAGCTGACATTGAGGCAGCGCCAGACTGGGCGCAAGACACAAGAGCGCGTGAAACTGAGTTTCTCGCATCTGAAATTGACCGAACGCGCACCAAAGCGAATCTGATCGCGACTCGTGAAAGGTTCGAACGCCTTCAATCGGCTGCAGGGCGGGTTCTCGAACTTTCGGAACGGATCAACGCCGCTGAAGAGCGTTTCAAAATTTTGGGCCGCCTCGCCGGTGTCGCTTCTGGTTCGCCGCAATTTAATTCCGCACGAATTGGCTTTCAGCGATTTGTTCTCGCAACTCGCCTTGACGACGTTTTAGAAGCCGCCTCTCGGCGCCTCGAACAAATGTCGCGCGGACAATTTCGACTCAAACGTGCAGTCACTCTCGAAGATAAACGCAAGAGCGGGGGGTTAGATCTCGAAGTCGACGACGCGCTCAGCGGTACGTCACGCGCCACCGCGTCGCTCTCCGGCGGAGAAGGTTTTGTTGCATCACTCTGTCTCGCCCTGGGACTCGCCGACGTGGTGCAGACCCAGTTTGGCGGCGTTCGCCTCGAGACGGTGTTTGTCGATGAAGGTTTTGGAACGCTCGATCCAGAGGCGCTAGAAATGGCAATGAAGACATTGTCTCAGCTTCAGGCGGGCGGGCGTATCGTAGGAATAATTTCTCACGTTCCAGAATTGCGGGAACAGATCACCAACCGTCTCTGGGTGAGAAAGAGTCTCATCGGAAGTCGGACCTCCTGGGACATGCTTATCGGAAAAGCGTACCCAGTCAGCCAAATGTGATATACGCTATCTCAAGGGTGAGAAATGGCGTACGTCAGACTAAGTCCGGGTGAGTTT
>JAYTRM010000137.1:0-8184 GCA_043746165.1 Bdellovibrionales bacterium | reverse complement strand
GGTGCGATCCGACTCCAGGAATAAAAGCAAATAAGGAGTCCGCCAAAAAGACCAGCCGCAACCTAGTCATCGCTGCAATCGCCCTGGCCGCGATCTATGTTCACCTGGTGAACTGGGGAAACTATGCGCTGGAAATCCCCTTTGTTAAGGTAGCACAACTCATCGGGATGCTCTCACCTTCGGGCTACACCGAGCTCGCCGAAGTCTGTGTAAACTTAGCAAAATTCGACTGCGCTAAAGGTGCCGATCTCGACATGTTTGAAAAAACCGGCGATCTGCGTGGCCTCGAAGCTTTGGCCAAGTTGCAAATGCGCCTCGGTGAAAATCAGAATGCGCTTTCAACTTCCGCCCGTTACTTCAGGTCAGGCGGCAAGAGCGCCGAAACTGGGCTTAATTACGGGCGTCTGCTGCTCGCTTCAGGACAGAGCGAGATGGCGATTCAGTACTTTGACTTCGCCATTGCCAACTCGGGCGATGTCCTTCCTGTTCAGGCGACGACCGAAAAAGTAAGACTGATGATCAAGCTTGGAAAATATGATCAAGCTCTCGCTTCGATCGAGTCTTTTTACCAAAGCGCGGGAAATGCCAAGGGCTATCTCAACACCGAGCATACCCAGCTTGAAGACTACATGAGCAAGCAGGCCAAATCGACAGGCCGCGGACATAAAAAATCTTCTGGAAAACCGATAGCCTAACCTTCGGTTCCGATACCCCGGCCTCGAACGTAGAGAGCTCGGGGACGAATCAGCCGGTTTTCATGACGTGACTCCAGTCACGCTAGACCTAAGCGATCGTCTGGCCTTTCTAATCAAAATGGAAACTAGGATCCAGATTGCAATCAACCAAAAATCACGACCAGACCGACGCTTGAAATCCTATATGCTTTTCCTTCACACTCATATTCATGACACCAACATGGCTACTCAACGCGCACAGCTGCCCGGGATTTCTACGCCACGAGGTCACCGCGCACCTCAAGGCTGGCCCCGCGGTCCATCATACTGAATATTTGCACGTTAAAATTCCTAAGCGTTATGCGCTCGTCAATATTATGGAAAAGGTCGAGAGTGCCATCGAAAGATCCAAAATTGCAGACGGACTTTGCTTCGTCAGCGCCATGCACATCACGGCCGGCATTTACGTCAACGACGCAGAATCGGGACTTCTCGAGGATATTTCGGAATGGATTAATAATTTGGCACCCTATGGCCGAGTCTACCACCATCACCAGACCGGCGAAGACAACGGTGATGCTCATCTGAAATCTTATCTCACGAACCACTCTCTCACGGCGCCAATCACCAACGGCCGCCTCGATTTTGGGACTTGGCAACAAATCTTTTACGCCGAATTCGACGGCGAAAGAGAAAAGAGAATTCTCGTCAAGGTTACTGGTCTGGCCGACGTGTGAAAGGTAGACCCGCTCTCAATGCGCTGCGCGCGTTCTCTGTCTTAGCCATTGTCATTTGCAATTTCGATCTGGGCTTGACCGGCGGCTACGTAGGAATCGACGTCCTCTTTTTGCTTTCAGGATATTTGACATTCGCAGTGAGACTGTCTCCAAGCGATGAGCGTTTCGACCTGAAAGCTTTTCTGCGAAACTGCATCGCCCGGATTTGGCCGATGGCAGGTGTTACTTGTGTTCTTTGCTCGGTCGCTTCAACAAGCGTATTTGATCCGGATACTTACCAACAGGTCGTTCGCGCGGCTCTACCGGCAAGTTTATTTTTAAGCAATTTTTATTTTTCAGGCACGAGTCTTCAGAACTTGAATGTTCTGAATCCTTTTTTTCATTTCGTGGCGCTCTCGTTGCTCGTTCAGTTTCAACTCGCAAGCGCGTTTGCATTCGCTAATATTAAAATATTACGCCGAAAAAAACTAATGGCGCTTATCACATTGTGTATTGCCTCGCTCTTCGCCGCTTTGGTGCTTAAGCCAGATGCGGAGTATTTTATTCCCGAGCGACTTTGGGAATTTTGCGCAGGCGGAGCACTTGAATGGGCCTCAGGATTTCAACTCCGCCGCTTTAGATTTTGTTATATCTTAGGCCTCGTCTCACTTGGGTTGTCGTTTGCCGTCCTGCCGCCGAGCGCCGGTCCACTTCTAAGATTGGCGCCCCTTGTGGCCTGCACAACTGTTATTTTTTCTGCGGGTTCGTGGCCAAGCCCGCGTGTCCTAACGTATTTGAGTCGATTGTCTTATCCGGTTTACCTGATTCAGTGGCCCGCTTGGGTTTTTCTACGCAGCCTTCACCCAACTGCGATCACGATGGCATCTAAGCTGTTGCTCTTGGTCGCGGTCATTCTCTTAGCTATATTTTTTCACCACGCAATCGAGCAACCGGTGCGAAAGAGCTTCTCGGGACTCCCTTTTCGAGCCGCTCTCACAATTGGACTCGGCATTCTGACATTCTCGGGCCTGATTTCGTTTCTTGCTGCGAGCACGATGACCATTCCCAATCGGAGTGCAGATGACGAACACCTCGGTTCTTACCGCGATCTCTACGAAGGCGGCCGTTGCTCACTGGATCTCAACCAGCAGGTGACTGATTATCAAATGGATCAGTGCCTGAACGGCAGTTCGCATGTCGACATCCTTCTCTGGGGCGATCGCGTTTCAGCCCAACTTTTACTTGGTCTACGCGAGTCTCTGCAGGGAAAGATCATCTCTCAGGCCAGCGCCGCCGGGTGCCTGCCATTCGAATTTGCTAAGGAAACGTTGGATGAAAACTCTCATGGAACTTCACGATGTTTTGAGTTCAATCGCTTCGTGATCGACAAAGTCCTTCCCAAAGCCCGTCCCACTTTAATCATCTTGGCTGCAAAGTGGAGCCGGGAGCGCGACCCTTTAAACGAAGAGAATTTTGCCCGAGCGTTCGC
Source organism: Bdellovibrionales bacterium (assembly GCA_043746165.1). GTDB lineage: Bacteria > Bdellovibrionota > Bdellovibrionia > Bdellovibrionales > JAMPXM01 > JAYTRM01. The sequence goes on along the minus strand of JAYTRM010000137.1, from coordinate 5,305 downwards.
TCGAGGAATTGGGCGGCTCAAGTCTTTAGGATTGTCTCAGGGATTTAGGATCGCCATTGCCGGCGAAACTCCGCTGTTTGATGAGGCTGAAGTAAAGACCTCTACAACCGACAACTGGATTCAAGCAAAAGGCTATCCGAATCTGAATCGTTTCTTGGAGCAAGAAGCCGCGCGTGCCGACCTGGTTTTCCTGAATCCCACCGCACTATTTTGCGGATCGCGCGGCTGCCTTCACGATCAGCAAGGAAAAGCTCTTTTCTGGGATCAAGACAAGCTGACCGAGCACGGCTCACGTCGTTGGGCTAAGAATTTCGCTCCCCGTATCCTGGACGCAATGACGAAGGTCCAGGAACGGTGACGAAGGCAAACATTTTAAGCTACAATTTCCGAGGTGCCGCAAAACCCGTTTGGGAGTCTGAAATGTATGGAAACACGTTCGGTATCAATAATGACTGAAAATTCCGAGCCAACCGCCCTTGAGAAGGCGCAAGCATTTCTGGCAACAGCCGAACACTTCCGTCTCGGTCACCTGCCCACCGAGTCGCAACACCCGCGGACCACCCGGCTCTCCCAAATGGCGTCCGCTGATTTACCAGCCGCCATCGAGCTGCTTAAATCGGTTGAACTCGAGGCGTTGAATTGTTTCAAAGCGCAAATGCCGCGGATCGAAGAACTTGCTCGTGACATGAAATCCGTAGTCGCGTCGGGAGGACGGATATTTTTTTGCGGGTGTGGAGCGACGGGGCGCCTTAGCTTGAGTCTCGAAACATTATGGCGCGAAGAAGTGGCAAAGTCGGAGCGAAAAGATCTGCAGGAGCGAGTGTTGTCATTCATGGCGGGCGGCGACTACGCTCTGGTTAAATCGATTGAGAATTTCGAAGACCGCGTCGACTATGGAGCAAAGCAGCTCCATGATCTTGGCTACAAAGCCGGCGATATTTTAATAGGTACCAGCGAGGGAGGAGAAACCCCCTTCGTGATTGCCGCCGTAGAAGAAGCAGCAAAAATCTCTGCCGTCGCAAACGGGCGTCAACCTTATTTTATTTACTGTAACCCGACTCAGCTACTAGCGAAGACTGTCGAGCGTTCAAAAAATATAATCGACAATGGCAGCGTCAAATCATTTGCGCTCGAGACAGGTCCGATGGCCGTCTCTGGGTCAACACGACTCCAGGCGACCACAGTCTTAATGCTTGGCGCGGGCGCGGCACTTTTCTCGGTGCTTCAAGGGTCTCCGCAGGAAAAAATTACTGAGTTTATAACTGTCCTCAATCAGACCAGCCTCAATGGCTTAAGTCCCTTGATCGCCCGTGAGTCCGAAATTTACGGCAAAAACGAGATTTGTGTCCACGTCACCACTGATTACGGAATGACTTTGCTGACCGACACGACGGAGCGATCTCCAACATTTAGCCTGCTCGCCTTTGAAAATGCACTCGAGCCACGCGCGGCGCTGGCTTGGACCTACCTCGTGATCGATTCAGCAAAAAATAGCGAGGAAGCTTGGACAAAGATTTTAGGGCGCGCGCCGCGCCCTTTGGATTGGCCGGGCTTCAGAGAAAAATATGGTCAAGAGAATCTCAAAGGCTTCGATTTCAGCCCAAATACTCTCAAAAGGAGAAGCGCACGAGTCGACGCCGCCCACCTCCACGTCTATGAGATCGAAAGAACCGAAAAAGAAATTCAGATAAGCTTTGATGAATTGGCGTTCTCGCTTCCTCGTCCTTCGAGCCTTTTGTGCGAACATCTTTTACTCAAATGCGCCCTTAATTTCTCCTCCACCCTGTTGATGGGGCGGCTCGGTCGGTTTCGTGGAAATCTGATGCTCTATGTGCGTGCTGCCAACAATAAGCTGATAGATCGCGCTATTCGCTACGTACAAATTCTTCTCAAAGATGCTGGTGTGCAGGAGTTCGACTATGATGAGATCTGCCGAGCGCTTTTTGGGGTGGTCGAATCGCTCCCAACTGACCAACCTGCCGTGCTCAAGACTTTTGAGTTCCTTATGGGGCAAAGCCACTTAGCTGGCCGCTCTGCAGGTCGCTCCGAAAGCCAAACAGAAAGCTGAACCGAAATTCGATTTGAATTTAAGCGGATAATCGTGTAGTCGGGTGCCCATACTTAACTCATAAAAGAATGGGCGCGGATGAACGTTTTACTCACACGACCTCGTAAAAAAATTTTCCAAGCGCTGCTTTGCTCGGGCGTAATTGTACTCTCGCTCTCGTGGTGGCCATGCCAAGCCCTCGCCTGGGGAAAGCGCGGCCACTCGATCGTTTGCCAAACTGCGAGTTACCTGGATGCCAAGCTTCCTAGAGGTCAGTTTTTCAAAAGTCATAGCTACGACCTTGGGTACTATTGCAACGTTCCCGACCTAATCTGGAAGCGCCCGGAGACTTATCAACAAGAATCTTTCAACCACTTCATGGACATGGAAATTTTCAACCGCGAAATTAAAGCTGACGAATTACCAGGCGCCTTCGCACTCGATCGCTTGGCCTTCAACGCCAAGTACCCGAAAGTGAGCGATAAGGCGGGCCGCTCCTTCTGGCGAATTCGCGAACTGCTCGATTCGGCGCAAGCTATTGGCGAAAAGCTTAAAGCTAAGGATCTTAGCAGTGACGACCGTTACAAAATGCAAGCGGATTGGCTCGTGCACATCGGCGCGGCCGGCCACTACCTCGGCGACCTCTGCCAACCCCTGCACGTCACCGAAAACTACGATGGACAAATGAACGACCAAAAAGGCGTCCACCGCTGGTTTGAAGACGACGCTGTCGACGAGCTTTTTCATTCTGATAATAGCCCAGGGCTCGAGAGCGAAGTTATGGCGGCGGCGGAGAAAAAATGGAAAACATTAAAGCCCGGCTGGGAAAAAAGACCGGTTCTTGAGATTCTCGAAGAGCTTGCTCGATCTTCCAATATTTCCATTAAAGAATTGATGGCGATTGACAAAAAACAAGGCCGCAAAGACATCAAAAGAGCTTCAGCTGCTTTTCAGAAAATGATCATCGACCGAATGGCCGCCGGCGCCGTAGCAACTGCTGAACTCTGGGGACGCAATCTGACGTTCGATTTTGACGACAATAAATTCTACAACGTCGTTTCGGATCCCGCCTGGATTGCCTTTCCTATCCCTCCGACGCCGCAGCCGACGAGCCTCTAGGTATGTCGGGCGGCCGCGACCTCAAAATTCAAGCTGTCGCCGAACTGGTTTTTGCCGGTGCCATTTGGGGATTTGGTTTTGTTGCCACAATCTGGGCCCTTCGTTCTATGGGTCCGATGGCAATGACCGGCTGGCGCTTCATTCTCGCCGCAGTTTTAGGAATCAGCCTTGCCCTTGTAATCCCGTCACTTCGCCAGCACGTCACGCTCGTGCAACTCAAGCTCTCGTTCATACCTGGAATTCTCGTTTGTCTGATGCTCGGGCTACAAACCTGGGGACTCAAGTACACCACCGCCACTAAAGGCGGCTTCATTACGACACTTTACGTTTTGGTGGTGCCACTACTAGAGATGTGGTGGCGAAAACGACCCCTGCCGCGCTTTCATTTTTTCTATGTGGCCCTCGGTCTTCTCGGCGTGGCCCTGATCTGTGATCTGCCCAGCGATATTCTCGAGCAAATGCGAACAATGGGCCCAACGCTGCCAAAAGCTGTGATCACCTCGCGCGAGCGCTGGAATATCGGCGATTTTCTCACCCTTCTTTGCGCAATCGCCGCGAGTGCCCACATCATTTATCTCGGCTTTATTCAAAAAAAAATTGGCTCTGCCTTTGTTTTTAATTGCCTTCAGTCTTTTTGGGCAGCCCTCATTCCGTTATCCTTGGCTTTTGCAATCGAAGAAAGTCCCCATCTTAATTGGCAAGATCTGTCGCTTCCCGGTTTTTTAAGCCTACTCTTTGCTTCGACCATGATCGCATTCGCCCTGCAAGTGCGCGCGCAAAAAGTTCTTTCACCGAGTCTTTCGAGTCTGCTATTTCTGCTTGAATCTCCGTTTGCTGCGTTTTTTGCAGTCTTGCTTTTACACGAGCACGTAAGCGGGGCGCAGTGGATCGGAGCGGCGCTGATTTTGCTCGCGACGGCAGGTAGTGTTTGGTCTTCGACGGCGCCCCGGGCCTTGAGCTAAGGCGCGCGCCTTGCAGCCCGCGTGGGGCCACCGCATTTTTACTTTTTTACTGCACCGCTCGACTTTCCAGACGCACGAGTTCACCTTGCATGTTCGACGGGTAACAAGTACGAGCAAAAACTGGATTATTGTTACAAAGGCATTCAAGGGAGTGCTTTAATGAAATATCCGATGGTTGAGAAAATACTGGCGGAGGCAGAAAAAGCCGAGGCCGCTGGTAGTGAAATTCTAATCGAAGTTGATAGTGGTTAAATAAAGCACGTCTGGGCACCTTCTAAATTAGGTTTAGAAATCCTAAACCACGACAGAATTCTTGAAGTAGCAGATGAGCGGGACTACGACGCGATTGCAAAGTCCTTTTCAATCGAGCCAAAAAACTGAAACAACTGATTTAGGATGCGCTCTTAATGTATTCCTTCAGAATAGCACCAATTAGGGTTTGATATTTCAAGCCCTGTTCCTCAGCAATCAGTTTCAGCTTAGCAAGGTCTTTTGCGTTCATGCGCATCGTAATGCGTGCTTCTTTCTTAGTCCTTAACTCCAAGTTCCTTTTGGCAATCTGCGCAATTACCTTCGAGTCGAGACTTGGGATCTTGCTCCAATTTTTTTCGATATCATTCCACTCTTTTTTTTTCATCGTCCATACTCCTTCTTTAGTTTTCGGCTCTTAAACGCTGTCTTTAATTCCTCGGTAGCAATGACCACAGGAACGACCCACACATAATTCTGATACCAATAAACCTCAAGGCGTTGCTCTAGGTAGCGAGGGTTTGGTTTAGCGTCCAAAAGTTCGCCAAACATGGCGACCTCTTCAGGAGAGGCCCCACGTTCAGCCTTAACTTTAGCGCTTTAATCAGGCTTTGCCCTTCGCTTCATGAGTTACAAAATCACACTTGTGCTTACTTTTGTACATACAAAAAGGTGCAACGCTTTAAATCGAAGCGACGTCGATTTCTCGAAAAGCTACAACACTCAAGTAGCCCAGTTGTTGCGTTTTAAATAAATAGCTACTGGGTACCGCCCCATGCCCGCCGGGCGGTACCCGACGGATCGCCCGTGGTTACACCACCACCGCCCCGGGCGGTACCCCAACGACCGCACCAAGCTGCGCCGGCTTTCAAAAGCCCCGTGAGTCGCCTGTCCGCTAAGCACCCGCAAACATCCGAGTCTCGTCCGC